>CACWVN010000001.1 GCA_902764285.1 uncultured Eubacteriales bacterium
TCCCGCGGCCCGGTTTTTCGGGCCGCCTGCGTTTGTCTCCGATGATGCTTTATTATAGGATCGTAAAAAGATAATGTCAAACTATATATAATTAAAACTACATAAAATATGCTTATGATTATGCGCCGCCTTGGAGCGCCCCGCAGGGACAGCCTATGCGCGGGCGCCGGGAAAATGCCTGCCGGCGCGCGGGACGGGGCGAAAACCCGGGGCCGCGGAGAGAAAATGAACGGATTCGATTTAACGGATGCGCAAAGCGAATCAGGATCCGTCAAATCGGGAGCTGGGGTAGCGCGATCCGACGGCGGTAAACCGCGGGATCTGATTAAACATTCGATAAAGACAATAAGAAAGTCTTATGCTTTTTCGGACCGGACGTTCCGTTTCCGGGGCATCAGGAGGTAAATTATTGTTGAATTTGCGAAGAATGAACGCCGGGCCGGTTGTATTCTCCGCGGGAATGTGATAGCATCAGAGGATGAAACGCGAGGGCTGCGTATGAACGCGATGAGCCGCTTGAAGAGCTTCTTCGGCGTACAGGATATGACCGCCGGGCGGCCGATGGAAAAGCTGATCCAGTTTTCGCTGCCGCTGTTGATCGGCAATCTGGCCCAGCAGCTGTACAACACGGTGGATTCCATCGTGGTGGGCAAGTACATCGGCGATACGGCGCTGGCCGCCGTGGGCACCGCCGGGCCGATATTGAACCTGCTGCTGGTGCTGTTCATGGGCATCGCCACCGGCGCCAGCATCATGGCTTCGCAGTATTTCGGGGCGAAGGACCGCCCGGGGCTCAGCCGCGTGGTGGGCTGTTCCATCGTGCTCACGGTGGCCAGCGGCCTGCTGATGACGGCGGTGGGCTGGTTCGCCTCGCCGTTTTTGATCGGCCTGATCTCCCCGCCGGCCGACGTGGCCGCGGGCGCGGTCACGTATTTGCGGATCATCTTCATCGGCATACTGGGCGGCGCGCTGTATAACATCCTGTCCGGCGTGCTGCGCGGCATCGGCGACAGCTTCTATCCGCTGCTGTTCCTGGTGCTGGCGTGCGTGCTGAACATCATACTGGACATCCTGTTCGTGGCCAGATTCAACCTGGGCGTGGCGGGCGTGGCCTGGGCCACGATCATCGCCCAGGGCATCTCCGGCGTGCTGTGCCTGATCCGGCTGGTGGGCATGAAGCACCTGATCGACGTCAACCGCCAGACGCTGGTGCCCGACAAGCCCATCACCCGGCGGCTGTGCATGATGGGCCTGCCCGCGGGCGTGACGCAGGCGCTGTTTTCCATGTCGGCCATCGTGGTGCAGGGGCTGACCAATTCCATGGGCACGGCGGTGATCGCCGCCAGCGTGGCCGTGATGCGCGTGGACGGCTTTGCCATGATGCCGAATTTCACCTTCGGCACGGCGTCCACCACCTATGTGGGCCAGAACATCGGCGCGCGGCGGATCGACCGCGTGCGCGCCGGCATCAAGGACCTGCTGAAGCTGGCGCTGGGCACGGCGGCGGTGCTGGTGGCCTGCATACTGCTGTTCGGCCACGGGCTGATCGGCATGTTCACCGATACCGAGGACGTCATCTCCATCGGCATCCGCGCGCTGCGCTGGCTGGCGCTGGGCTATGTGGCCTTCGCCGTCAGCCAGGTGCTGCAGGGCGCCATGCGCGGCGCGGGCGAGACGATGGTGCCCATGTGGATCTCCATCGTTTCCACCATCATGATCCGGCTGCCGCTGGCCTACCTGCTGGCGGCGCTGACGCGGAGCGAGGCATGGCCCAAGGGCAATCCGGACGCGCTGTTCGCTTCGCTGCTGATCTCCTGGCTGCTGGGCATGGCGATGACGGTGTACACCTACCGCCGCGGCGCGTGGAAGCGCCGCCTGCCCGAAGATATGAAGGCGGGCTGATCCCCGGCGCGCAAAAAAACGGAACCGTTTGAAGCGGTTCCGTTTTTTTGTTCGTTCCATTAGATCTCCATCACGGCGCAGCCCTTCGGGGCGTCCGCCGTCACTTCGATTGCGTTGGGCAGCAGCTGCGCGCCGGTCAGGCGGATGAACTCGGCGCTGTCGGAAATCGGAAAGCCGCAATACCGGTTTTTGAAGTGCATGGCGATGGCGCAGCGGGGCTTGAACGCCTCGATGATCTGCACCGCCTGGGGCGTCTCGATGGTGAAGAAGCCGCCGATGGGGATCAGCATCACGTCCAGGCCGGTCAGCGCCGCCTTCTGTTCGTCCGTCTCCGGCAGGTGGCCCAGGTCGCCCAGGTGCGCGATGCGCAGGCCGTCAGCCTCGATCACGGAAATCAGGTTGCTGCCGCGCTTGGCGCCGGCCGCGTCGTCGTGCCAGCTGGGCACGGCGGTGATCTTCGCGCCGCACGCCTCGTATTCGCCGGCGGCGTCGATGATCTGCGGATCGCCCTCCACGGCGGCGTAATAGTTGTGGTCGAAATGACCGTGGCTGGATAGCACGGCGTCCGCGCGCACGCGCAGCGGCGGATAGCCCACGGTTTCGTCGTAGGGGTCGGTCACGATCACCTTGCCGTTGTCCAGTGTCAGTTCAAAACAGGAATGTCCCAGCCATCTCAGCTTCATGCCGTCTCTCCTCCTCAATCCAATATCGAACCAGCGCGCAGGCGTACAGCCCGCTGCCGGCATTCGGTTCGTTCGGCGCCCGGCGCAGCGCTTCGGCCGCATATTGCCGCAGGCGGCGCTCAAAGCCGCCGTCATCCCTTTCTCCGTCCAGGATCCGCGCGCCCCGGGCGAACAGCGCCAGCGTATCCGCGTCCGGCGCCCGTCCGGCGAAACGGACCAGCGACGCGCTGAACCTGTCCGGCGGCTCGGGGAATCGCGCTTCCAGCTCCGCCAGCCACCGCGGTCCCGGCGTCAGATGCAGCAATCCCGCTTCTTCCCGGCATTCAAACCCGGCCGCCGCGCCGCGTACAGCCCAGTCGACGCCCGGTTCGCGCCGGGGCGCGTCGGTGACGTACAGCGCGCCGTCCCGGTCCCGGCGCAGGAACGCGCCGCCGGGCAGGAATCCGGACGCGGCCTCGCGCAGCCGCCCGGCCAGCGGGTTATTCATAGTAACGGAAGGCCTCGGGCAGCGCCTCGACGATGTCCATGGCGCACATGCCGCGGACGCCCCGCTTCGCCTGCGCCAGCTCGCCGGCCTTGCCGTGGATCTCGCTGGCCACGGCGGACAGTTCGCCCAGCGCCGCGCCGCTCACTTCAAGCCCCGCCGCGGCGCGCTCGGCCATCAGCCCGCCCAGCAGCCCGGTCAGGCAGTCGCCGCTGCCGCCCTTGGCCATGCCGGCCGCGCCGCTGGTGCTCAGCACCGCGCGGCCTTCCAGCGGGATGACGGTGGCCGCGCCCTTCAAAAGCGCCTGGCAGCCCAGCGCCTTCAGCGCCTGCGCGTCGGCGACGGGATCGCTCACGTTCCGCTTCAACAGCCGCGCCGCCTCGCCGGGATGGGGCGTGATCACGTGGTTGGGCCGCAACATGGCCCGCAGCGCACCGTCGGCGGCGATCAGGTTCAGCGCGTCGGCGTCGAACAGCGCCGGCAGCCCGCAGCCCAGCAGCACCCGCAGCGCCTCCGGCGCGGCCCGGCGGGACAGCCCGCAGCCGCAGGCCACGGCGTCCTTGCCCTTCAGCGCCGCCTGCAGAAGCCGCGCGGCCTCCGGGGCGATGGCGCCGTTGCGCTCCGGCAGCGGCAGGCACATCGCGCAGGGCGCCAGCGTCTGGATGATCGGTGCGATGCTCTGCGGGCAGGCGACGGTCACCAGTCCCGCGCCCGAGCGCAGCGCCGAAAGCGCGCACATCGCCGCGCCGCCGGCCATGCCCATGCATCCGGCGACGATCAGCAGATGGCCGTTCCCGCCCTTGTGGGCGTTGCGGGGCCGCGCTGGCAGCGCCCGGCGAACATCCTCGCGGCCCATCAGCCCGGCCAGGTCGCCCGGCCAGTACGCCCGCGGGATGCCGATGTCCAGCGCCTCCACCCGGCCGCAGGCATCCAGCCCGTCGGCCAGGAAACAGCCCGTCTTGGCGAACTGGAAGCTGTAGGTGACGTCCGCATGGACGCAGGGATCCCAGGCCGCGCCGGTGCCGCCGTCCAGCCCGGAGGGGATGTCCACGGCGACCACCAGGCTGCCCCGGGCCCGGTCGGCGTTCATGCGTCCGATCAGCGCCGCGGCGCCGCCTTCCGGCGCGCGGGACAGTCCCGTGCCGTACAGCGCATCCACCCAGATGTCCGGCGCCTCCCGGACCTTGTCGATCGTCATCTCCTGAATGCCCGCCTCCCGGGCGCTTTTGTAGTTCTCGACGGCGTCGGGGGAACGGGGCGCCTCGGCGGGGAACACCGCGCAGCGCATGCCCGCCGCCTGCAGCCGCCGCGCGCAGGCATAGCCGTCGCCGCCGTTGCCGCCCGGCCCGCAGGCGAACCAGATGCGGCTGTTCCGGTCGCAGCGGCGCAGGATGGCCTGGGCCAGCGCCCGCGCCGCGCGCTCCATCAGCTGGATGGAGGGCGTGCCGGTCTTGTCGAAGTAGCGCTGTTCCATATCGCGCATGGCGGCGGGAGAGATGAGGGGCTTCATGAGGGATGGCCTCCTTTGGTCGTAGGGTTGCGATGTGCGCCGCGGGCCCGTTATTCCCCGGCGGCTTCCAGGATTGCCGTGGCCGCGGCCATGCCGGCTTCGTGGGTGATGGATACCCACATCCGCCACGGTTTGCCGCCGGCCAGGGCGCCGGCCCGGGCCAGTGCGCCGCCGTGCAGCGCGCAGCGCGGCATGCCCGATTCGTCGGGGGATATTTCGATATCCGCCGGGCCGAACCCGGCGATGCCGGTGCCCAGCGCCTTGGCGGCGGCTTCCTTGGCGGCGAACAGTCCCGCGGCGATCTCCGCGCGGCGATTGTCGGACGCGGCCGACAGGCGCGCCTGTTCCGACGGCGCGTACACCCGCTCCACGAAGCGGGGTTTTTCGATGGCGCGAGCCATGCGGGCGATCTCGCACAGGTCGATGCCGATGCCCAGGATCATGCGGGCGGCCTCCTTTGCCGGAAAATCGCGCGAAAATGCGGCGCTCTGATTAACATTATAGCACATCCCGGCGGATTTGGACAGTTTTCCTTGTAAATCCTCCGGCAAATATGTATACTAACCTTGGAAGGCTATGCCCGGGTTCCGCCGATGGAACCAAAGAACGGGGCCGGACCGTCTAACGGATGGATTATTCAACCAAGGAGATACGAATTATGCAGGTGACACAGCGTTTCGCCCAGCTGTTGACGAAGAACGTGGGCAAGGTGATCGTGGGCAAGGAGGACGCCATCGAGCTGATGATGGTGGCCATACTCAGCCGGGGTCACGTGCTGATCGAGGACGTGCCCGGCGTGGGCAAAACCACGCTGGCCAGCGCGCTGGCGCGGTCGCTGGACTGCTCGTTCAAGCGCATTCAGTTCACGCCCGATATCACGCCCAGCGACATCACCGGCTTTTCCATCGCCAACTTCAAGACCGGCGAGCTGGAATACCGCCCGGGCATGATCATGAGCCAGATCGTGCTGGCGGACGAGATCAACCGCACCTCGCCCAAGACGCAGTCGTCGCTGCTGGAGGTGATGGAGGAGGGGCAGGTCTCCGTGGACGGCGTGACCTATCCCATGCCCCAGCCGTTCATCGTGCTGGCTACCCAGAACCCGGTGGACTTCGTGGGCACCTATCCGCTGCCGGAGGCGCAGCTGGACCGCTTCTTCATGCGCGTGTCCATCGGCTATCCCAGCGCGGAGGAGGAGGCCGACATCCTGGAGCGCTACACCACCGGCCAGCGCCCGATGGAGGAGCTGCGGCCGATCTGTACCAGCGGCGATATCCTGCGCCTGCAGCAGGAGGTGGAGAAGGTCTACGCCGCGAAGGAGATCCGCGTGTACGTCAGCGCCATCGCCGCCGCCACCCGCAAGAGCGGCGCGCTGCAGCTGGGCGTGTCCACCCGCGGCGCCATTTCGCTGCTGCGGGCCGCGCAGGCCTGCGCGCTGCTGGACGGCCGCGATTTCGTGAAGCCCGAGGACGTGCAGCGCATGGCCGAGCCGGTGCTGGCCCACCGCCTGGTGCTGTCGCCGGAAACCCGCATGCGCAGCATGACGGCCCAGCGAATCCTGAACAACGTGATGGGCAGCGTGCAGGTGCCCGTCAGGGTGAAGAGTTGAGAGAAAAGAGTTTAGAGTTAAGAGCGAATGGCCAAATGGCAGACCAATCTGAACTCTGAACTCTAAACTCTGAACACTTCAAATATGATTTGACTTATGGATATGTCTTCTTCTTTGGGCGCGCGCCGCGCGGGCTGCGCGCTGGTGATGGCGGCGATGCTGGCCGCCGGGCTGTCCACGGGCGTGCGCATCTATTATATCGTCTTCTTCGGGCTGCTGGCGATGCTGGCGCTGGGGCTGGCGGCGGCGCTGTGGACGCTGTGGACGCTGGATTTCGGCATCCAGGGCGTGCGCGCCCAGGTGACGCGCGGCGACGCCATGATGACCGTGTTCACCGTGCGCCACGCGTGCCTGCTGCCCGTATCGGCCATCCAGATCCGCATGAACGTTCCCTCGGCCTACGCGCCGGAAATGCAGGTGAACGTCTTCACGCCGCCCTTCGCCGCGCGCACGTTCCGCCAGGTCATCCAGTGCCCCCACCGGGGCGTGTACGAAGCCGGCGTGACGCGCATCAGCGTGACGGATATCTTCGGGCTGGTCAGGCTTTCCCGCCGGCCGAACGTGAAGTTGGTGAAGCTGGAGGTGCTGCCCCGGGTGACGGACGTGGCGCCGCTGCGGCTGAAGAGCGTGGACCAGGGGCCGGAATTTCGCAGCCGGGCGGCGGAGGACAACGCCTCGCCTTCGGACGTGCGGACCTGGCAGGACGGCGACGAATTGAAGAAAGTGCACTGGAAGCTCTCGCTGCGCAAGCGCGAGATGCTGGTGCGCACCTATGAAGAGAGCGCCCGCCCGGATACGCTGGTCATCCCCGACCTGGCGGAGATCACCGCTCTGAGGGACCAGCAGCTGACCATCGAGGACTGCATCTGCGAAGCCAGCCTGGCCGCCGCCAACGCGCAGCTGCAGGCGGGCTATCCCGTGCGCATGCCGCTGGTGGGCGCGAAGCCGCGGGAGCTGGCGGGCCAGTTCGGCCCGGATATCAGCGCCTTCGTGGACGCGCTGCTGCGCGTGAAGTTCGACAGCCCCTACGGCTATGAACAGGTGCTGTCGCTGATGCTGGCGCGCTTCCAGCGCACCGGCGGCGCGGTACTGGTGACGGCGCGGCTGACCACGCGGATCGCCGACATGGCCATGCGCATGCAGCAGTCCGGCGTCGCCACGAAGCTGATCTGGGTTTCCGACGACGGCCGCGACGAATCGATGGAGCTGATCGAGCGCATGAAGATGGGCGGCGTGCAGGCCGAGCGGCTGGACCCCTGGCGCGCGGGCGAGGAGGGATCCGCACAGTCCGCCTTTGACGACGAATACGACGCCGGCTGACGCCGCGAAGGGAGCATGATCATGAAGATTCACGGCCTGCAGAAGATGACACTGCTGGATTTCCCCGGCCGGGTGGCCTGCACCGTGTTCCTGGGCGGCTGCGATTTCCGCTGCCCCTTCTGCCATAATTACGAACTGGTGGACGGCAGCGCGCCGGCGATCATGGAGGACGGTGCGCTCTTCGCGTTTCTGGAAAAGCGGCGCGGGCTGCTGGACGGCGTGGCCATCACCGGCGGCGAGCCCTGCCTGCGGCCGGACCTGCCCGAATTCATGCGGCGCATCCGCGCGCTGGGCTACGCCGTGAAGCTGGACACCAACGGCACGCATCCGGCGCTGCTGAAGGCCATACTGGACGAGGGACTGGCCGACTACGTGGCCATGGACATCAAGAACAGCCCGGAGAAGTACGCCCGGACCGCCGGCCTGGAAACCTTCGACCTGGCGCCGGTGCGCGAGAGCGTCGGGCTGCTGATGGACGGCGCCGTCGATTACGAGTTCCGGACCACCGTCGTGGACGAGCTGCACGAGGCCGCCGATTTCGAGGCCATCGGCCAATGGATCGCCGGCGCGAAGCGGTATTTCCTGCAGGCGTTTACCGACCGGGATTCCGTGCCCTTCGGCAACCTGCACGCGCCGTCGGCGGAGAAGCTGGGGGAATACGCGGCGATCGCGCGCCGGTACGTGCCGGACGCCTGCCTGCGCGGCGTGGACTGACCCGCCGGCCGGATGTCCGCCGACCACAATATATAGTGTCCACCGACCACAACATATTGTGCCATATAATTTCCATAATCTGCCGCGCACGTGCGAAATCTGTTCGTCATGCGCGGATTTTTGTTCGCATACGGCGGATTTTTCCGAAAACAGCGCCGTTTCCGCTATGTCAAAATTGTGTCACAATCCTCACGCAAACACAATATATGACGTTTTTTTCATAGCTCATACACAATATATTGATTGACAACCCCATTCCTTTGTGCTACTGTAGATGTGGTTCGAATCGCGGCTGCGGTTCAGTATCATCCTATCAATTATACAGATCTACGGAGGGGCATTTTTTTATGTATCAGGTTGTCAAGCGCGACGGCGGAATCGTCGATTTTGCCATCGGAAAGATCAGCGCCGCCATCACCAAGGCCTTCGAGGCCATCGGCAAGCAGTATCATCCCAGCGTGATCGAGCTGCTGGCGCTGCACGTCACTTCTGATTTCGAAAGCAAGATCCAGGACGGCAAGGTGACCGTCGAGGATATCCAGGACAGCGTGGAGAAGGTGCTGTCCGAATCCGGCTATGCCGACGTGGCGAAGGCCTATATCCTCTATCGCAAGCAGCGCGAAAAGGTGCGCAACATCAATTCCACGCTGCTGAACTACAAAGATCTGGTGGACAACTACCTGCAGATCAACGACTGGCGCGTGAAGGAAAATTCCACCGTGTCCTACTCCGTGGGCGGCCTGATCCTGTCCAATTCCGGCGCCATCACCGCCAATTACTGGCTCAGCGAGGTCTATGACGAGGAGATCGCCGAGGCCCACCGCAGCGCGGCCATCCACCTGCACGACCTGTCCATGCTCACCGGCTACTGCGCGGGCTGGAGCCTGAAGCAGCTGATCCAGGAGGGTCTGGGCGGCGTGCCCGGAAAGATCACCTCCTCTCCGGCCAGCCATCTTTCCACGCTGTGCAACCAGATGGTCAATTTCCTGGGCATCATGCAGAACGAATGGGCCGGCGCCCAGGCGTTCTCCAGCTTCGACACCTACCTGGCGCCCTTCGTGCGGGTGGACAACCTGTCGCAGAAGGAAGTCAAGCAGTGCGTGCAGTCGTTCATCTACGGCGTGAACACGCCCAGCCGCTGGGGCACCCAGGCGCCCTTCAGCAACGTGACGCTGGACTGGACGGTGCCCAACGACCTGAAGAACCTGCCGGCCATCGTGGGCGGCAAGGAGATGGATTTCACCTACGGCGACTGCCAGCGCGAGATGGACATGGTGAACAAGGCCTTCATCGAAGTCATGATCGAGGGCGACGCCAACGGCCGCGGCTTCCAGTATCCGATCCCCACCTATTCCATCACCCGGGATTTCGACTGGTCTGAAACCGAAAACAACAAGCTGCTGTTTGAAATGACCGCGAAGTACGGCACGCCCTACTTCTCCAACTATATCAATTCCGATATGGAGCCCAGCGACGTGCGCAGCATGTGCTGCCGCCTGCGCCTGGATCTGCGCGAACTGCGCAAGAAGTCCGGCGGCTTCTTCGGCAGCGGCGAATCCACCGGTTCCATCGGCGTGGTGACGATCAACATGCCCCGCATCGCCTACCTCGCCAAGGACGAAGCCGATTTCTACCGCCGCCTGGATACCCTGATGGACATCTCCGCCCGCAGCCTGAAGACCAAGCGCACGGTCATCACCCGCCTGCTGGAGATGGGCCTGTATCCCTACACCAAGCGCTATCTGGGCAACTTCGAAAACCACTTCTCCACCATCGGCCTGATCGGCATGAACGAAGTGGGCCTGAACGCCAAGTGGCTGCGCGCCGACATGACCGATCCGCGCACCCAGGCCTTCACCCGCGACGTGCTGAACCACATGCGCGAGCGCCTGTCCGACTACCAGGAGAAGTACGGCGACCTGTACAACCTGGAAGCCACGCCGGCGGAATCCACCACCTATCGCTTCGCCAAGCACGATAAGGAGATGTACCCGGATATCATCACCGCCAACATGAACGGCACGCCCTACTATACCAACTCCTCCCACCTGCCCGTGGGCTTCACCGAGGATGTGTTCTCCGCGCTGGATATCCAGGACGATCTGCAGACGCTGTACACCTCCGGCACCGTGTTCCACGCGTTCCTGGGCGAAAAGCTGCCCGACTGGAAGGCCGCCGCGACGCTGGTGCGCAAGATCGCCGAGAATTACAAGCTGCCCTATTACACCATGTCGCCCACCTATTCGGTGTGCAGGGACCACGGCTATCTGACCGGCGAACAGTACACCTGCCCCATCTGCGGCCAGAAGACCGAGGTCTACAGCCGCATCACCGGCTATTATCGCCCGGTGCAGAACTGGAACGACGGCAAGGCGCAGGAGTTCAAGGACCGCAAGGTGTACAACATCGGCCATTCCCACCTGACCCACACCGGCCCGAAGCCGGCGCCCACCAACGCCGACGCCGCCATGGAGGCCGCCTTTGAGAGCCCCTGCTGCGAACCCGCGCAGCCGATGATGAAACCGGAGGCCGAGGCCGGCACCGTCATCCAGATCGTGACGCCCATCGAGGAGCCCGAGGCCATCCTGTTCAAGACGCCCACCTGCCCCAACTGCAAGGCGGCCATGGCGCTGCTGGATCGGGCGGGCATCCGCTACACGGCGCTGAACGCCAACGAAGAGAAGGACCTGGTGGAAAAATACGGCGTCAAGCAGGCGCCCACGCTGGTGGTGCCCACGGACGAGGGCTTCATCAAGTTCCGCGGCGTATCCGACATCAAGGGCTGGCTGATGAGCCGGCAGGCGACGGGCACCCGCTGAGATTCCGAGAAGACCTGCGGCCCGGGAGGCGGAAGCCGACCGGGCCGCGATGCTGTCACGACAAACGGGAAAAGAGGGACAAACCATGGTTGACATCATCATCGTCGGCGGCGGCCCCGCCGGCATGACGGCGGCGCTGTACGCGCTGCGCAACGGCAAGAGCGCGCTGGTGATCGAAAAGAACGGCTTCGGCGGCCAGATCACCCATTCCCCGAAGGTGGAGAATTATCCCGGCACGCTGCAGATGAGCGGCAACGAGTTTGCCGACCGCATGCTGGAGCAGATCCTGGCCCAGGGCGCGGAGATCGAGCTGGAGAAGGTCATTTCCGTGGAGGACGCGGGCGATTTCAAGCGCGTTCGCACCGAGGAGGGCGGCTGCTACGAGGGCCGCGCGGTGGTGATCGCCACGGGCGTGAAGCACCGCATGCTGGGCCTCGAAGGCGAAAACGAGCTGGTGGGCGAGGGCATTTCCTTCTGTGCGGTGTGCGACGGCGATTTCTATACCGGCCAGACGGTATGCGTGGCCGGCGGCGGCAATTCCGCGCTGCAGGAGGCCATCCTGCTGGCGGACAAGTGCAGCCGCGTCGTCATCCTGCAGGATTTGCCGCAGCTGACCGGCGAGGGCAAACTGCAGGACGTGCTGGCGGCGCGGGAGAACGTGCAGGTGATCTGCGATACGAAGATCAACCGGCTTTTGACGGCGGACGGCGCGCTGAAGGGCGTGGAGATCGAGAGCCGAACCACCGGCGAAAAACAGGAGATCGCGTGCGACGGCCTGTTCGTGGCCATCGGCCTGATTCCCGAAAACGGCCCCTTTGCGGATCTGGCGGCGCTGAACGACTGGGGATACTTCGATTCCGACGAGAAGTGCCTGACGAAGACGCCCGGCGTGTACGTGGCCGGCGACTGCCGCAGCAAGGGCGTGCGCCAGCTGACCACCGCCGTGGCCGACGGCGCCACCGCCGCGCTGGCGGCCTGTCGCTACATCAACGAGCAATAAGCCGCAAAACAATACAAGGCCCCGCGGACATTTCGTCCGCGGGGCCTTGCCGTGCGCCGGAGGTCATTCCTCCACCGTGATGACGTCGTCCAGCACGTAGTGGAACGTGGGGAAGGAGTGATCGGCGTTCTCGCTGTAGCCCTTGCTCAGATCGCAGGTGTCGTCGGGATTGTCGGGGTCTGTGCCGGTGTAATTCCCCTTGAACACGCTCACGCCGCCCTTCTTGAAGGCCTCTACGGCGCGGTTGATCCTTTCCTGGGTGCCGTTCGCGGCGATGTGCTCGTTCAGTTCCAGGATCTCCACCCAGCCCTCGTCGAAGCCGGCGCCCATGTCGTTGCCGTGCGCCCGGCCGCCCACGACCTTTTCGATGGACTTGCTTTCCAGCACGGCCCCCACGGCCTGCGCGATGTAGGGCGTCCAGTTGATGCGGACGCTGACCAGCGAGGTCGCCGGCGCCGTGTCGATCATGCTCTGGTTGTAGCCCACGTGATACACCTTGCGGGTGGCGGCGGCCTCCTCGCAGGCCATGGCGGGCCCGAAGGTATTGGTGTGCTGGCAGATGATGACGCAGCCCTCTTCGATCAGCGCCTTGGCGCTGGCCTTCTCCTTGCTGTAGTTGCACCACGTGCCGATGTAGCGCACCCGCATGGTGGCCTCGGGCGCCACCGAGCGCACGCCCAGCAGGAACGCGGTGTAGCCGGAGATGACCTCCGGCGTGGGGAAGCCGCCCACGAACCCGACCAGCGCCTGATCCGCCGTGATGACGCCGTTGTCGATCATCTCCCGCAGCTTCATGCCGGCCACGATGCCGCTGATGTAGCGGCCCTGGTAGATTTCGGCGTTGAAGGTGTGGAAATTATCGGCGTCCTCGTTCACGTGGGCATCGGGGAAGGATGCCTGGCAGAACTGCACTTTGGGGTATTCCAGGGCCATGGCGTACACCTGGTCGCTGTAATTGTTGGCGAATATGATGCCGCAGCCCTGCCGGACCAGGTCCCGCAGCGGCTCCTCGGTATCCGTATCGGGCACGTTGCTGCGCACCAGGATCTGTACCCGGCCCGGGTATTCCCGCTCCAGGAACGTCTGCGCCAGCGCGAAATTATAGGTGTAGGGCGTGCTGTTGTCGCTCTCCAGTATGAAGCCCACCTTCAGCATATCCACTTCCGGCGCGCGGTTCCTGAAGAAGTGGATTCCGGTAAACACCGCCAGCACCGCCAGCGCGGTGGCGATAGTCGTGATATATACGCGCTTCATTTTTCTTCCTCCTGTGTCGGGGTTCGGCCGCGGGAAACGCCCGCCGGCGCATCCTGCCGTTATTCCTGCGTCTTCTGCGGCTCGGCCTGGTTGGCCGCGGGGGATTCCGGCTCGTCCTTGACGGAATACATCGCCTTCAGATCGATCTTGCCGTCGTCGATCAGCTTCAGCAGGATGTCCACGATCTGCGGGTCGAACTGGGTGCCGCGGCCGTTGCGCATCTCGTTCAGCACATATCCGAAGTCCATCTGCTTGCGGTAGACGCGGTTGGCGGTCATGGCGTCGAAGGCGTCGGCCACGCCGATGATGCGGCCGTACAGCGGGATATCCTCGCCCTTCAGCCCTTCGGGATAGCCCTTGCCGTCGTAGCGTTCGTGGTGGTAGCGCGCGCCGTCCACCACGTTTTCGATCAGCGTGAAGTCCTTCAGGATCTCCGCGCCGCGGGTGACGTGGGATTTCATGATCGCGTATTCCTCGTCGGTCAGGCGCGAGGGCTTGTTCAGGATGCTGTCGGGGATGCCGATCTTGCCGATGTCGTGCATCTGGGCGGCGCGGCGCAGGTTTTCGCATTCCTCGTCGCTGAAGCCCATCTCCTTGCCGATCATCACCGAATACACGGATACGCGCATCGAATGCTGGTGGGTGCGCTCGTCCTTGGCGTCCACGGCCTTCGCGATGGCGATGATCGTCTGGTTGCCCATCTCGATCTGCTTGCGGGCCAGCTCCAGTTCACGGCGCTGGCGCTCCATCATGCGCTGCACCCGCTGGCGGACGACAAACCAGGTCAGCCATGCCACAAACACCATCGGAACCAGCAGCGCGTAGACGATGAATCCGGGATCATCGTAGATTTCCTTTTCCTTGACCAGCTGGTAATCCCGCTTGCTCAATATGGTTTCCTGGTTGTTGTCGAACACCGCCAGGTGGAACACATAATTGCCCGTGGGCAGGTTGGTGTACATGACGGAGCTCAGGGCGCTGCGGGGGATGATGGTCCAGTCGCGGTCGAAGCCCTCCAGGTAATAACCGACGAGGGGATCGAAGATCGTATAGTTGATGATTTCGGGATACAGCTCGATCTTGCTGACGCCGCGGCTGACTTCGATGCCGCGGCTGCGGTCCACGTGGTACAGCTTGCCGTCCAGCCGCACGTTGGATACCATCATGCGGTAAGTATTGGAGCCGGAGGCGTATTGCGCCGTGTTGATGATGAACACGCCGCGGTCACAGGCCAGGAACAGATCGCTCTGATCGTCGCAGTAATTCCAGGAATTGGCGGTCAGCGCGCTGTTCAGCCCGCGCCGGGAATCCAGCAGGTCGTAGGCGATGCCGTCCTTGCCGGACAGCAGCTCGTCCCGATCCACCACGTAGAGGCCGGCGCTGCTGGTTACGAACAGCGTGTTCTCGTCCTTGGGCCAGACGTCGTAATTGTTGAAATAGGGGAAATTGTCCAGCGTGCGGATGGTGCCGTCCTCGTCCATGAAGGCCAGGCTGTTGCTGGTGACGATGAACACACCGTGGGTTTTCGTATCGGCGACGGTGCGCAGGATCACGCCGGAGCTCAGCCCGTCCTTTCGCGTGATCATGCGGGAAACCTGGCCGTCCTCCAGCACCGCGATGCCGTCGCCGTCGGTGCCGGCCAGGATCCGGCCGTCCGGCAGCTCCGTGAACGTCAGGATCATGGAATTGATCAGCCCGTCGGCATAGCCGATGGTGTGCTGGATCTGGTGATCGCGGATGAAGCTGATGCCGGTATCGCCGGCGGCCAGTATCGTGCCGTCGGAGAGCTCGCCCACCACGCGGGCGCGGTTGCCGAAGCTGCCGTTTTCGCTGTTGTACACATGCTCGGTGCCGTCGCTCTCAATTTCCAGCAGACCGCTGCCGTAGGTGCAGATCCACAGACTGCCGGCGGAATCGGCGCGGATACAGCGGATGCGCACGCCGTCCAGCTTTTCCGTCAGCGCGTTGGTCACGCGATGGCGGCAGGTTTTGTCCACCACGTCCAGGCCATTGTCGGTGCCGAAATAGTATTCGCCCTGCCATTCGGCGATGGTGTTCACCACGCGGCTGTCCATGCCCACGGTGCTGTAGACATCCTTGAACGCGGAGGGCGCCATGCGCAAAAGACCCAGGCGCGACGAGGTGAACCACAGGTTGCCCTGGTAGTCGATCAGCATGTTGTCGATGGAGTTGTTGAAATCGTTGGTATTGATCCGCTGGAATTCGATATCCTGGCGGATGAAGCCCACGCCGTTGTCGGCGGAGATGAACAGATCGCCGTTGTCCACGTAATACAGGTCGTTCAGGTTGGAAAGCCCCTCGCAGGTGCGGACCGTGAGCTCGTTGAAACCGCCGTCGGAGATATCGAATACGTACAGGTGGTTGGCGGAGGTGCCCACCAGCAGGGTGCCGTTCTCGTCAAAGCAGCAGCTGTTGAACAGCTCGCCGCCCAAGGGCAGCTGCAGCGAACTGAGGATCTGTCCCTTTTTCAGCAGGAACAGCCTGCCGTCGGAGGTGATCGCCGCCACGTTGCCCTTTTCGTCGGCCGCGATCTTGTCGGCGTAGTTGATTTCCCGCAGCGTACCGACGCGCTTCAGGCCGTTGCTGAGCGTCAGCACCTGCATGCTGCCGGTGGTGCCGATGTAATAATAGCCGTCGGAGCTCTGGATGATGGAGCGCACGGAGTTGGACGGCAGGCCGGAATTCTGGTCCACCACGCTGGATATTTCCTCGTTGATGCAGATGGACAGGCCGTTGTCGTTGGTGCCGATCCAAAGCCGACCCTCCGCGTCCACGTACAGGCAGTTGACGTTGCGCACGGATTCATAATTGTCCATCCAGCGGAACTCGCTGCCGTTGTAGCGGTACAGGCCCGCATAGGTGCCGATCCAGAGGATGCCGTCGTTGGTCTGGGCGATGTCGTTGGCCTCGCCGCAGGGCAGGCCGTTGTTGCTGCTGTAGACGGTCTGCACGTAGTCGTTGTAATCCACTATCTCCGATCCCTGGTCCTCCGCGCGCGCCGGCATGCCGGCCGCGCCGCAGCACAGCGCCAGGATCAGTATTACGGGCAGCGCCTTTTCCACGACGGACGGCTCGTTGCCGGCCTTCTCCTTTCGGAAGCGCTTATAGATGTGGAACAGCACGTATAGCAATACCAGCGTCACCAGCTTGTCCGCAAATTCAATGTAGAACTGCCCGGCGATCCAGCACAGCGGGGTCGGCAGGCCACGTTCTCTGAAGAGGCCGATGATGCCGTCGCCCCAGATGTTGCCGGTGCTGCCGCCGTGGAAGATGATGTTCAGCGGGATGGAGACGATCAGGCTCGTAAGGGCCGCCAGCGCGCTGATGGCCATGGTGCCGAATATGGTGGACAGCCGTTCCTTCCTGCCCGCCACACCCACGATGATGCCCAGCGCCAGGCTGGTGATGCAACAGATATAGGAAAAGGGGTTTATCAGGCCGTAGATCAGGTTTGATACGACGCCCACGGCGGCGCCGCAGACCGGTCCGCCGACATAGGCGCAGAGCACCGTGCCGAAGGAATCCAGCCACAGCGGAAGACTGAGGGATGAAGCCAGCATCCGTCCCGCGCCGTTCAGTATAATGCACAGGACGGTGAACAGGCTGATTTTATAGGTTTTCCAATCTTTCACGGATCGAACCCTCCCGTTATCCTCGTTGCCAACGCAGACCGGCGCGCGCTACATGCCCAGCTCGGCGGCGCGCGCTTCGCTCTCTTTATACCACTGATTGTACTGGTCGGATTCCAGCAGCTCGTCGATCACGCCGTTGACGAAGTACATCAGCTGCAGTTCGCCCTTTTTTCCGGCGACGCGGTCGCCCATGTACTGTTCGTCCAGCGAAAATTCCAGCCCCGGCACCAGCATGAGCCCGCAGTCGGGGTTGTGCAGGATGTACTGTCTGGCGGATTCGATATCCACGGTCGCGGCGTCCATGGTCCCGTCCTGGACGGCGTCGTACACGCTCTGGATGGACGGCAGGCGCCTGAATTCACGGTAGCGCAGCATGTGCTCCGCGGTCAGCGATTCCTGCAGCGAACCGCTCTGGGCGGCGATATTGCGGCCGTCCAGGTCGTCCACGCAGGTAATCGCCTCGGCGTCCTCCTTCCGGATGATGACGCCGCAGTTCGGGCTGCCGTCCGTGAAGAAGTAACCCTTGGAGAATTCCACCGCGGCGGCGCGGGCCGGCGTAAAGGCCAGCGCGGAGATGGCCAGATCGCACTTGCCCTCGGCCACGGCCGTCAGCACCTCCGTGAAATCCATCGGTATGATGACCAGCTCCACGCCCATGCGCTGGGCGATCAGGCGCGCCATTTCCATGTCCGGGCCCACGTAGCTCTCCTGCCCGGAGAGATCCGGGTCGATGAATTCCTGGGGCGGGAAATAGGGCTCGGTGGCCACGCGCAGCACGCCCGTCTCCTGGATGCGCCCCAGCACGCCCTCGGCGTTTTCGGGAATGCCGGCGGAAACGTCCATGGAGCCGTCCACGAAATTCCATTCGTTTTCGATGTATTGGACCTCGGGGGTTTCCGGCTCGGCCTGGGCGCAGGCGAGCGCCGACAGCATGGCGAATGCCGCCGCCAGGGCAATCAGTATATGGATAAAACCGCGCTTCATGGGATCACCTCGTCATTCTGAAAAACGCAACCATATATACTCAATTATATTATACCAGTAAACGCCGGAAAAAGCTACTATAAATTGTATTTTCCGGGCAGCGCAAAAACGCCCCGGAACGCGCAGGTTCCGGGGCGTCAGGGTGGGGAAAGCTTATTTGGCGCGCTTTGCGGCGCTCTTGGCGCGGCTGGAGAGCACGACGCTCTGCAGCAGGATGAAGAAGCACAGCATGCCGCCGGTGGTGATCGACTGCCACCAGGGATCCCGCAGGCCCGAGGTGACGACGATGTTCTTGATGGTGGTCAGCGTCATCACGCCGAAGAACGTGCCGATGACGTTGCCCACGCCGCCGGTCAGCAGCGTGCCGCCGATGATCGACGAGGCGATGGCGTTCATTTCCGCGCCGGCGGCGTTGGTGGCGTTGCCCGCGCCGGTGTGCATCAGGAACACGAAGCCGGCCAGGCCCGCCAGCAGGCTGCTGATGACGTGGGAGAGGAAGCGGGTGCGCTTGATGTTGATGCCCAGCATCAGCGCGCTCTGGTTGTTGCCGCCCATGGCGTAGATGTTGCGGCCCAGGCGGGAATAGCGCAGCATCAGGAACACGATGATCACGATGGCCAGCGCCACCACCACGCCGATCTCCACGCGCGCGGGGATCAGGTTGCCCTTCTTGGCGATGTAGCCCAGCCACGGGATTTCAATCTTGGTGTCCATCAGCTTCAGGAAGCCCTCGTGGGCGACCTTCTGGGGCTTGACGGAGACGATGGTGGTCATGCCGCGGGCGAAGAACATGCCCGCCAGCGATATGATGAACGGCTGGATTTCCAGGTAGGCGACCAGGAAGCCCATCACCGCGCCAAAGCCCAACCCGATGCCCAGCGCCAGCAGCAGCGCTACGGGGATGCTGCCGCCGCCGTTCAGGAACACGACGCAGCACATCACGACCAGGCCGATGACGCCGCCGACGGAGATATCGATGCCGCCGCCGATCATCACGATGGTCAGCGAGCAGGCGACGATGATCAGCGCCGCGTTGTCGTTCAGCATGTCGAATACCTTCTGCGGGCGCAGGAAGCCGCCGCCCCAGATCAGCATCGCCAGGATGTACATGCCGAAGAAGATGCAAATCGTTATCGTCAGCAGCAGCTGGGTATCGGTCAGAGGCTCCCGCTGCCGGATCTTGTTCTTGTCCGTCATCGTCACGCCGCCTCCCTTCTGAACTTCGCCGCGCTGCCCTTGCCGGCCAGCTTCTTCCACAGACGGTTCATCTGCTCCTTCACCACCGGCGAGCCCATGGCGACGATCAGTATGATCACGATGGCCTTGTAGGCCTTGATGTCGGTGGAAGGCACCTTCATGGCGTACAGCGTGATGGTCAGCGCCTGGATGGCGTAAGCGCCCAGGATCGATCCGGACATCTTGAACTTGCCGCCGCCCAGCAGGTTGCCGCCGATGGCGACCGACAGGATGGCGTCCATCTCCACGTCCAGCAGCAGCGTTTCATGGTTGATCAGCCCCAGCCGGCTGACGCCGATCACGCCCGCTATGGCGCAGCACCCGCCCAGCAGCACGAAGGACAGCAGCTTGATGCCCACGGAATTGATGCCGTTCAGCCGGGCCGCGCCCTGGTTGATGCCCACGGTCTGGGTGTACAGGCGCAGGTTGGTGAACCGGAACAGCAGCGAAAACAGTATGCCCACCACGATCACGATCAGTATCGGCGTGGGGATGGGGATGCCGGGAATGAAGCTGCCGATGCTGTTGATGATCGGGCTTTCCACGGTGGGCGTCGCGCCGCCGTTGATCCAGTAGGCGATGGACCGGCCGCAGGTGTACAGGATCAGCGTGGCGATCATCGGCTGGATCTTGAACACGGCCACCAGCGTGCCGCTGAAGGAGGCGAACAGCATCGCCACCACGATGCCGCCCAGGATGCCCAGCGCCACCGTCAGGGGCGTGACGCCCGCGCTGCCGCGCAGCACCTTCACGAACACGCTGCCGGCGATGGCGGCCACCGCGCCCACGGAGATATCCTGTCCGCCGCAGGCCGCGGTCACCAGCGTCATGCCCATGGCCAGGATCGCCAGCTCGGACGCGCCGTTGAGGGTCGAGATCAGGTTGCCCTGCAGCACCGTGTTGCCCAGGTTGTTCTTCGCCAGGCTGATGGAGAAGAAGCCGGGATCGCGGAACAGGTTGAACAGTATGATCAGCGCCAGCGCCACCAGCGGCACCAGCAGCTGGGAATATTCGTTGCGGATCTTCGCCGCGAAGGATTTCTTTGCCATTATTCCGCACCTCCCGCGATGGTACGCATCACTTGATCCTGCGTCAGCTGCCCGCCGCGCAGCTCGCCCACGATGTTGCGGTCGCGCATGACGATCAGCCTGGAGCAGGTGCGCAGCATTTCCTCGATCTCAGAGGAGATGAACGTCACGCTCACGCCATCGTCGGCCAGCTTCAGCACCAGGCGCTGGATCTCCGTCTTGGTGCCGATGTCGATGCCGCGGGTGGGCTCGTCCAGGATCAGGTAATTGGGGTGGGTCAGCAGCCAGCGGGCCAGGATGACCTTCTGCTGGTTGCCGCCGGAGAGGGATTTGATGGGCGTATCCGCCGACGCGGTCTTGATGTCCAGCGCCTTGATGTATTCGTCGGCGAACTTTTCCTTTTCCGCCGCGGAGAACGGCTTGAAGAAGCCCTTCATGACCTGCAGCGCCAGGATGATGTTGTCGCGCACGGACAGGTCGGCGATGATGCCGTCGCGCTTTCTGTCCTCGGGCAGATAGCCGATGCCGTGCTTCATGGCGTCGAAAGGCTTGTTGATCTTCACCGGTTTGCCTTCCACCGTCACATGGCCGCCGGTCACGCGGTCGGCGCCGAAGATGGCGCGCACGCTCTCGCTGCGGCCGGAGCCCAGCAGCCCGGTGAAGCCGTTGACCTCGCCCCTGGCGATTTTGAAATCGAAGGGCTTGGCGTCGCTGCTGGAAAGGCCCTGGGCCTGATAGACGGGCGTGCCGGAATCCACGGCCTTATCGCTGCTCTTGATCTCGGAAAGGCCTTCCAGCTCCTTGCCCATCATCTTGGCCACCAGCTCTACCTGGGGCAGCTTTTCGATCTCGTATTCGCCCACCAGCTCGCCGTTGCGCAGCACGGTGATGCGGTCGCAGACCTCGTACACCTGCTCCAGGAAGTGGGTGACGAAGAGGATGCCGACGCCGCGCGCCTTCAGATCGCGCATCAGCTTGAACAGCATGGCCACTTCCTTGTCGTCCAGGGAAGAGGTGGGCTCGTCCAGGATCAGCACCTTGCAGTCGGTATCCACCGCGCGGGCGATGGCCACCATCTGCTGCACGGCCAGCGAGCAGCTGCCCAGCTGCTGCTTGGGCCGGGCCGGGATGTTCAGGCTGTCCAGCAGCGCCCCGGCCTTTTTTTCCATGTCCTTCCACTTGACGAAATTGTACTTGCCGCGGCCGATGTACATGTTCTCCGCCACGGTCAGGTTGGGACAGAGCGTGATCTCCTGGTACACGGTGCTGATGCCGCGTTCCTGGGCCTCTTCCGGCGAATGGATGACCACATCGCCGTCGATGCCTTCCACGAAGCACTGGCCCGCGTCCCGGGGATACACGCCGGTGATTACCTTGATCAGCGTGGATTTCCCGGCTCCGTTTTCCCCCATCAGCGCGTGGATTTCGCCCTTGCGCAGCGTGAAATCCACGTTCTGGAGGGCCTTGACGCCCGGGAACGATTTGCTGATATTGCGCATGGACAGGACGACGCCGTTTTCCATAGCATGGTTTCCCCCTTTACCGAGTGTTGAGAGTGGAGCGTGGAGTGCGCGGATGCGCTCTCAAAACTCCACTCTCAACTCTTTTGAAGAAAGGGCGCGGTGCGGAACGCGGATACCATCCGTCTTTTCCACACCGCGCCGATCAGTTACACGTCAGATATTCAACCGGAGATTATTCGCCCAGACCGTAGGTCTCGATGTCTTCCTCGGTGATGGCGGTGGCGTCGAAGCCGCGCTCCTCGTTGATGATCTGGCCCTTCTCGTTCAGGCCTTCGATCGTGCCGCCCTCTTCGAGGGTCTTGATCATTTCGTCGATGACGCCAGCCTGGAAGGGGCTGCACTGGCCATCGTAGTTCCAGTTGCCGGCCAGCAGTTCGCGCAGGGCCCACTTGTTGCAGTCGAAGCCCATCACGATGACGTCGCCGTTGACACCGTGGGTGATGCCGGCCTCGTCCAGAGCCGCGACAGCGCCCTTGGCCATGCCGTCGTTCTCAGCGTAGATGACGTTGAACTTCTCGCCGGAGTTGATGACGGACTCGACGATCTTCTTGGCCTCGGCCTCGTCCCAGGTCGCGGTCTGCTGCACAACCAGGTTCACCTTGCCATCAGCGGCGGCGGCGTCCAGCGCGCCGGTACGGCCCAGCTGAGCATCGGAGCCCATGGCGCCCTGAATGTGGATCACGTTGTACTCGTCCAGGCCCTGGTCCAGCAGCCAGCTGACAGCCAGATCGCCCTCGTTGGCCATGTCGGAAACGACGGCCGCCTCGAACATGGAGGGATCAGCGTCGATCATACGGTCGAACAGGAACACGCCGATGCCGGCTTCCTGGGCGTCCGCCAGAACCTGATCCCAGCCGGTGGTCTCGGCCGCGGAGATCAGCAGGTAGTCAACGCCGTCGGTGATGAACTGGTTGGCGGCGCTCAGCTGCTCGTCGTTCTTCAAGGAATAGAAGGTGCTGGCTTCGTAGCCGTTCTCGGCGGAGAAGACTTCTTCGAAGTTCTTGACGTTGGCTTCACGATAGCCGGACTCCGACGGGGGATTGTTGACGATGCCAACCTTGATGCCCTCGGCCAGCGCGGAGCAGGCGCCCAGCACCAGAATCAGGGAAACAACCAGAGCGATGATCTTGCGAGACATGATGTTACCTCCTGTTTTTTTTCGGTCCTTCGAAGAGAACCTTTGATGGTAATATCATAGCGCGGCCAAGTCAATAAAACATTCGCTTTTTTTCTGAAATCTCCATAAGTTTTTTGGATTTTGCCCCGCAAAACTTCCAAAATGACAGTTTTATTTGATAATTATATTTTTTTTCGATTTTTGCCGTCCCGGGCTGTTTTTCGCCGCCCCGGATGTTATAATGATTAGGAAAACGGAACGTTTTCCGGGTCGGCGGGCAAAGGAGCGTCCGGCAAGGCCGGACTGAGGATGCAAGCGCAGTCACGGAGTGACAAGATGCATCCGAAACCCGCGCTTGCCGCGAGGCAGCAGCGCGGGGCGTAAAGGTCGCACGCCGACAATCAAACGATAATGATTAGGAAAACGGAACGTTTTCCGGGTCGGCGGGCCCCGAAGGGTCGCACGCCGACAATCAAACGAGGTGAGCGCCGTGAAAAAAGGTCATGGGGAAAACCGCAACATCGAACAGCACATCAACAAGCTGCTGTTGACGGTCGGCGCCGCCATGGCCGTGATGATCCTCGCCTTCGTGCTGATCCTCCTGTCCGTCACCCGCCAGTATAACAGCGCGCTTCAAAACGCCAACATCGCCGCCGATTTCAACGGCGCCTTCAAGGAAACCCTGGATTCGCAGATGTACAATCTGGTCATACGGCCCTGGAGCGAGCATTCCGAGGACGAGCTGCCCATGGAGGAGCTGGACGACGCCGTGGCCGTGCTTCACCGGCTGGAAAAATCCACCACGCTGCGGGACAACGCCTGGCGCATCCGCAGCATGCTGAACATGTGCGAAAACCTGCGCGGGTACATGCTGGAGATCGCGCGCACCCAATCCTACGACGCGCGCATGGAGCTGCTGGAGCGCAACATCCGCGGCGAGACCGGCCTGACGCTGTTGATCGAGCAGTACATGCACGATTTCATCGACGATGAGGTGCGCGAGCTGGCGCAGCTGCAGGGGCGTCTGAACCGGCGGATCATCATCGTGGTCATCGCGCTGGCGGCGGGGATCACGCTGTTCATGGCGTTGCTGCTGGCCTATTCCGTGCGCATCGCCCGGCACATCACCGAACCCATCGGCGCCCTTTCCCGAAAGGCCCGGCGCTTCGGCGGCGGCGATTTCACCGCCGAACCGGTCACCACCGATATCGCGGAACTGCAGACGCTGGACAAGGGCTTCGACGAAATGGCCGGGCGCGTGAACGCGCTGATGGCCAAGCAGATCGAGGACCAGAAATCGCTGCACCGGGCGGAGCTGGAGCTGCTGCAGGCGCAGATCAACCCGCATTTCCTGTACAACACGCTGGATTCCATCGTCATCCTGGCGGAGAGCCAGCGGGAGGAGGACGTGGCCAACATGGTCACCAGCCTGTCCAACTTCTTCCGCATCTCGCTCAGCCGCGGCCACGATATCATCTCCCTGGCCGACGAGCGCAGCCACGTGGCCAGCTACCTGCAGATCCAGCAGATCCGGTACAGCGACATCCTGAAATATGAAATCGATATCCCCGACGAGCTGCTGGACTGCCGCGTGCCCAAGCTGGTGCTCCAGCCGCTGGTGGAAAACGCGCTGTACCACGGCATCAAGAACCGCCGCGGCGTGGGCACCATCCGCATCACCGGCGAAGCCGCGGGCGACGACATCCTGCTGAAGGTGATCGACAACGGCGCGGGCATGACCCCCGAACAGGTGGACGCGCTTCAAAAAGGCATCTACGAAGACAAGCACACCGGCCTGGGCCTGGTGAACGTGCACAAGCGCGTCCGGCTGTACTGCGGCGAAAAATACGGCCTGTCCTTCGAGAGCGAAAAGGGCGTGGGCACCACGGTTTCGGTGCTGCTGCCCCGGCGCGTCGAAGAGGGCCGCGATGGAGGCGTATTGAAATGAAGAAATGGATGCTGCTGTGCCTGGCGTGCGCGCTGCTGCTGGCGGGCTGCGGCGCCAGGGACGACGCCGGCGAGGGGAAGAACTACGCCGATTACGTGGTGGTGGGCTTTTCCCAGGTGGGCGCGGAGAGCGACTGGCGCAAGACCAACACCCGCAGCATGCAGGAGGCGCTCTCCGAGGAGAACGGCTACCGGCTGATTTTTGACGATTCCCAGCAGAAGCAGGAGCGGCAGATCACCGCCATCCGCAATTTCATCCAGCAGGAAGTGGATTACATCGTGCTGGCGCCCAACACGGAAATGGGCTGGACCACGGTGCTGGCGGAGGCGAAGGCCGCGGGCATCCCGGTGATCATCGTCGACCGGCGCATCGACGTGGCCGACAACGAGCTGTTCACCTGCTGGGTGGGCTCGGATTTCCGCAAGGAGGGCAACACCGCCGTCACCTGGATGGAACAGCATTTCGGCGACCGCCCGCTGAAAATCGTCCACCTGCAGGGGAACATCGGCCCCACGGCCCAGATCGGGCGTACCGGCGCGCTGAACGCGGGGCTGGCCGCCCATGACAACTGGGAACTGGTGTTCCGCGCGCCCGGCGACTATACCCAGGCCAAGGGCCAGGAGCTGGTGGAGCAGCTGATCCGCGACGGCGTGGAGTTCAACGTGATCTACGCGGAAAACGACAACATGGCCTACGGCGCCATCAACGCGCTGAAGGCCGCCGGCATCCGCCCGGGCGAGGACGTGGCCATCATTTCCTTCGACGCCAACCGCGCCGCGCTGCAGATGATCCTGGACGGGGAGATCAGCCTGGACGTGGAATGCAATCCGCTGCAGGGCCCGCGGGTGCAGGCCGTCATCGAACAGCTGGAGGCAGGCAAGACGCCCCAGAAATTCACCTTTGTGGAGGAGACCTTCTTCGACGCGGACACGCTGACGCCCGAGATCGTGGAATCGCGGGAATACTGATCCCGCCCGGCGGTACCGGGAGCCAACTACTGCCGCGCGTTCTATCCATCCGCCCGCCCCGTACAGAATGGGGCGGGCGTCTGCGTGCCGGCGGGACAGGCAGGAGAGTGAGGAGTGAAAAAGTGAGGAGTGAGGAGTATGAGTTACCCGTGTTTGTCCCGGCGGGTAGCTGTACGCCTCACTCTTCGCTCCTCATTCCTCACTTCATTTTGGGCGGGCGGCCCATGGCCGCCCCTACATAAGACCGGCAATTCCTTCGCAGGCGCGCCGATGCGGCGCCCGCCCGACAAAGTGAGGAGAGTGGAAAGTTGAGAGTTGAGATATAGTTTGCCCAAGGGTCGATTTCCGCCGTCGGGCAACATTATCTAAACTCTGAACTGTTCACTCTCCGCTCTCGGCATGGGCCGCTCCTGCACGACGGTTACGCTTCGCCGCCGTTCCTGGCGTGCAGGCTGCGGTATTCCTTGGGCGTCATGCCTTCGGACTTGCGGAACACGTGGCTGAAATAATTGGGCTCGTTGTAGCCGATCTCCATGGCGATGTTCGAAAGCTTCATATCGCTGGAGACCAGCAGCTCCTTTGCCCGCTCGATGCGCAGCCCCGTCAGGTAGGCGATGAACGGCTTGCCCATCGTCTGGGAGAACACGGTGCTGAAATGGGCCGACGACATGCCCACGTGGCGGGCGACGCCGATCAGCGTGATGTTGGGGTCGCAGTAGTTTTCGGCTACGTATTCCACCGCGCGGCTGATCACGTGGTTGCGCTGCAGGTGCAGCGGGCGGCCCTGGCGGGCGCGCGCGGCGCGCTGCAGCAGCTCCAGCGCCGTCTGGCGGAAGGTCTCCCTTCGCCCGGAGGCGGCGGTGACGTCGAAGCGGGCGCTCAGTTCGCTGGCGATATCCTTCGGGTCGGCCTGGGGCGTCGCCCGCGCGATCATGGATACCGCGATCCTCAGCAGATCGATCAGCGCGTAATAGCGCATCAGTGTGCTGCCGAACTGGTTCACCAGCGCCGGATCCTCCAGCACTGCGTCCAGCAGCGCGGGCACGTCCTCCGGCGCGGCGCGCTGCAGCTTCTGCTGGAAATCCTCGCCGAAGGGGCTGTCCGACTGCACGATTTCCGCGGTCAGCTGGGCGGTGTCGCTGATGTCGATCACCGCTCCGGCGGAGAGGGCGCTGACCTTGCGCAGCAGGCCTTCCGCGGCCCGGCAGGCCTGGGAGACGGCGCTGATGCGCTGCACGGCGCTGCCGATAACGGCGGTGATCGCGGGGCACAGCTCGCGCAGCTCGTGCCGCAGGATGTTGATGATTTCCCAGACCCGGTCGTTCACCGATTCCGGATCGCCGCCGCAGGCCAGCAGCGTCAATTGGCCGTTGTCGTGGAAGTAATACAGGTCCGCCTTCAGCTGGCCCAGCACCCGCGTCGCCGCGGCGCGCCGCAGCCGGTGGTCGGCGTCCTCGCCCTCGAAATAGAACAGCACCGGCTGGTAGCAGGGATACAGCACCTCCAGATCCAGCGCGCGCGCGCGCTCCAGCAGCACGCCGGTCTCGGCGCTGCCGTACAGCAGCTGCTGCATGTAATGCTGGCGCAGCGCGGTGTGCAGCTCGTCCTTGTCATAGCCGCCGGGCAGCGCGTCCTCGGCCTTGGCAGCCTCGATCTGGCCGGCGATCTTTTCGATGGCGCTCACCAGCTCCGCCGAGCGGATCGGCTTGAGCAGGTACATATCCACACCCAGCTGGATGGCCTTCTGGGCGAATTCAAAATCCCCGAAGCCGCTGATGATGATGATCTTCAGCCAGGGCATCATGCGCTTGACGTTGTCGATCAGTCCGAAGCCGTCCAGGAACGGCATGCGGATGTCGGTCAGCAGGATGTCGGGCATCAGGTCCTGCATCATGGACAGCGCCATTTCGCCGTCGGAGGCTTCGCCGCAGAAGGCGTAGGGCCCGGGCATCTTTTCGATGATGCTGCGGATGCTCTGGCGGATCAGCAGCTCGTCTTCCACCACGAATATCTGGTACACGTCGCGGCCTCCTTTCTCCGGCGGGGCGCCACCCCGGCTGAACGCGCGTTCTTCTGATATTATACATCATTTTTCCGCGGAAGGGAAGAGCCCGGTTCCCGCCGGCGCCGGCGGCATTATAGAAACTTAATGGAGCGCGGCAGCGGTTTTTTTCGCGCGGGTATGGCGGACACACGCCTTTTATGGTATAATGGAAAGGAAAACAGCGGTATCCGGCCCCGATCGCGCCGAAAGCCGCGCGATGGAACCGGCGCGCCGGTTCGACCGGACTGTAATAAAGAGGAGGAAGAGAGATTGAACACTTCTGAAAAGCGCGAGCTGCGGCGCTTTGCCGCCGAGATCCGCATAGCGCTGCTCGAGGAGTTGAAGGCCAGGGGCTTCGGCCATGTCGGCGGATCCCTGTCCATCTGCGACCTGCTGGCGGTGCTGTACGGCAAAGTCATGAATTACCGGGTCGAAGATCCCAAGTGGGCCGACCGCGACAAGCTGGTCTGCTCCAAGGGCCACGCGGGCCCCGCGATCTACGCCACGCTGGCGCTGAAGGGCTTTTTCCCGATGGAGCAGCTGAAGACGCTGAACCGCCCGGGCACCAACCTGCCCAGCCACTGCGACAAGAACAAGACCGTGGGCATCGACTGCACCACCGGCTCCCTGGGCCAGGGCACCTCCCAGGCCGTGGGCATGGCCCTGGGCGACAAGCTGAAGGGCCGCCAGAACCGCGTGTTTTTGATCGTGGGCGACGGCGAGATCGACGAAGGCCAGTGCTGGGAAGCCGCCATGTTCACCGCGGCGAAGAACCTGACCAACCTGGTTTGGATCATCGATGACAACAAAAAGCAGCTGGACGGCCCCACGGCCGATATCCTGCCCACGTTTGACCTGCGCGCCAAGATGGAAGCCTTCGGCTTCGACGCCGTGCGCGTAAAGGGCAACGATGTTGAGGCGCTCTATGAGGCGCTGGAAAAGAAGCCCGAGGGCAAGCCCGTCGCCATCATCATGGACAACGTCAAGGGCAGCGGCGTGAAGGCCGTCGAGGAGACCGCGTCGAACCATTCCATGAACGTCGCGCCCGAGGTGTGGGACAGCTATATCGCCGCCGTGAAGGCGGATCTGGAAGCGCTGGAAAAGGAGGTGGCCGAAGCATGAAGCTGAATTATACCGGCAGCCCGGACCCCAGGACCTTTAAGGATTTCTTCGGGACCGAAATTCCGCGCATGCTGGACGCGGACCCGAATCTCATCTATCTGGACGCCGATCTGATGAGCTGCATCGGCACCGCCAAGTACGGCAAGGCCCATCCCGACCGCGCCATCAACTGCGGCATCGCCGAGGGCAACATGGCGGGTATCGCCGCGGGCCTGGCGGCGGCGGGCTTCACGCCCATCTGCCACACTTTCGGCCCGTTCGCCTCGCGCCGCTGCTTTGACCAGGTGTTCATGTCCGCGGGCTATGCCCACAACGACATCACCATGATCGGCACCGACCCGGGTGTCACCGCGGCCATGAACGGCGGCACCCACATGCCCTTTGAGGACGTGGCCATGTACCGCGCGCTGCCCGGCGCCACCATCGTGGATCCCGCCGACACCGCCCAGCTGTACAGCATCTTTGCCGACCTGGTGAAGCGCCCCGGCGTAAAGTACCTGCGCGCGAACCGCAAGTCCAACGACCGCGTGTATGAAGACGGCAACACCTTTGAAATCGGCAAGGGCGTGGTGCTGCGCGAAGGCCCCGACGCGACGATCATCGCCGCGGGCTACATGGTGGGCAAGGCCATGAAGGCCGCCGAGCTGCTGGCCGAAAAGGGCATCCAGGTCAGCGTGATCGATATGTTCACCATCAAGCCGCTGGACGCGGAGCTGGTCGCGGCGTACGCGAAGAAGACCGGCGCCGTCGTGACGGCGGAGAACCACAACCGCATCGGCGGCCTGTACAGCGCCGTGGCCGAGTGCCTGGCGGCGACGTGCCCCGTGCCCGCGGGCTGCGTGGCCGTGGAGGACGAGTTCGGCGAGGTCGGCCCGGTGGATTACCTGGCCGAGCGCTTCGGGCTGACGCCGGAGCACATCGTCGCCGAGGTGGAAAAGACCATCGCGAGGAAATAAACGACGGGAAACCCGGTTCAAGGGCCGGCCTGAAGCGGCCGCTCGGGGATTCCTCCCGAGACCCCGCCCAAGGGAAACATCCCTTGAGCGGGGTTCTTTGAAAGTTTTTCCCGCCGGAACGACCGGAAGAGGAGGGATGCGCCGTGCCGCTGTTCGGGAAGAAGCCTCAATTGAAGTACGACCCGCAGACCCAGCAGCCCGCCGTGCGCAAAAGCATTTGCACCGGCGAAATGACGGCGGGGTTCATCGACCTGCGCACCGGGAAATTCCAGGACATCATGCGCGTGGACGGCCGCAGGGGCCTGGAAGCGTTCATGAAGGAGATCGGCGCGACCGAAATCAAGGAGATCTATTGACAGAACCGGCGAACACGCCCGGACGGGAGGTACCCATGAACGAAAACGTCATCAGGCGCAACGAACTGCTGGCCCAGAAGGTCATCAAGGGGCTGCAGTCCCGCAACATGTCCGGCTATTACGCCGAGAGCCGCGAGGCCGCGCTGAAGCAGGCGCTGGAGCTGATCCCCGAGGGCAGCTCGGTGACCATGGGCGGCGCGACGAGCGCCCACGAGATCGGGCTGGTGGACGCGCTGAAGGCCGGGAATTACAACTTCATCGACCGCGACGCCTACGAGGACAAGCGCGCCGCCATGCTGGCGGCCTATGACGCCGACGTGTTCCTCGCCAGCGCCAACGCCATTACCGAAGACGGCGTGCTGGTGAACATCGACGGCAATTCCAATCGCGTCTCCGCCATCGCCCAGGGTCCGAAGAAGGTCGTTTTCATCGTGGGCATGAACAAGGTGTGCGACGACGTGGACGGCGCCGTGAAGCGCGCCCGCAACGTGGCCGCGCCCATCAACGCCCAGCGGTTCGGCCTGAACACGCCCTGCGCGAAGACCGGCTCCTGCATGAACTGCAAGTCGCCGGACACCATCTGCTGCCAGTTTTTGATCACCCGGTTTTCCAGGCATCCGGGGCGCATCCACGTGATCCTGGTCAACGACAGCCTGGGATTCTGAGAGGAGGACACCACCATGCAGTACAAGGGATTGGGCACCGCCTGCGTGCAGGGCGGCTATACGCCCGGCAACGGCGAACCCCGCCAGATACCGATCATCCAGTCCACCACCTTCAAGTACGACACCAGCGAGGACATGGGCAAGCTGTTCGACCTGGAGGCCACGGGCTATTTCTACACGCGCCTGCAGAACCCCACCAACGATTTCGTGGCGGCCAAGATCTGCGCGCTGGAGGGCGGCACCGCCGCAATGCTGACGTCCTCGGGCCAGGCGGCCAACTTCTTCGCGCTGTTCAACATCGCCTCCTGCGGCGATCACATCGTGTCCTCGTCCACCATCTACGGCGGCACGTTCAACCTGATCTCCGTGACGATGAAGAAGATGGGCATCGACGTGACGTTCGTCTCGCCCGACTGCACCGACGAAGAATTGGAAGCCGCCTTCCGGCCCAACACGAAGGCCGTGTTCGGCGAGACCATCGCCAACCCGGCGCTGACGGTGCTGGATATCGAGCAGTTCGCCCGGGCGGCCCACGCCCACGGCGTGCCGCTGATCATCGACAACACCTTCGCCACGCCGGTGAACTGCCGGCCCTTCGAATGGGGCGCGGACATCGTCACCCATTCCACCACCAAGTACATGGACGGCCACGGCGTGGGCGTCGGCGGCGCCATCGTGGACGGCGGCAAATTCGACTGGATGGCCCACGCGGACAAGTTCCCGGGGCTCACCACGCCGGACGACAGCTACCACGGCATCACCTACGCCGAGCGCTTCGGCAGGGAGGGCGCGTTCATCACCAAGTGCACCGCCCAGCTGATGCGCGATTTCGGCTCCATCCAGTCGCCGCAGAACGCCTTTTATCTGAACCTGGGCCTGGAGAGCCTGCACGTGCGCATGAAGCGGCACTGCGAAAACGGCCTGGCCGTGGCGCGGTTCCTGCGCGGCCACGAAAAGGTGGCCTCCGTCAGCTACTGCGACCTGCCGGACAGCCCCTATCACGACCGGGCGAAGAAATACCTGCCGAACGGCTCCTGCGGCGTGGTCAGCTTTGAGCTGAAGGGCGGGCGCGAGGCGGCCAGCGCGTTCATGAAAGCGCTGAAGATCGCGGCCATCGAGACCCACGTAGCCGACGCCCGCACCTGCTGCCTGAACCCGGCCAGCAGCACCCACCGCCAGATGACCGACGAGCAGCTGAAGGCTGCGGGAGTGCCCGCGGGGCTGATCCGCGTCAGCTGCGGCCTGGAGGACGCCGAGGACCTGGTGGCCGACATCGCCCAGGCGCTGGAGAAGTGCTGAAAAAATCGTGGACGGGGGAGCCGGCTCCCCCGCCGCGTGCGATTGTAATTCGGGTGACGCGGGTTCATCCGGGGCATACTGACGGTATCATCTCAAAGGAGGATTCGCCATGCAGAAGATATTGATCGTGGTGGACATGCAGGTGGATTTCGTGAACGGCAGCCTGGGCACCGCCGAGGCGCAGACCATCGTGCCCGCCGCGGTGGAGAAGGTGCGCGGCCACGAGGGCCCGGTCATCTTCACCCGGGACACCCACGGCCCGGATTACCTGGATACCCAGGAGGGGAAGAAGCTGCCGGTGAAGCACTGCGTCGAGGGCACCGGGGGCTGGCAGATCATACCGGAGCTGCGGCAATACGCCGTCGACGTGGTGAACAAGGGCACCTTCGGCTCCACGGCCCTGGCCGAACGGCTGCGGGCGCAGGCGGACGGCATCGAATCCATCGAGGTGATCGGCCTGTGCACCGACATCTGCGTGGTCTCCAACGCGCTGCTGCTGAAGGCGGCCATGCCGGAAGTACCCATCCGCGTGGACAGCCGCTGCTGCGCGGGCGTGACGCCGGAAAAGCACCTGGCGGCGCTGGAGACGATGCGCAGCTGCCAGATCGACGTGATTTGAAGGAGGCGGGCGCGATGACGATCTACGACCGGTCCAACATCGGCATGATGATGGACCTGTACGAGCTGACGATGGCCAACGGCTATTTCACCCAGGAGCAGCAGGCCTGCCGGGTGGCCTTCGACGTGTTCTACCGGCGCAACCCCGACGGCGGCGGCTTCGCCATCTTCGCGGGGCTGGAGCAGATCCTGGAATACCTGGAGGGGCTGCATTTTTCCGCGGAGGACGTGGAATACCTGCGCTCGCTGAACCTGTTCAGCGCCGATTTTCTGGATTACCTGCGCGACTTCCGGTTCACCGGCGACGTGTACGCCTTCCCCGAGGGCACCGTGATGTACCCGGAGGAGCCGATTCTGACCGTGGTGGCCGACCTGGTGCAGGCGCAGATCATCGAAACCGAGCTGCTGGCCCAGGTGAACCACCAGTCGCTGGTGGCCACGAAGGCCCAGCGCGTCGTGCGCGCGGCGGCGGGCCGGCCGGTGTCCGATTTCGGCGCGCGCCGCGCCCACAACAACGACGCCGCCATCTACGGCGCCCGGGCCTGCTGCATCGGCGGCGTCAGCGGCACGGCCACGGTGTCCGCCGGCCAGGCCTTCGATATCCCCGTCAGCGGCACCATGGCCCACAGCTGGGTGATGTACTACGGCGACGAGCTGACGGCCTTCCGCCGGTTCGCCGAGGTGTACCCGGACAACTGCATCCTGCTGGTGGACACCTACGACGTGCTGCGCTCCGGCGTGCCCAACGCCATCAAGGTGTTCTCCGAGATGCGCGACGCCGGCATCGAATCGAAGAGCTTCGGGATCCGCCTGGATTCCGGCGACCTGGCCTACCTGTCCCGGGAGGCGCGGGCCATGCTGGATGCCGCGGGCTTTGACAGGGCGAAGATCGTGGTCAGCAACAGCCTGGACGAGTACACGATCACGTCGATCCTGGACCAGGGCGGGCGCATCGACGCCTTCGGCGTGGGCGAGCGGATGATCACCGCCCGGTCGGAGCCGGTGTTCGGCGCGGTGTACAAGCTGTGCGCCGTGGCCGGGCCGGACGGCGCGTTCCAGCCGCGGATCAAGATCTCCGAGACCGTGGCCAAGATTACCAATCCGGGCCTGAAGAAGGTCTACCGCGTGTATAACGCCGACGGCAAGGCCGTGGCCGACCTGATCACCGGCTGGGAGGGCATCGACCCCGACGCCGTGCGCACCGGCTACCGCTTCGTGGACCCCGAGCGCCCGTGGAAGAAGCGGGAGTTCCGGGACTGCACCGCGAAGGAACTGCAAAAGCACGTGCTGGCCAACGGCCGGCGCACCGGCCCGGCCGCGACGGTGCGGGACATCGCCGACTACGTCCGCCGCCAGCTGAAGGACGAGATCTGGGATGAGGAGCAGCGCTTCGAATACCCGCACAAGCACTACATCGACATGTCCCCGGAATACTACGCCATGAAGATGCGCATGCTGGAGGAGAGCCATGGCTGAATATCGCTTTGACGCGGAAAAGACGCGGGATATCCTGGTTCAGAGGATCCGGGAATTTACGGAATCGGCGGGCTGCGCGCGGGTGGTGCTGGGCATCTCCGGCGGCAAGGACAGCAGCGTGGCCGCGGCGCTGTGCGCCCGGGCGCTGGGCCCGGAAAACGTATACGGCGTGATGCTGCCCGACGGCGAACAAGCGGACATCGCCGACAGCCGGCGGGTGTGCCAGTGCCTGGGCATCCGCCGCCGGACGGTGAGCATCGGCGCCATGCACCGCGACCTGCTGGCCGCCGTGGAGGAGAGCGGCCGCGAGCCCGGCGCGTTCCCGGTGGAATACCACCGCGAGAGCGACATCAACGTGGGCCCGCGCCTGCGCATGACCACGCTGCGCTACATCGCCCAGGCCATCGGCGCGTTCCTGTGCGGCACCGGCAACCTGTCCGAGGCTACCGTGGGCTACTGCACCAAGGACGGCGACACCAGCTGCGATTTCAACCCGCTGGGCCGGCTGACCAGCCTGGAGGTGGTGGCCGTGGGGCTGACGATGGCGGAGCTGCCCCGGGAGCTGGTGGAAAAGACGCCCACCGACGGGCTCTCCGGCAAGAGCGACGAGGAGCGGCTGGGCGTGACCTACCGCCAGATCCACGATTTCATCCGCCTGGGCACCAGCGGCGACGACGACGCGGACGCGCGCATCGCCCAGAAGGAAAAGGCCGGCCGCCACAAGCGGCGGCTGCCCACGGTGCTGGATCCCTTTGAATGAATCGTATATTACCAAAGGCGCTGTCCCCGCAGGCGGCGCCTTTGGTTTACACAGGTTACCGCCGGGATTGTCTTTCGGAGGAACGGGTCGGTTCGCCGCTTTGCGTCGACGGGCGCGCTTTACGGGAAATTATCGTCGATATCATGCATCTGTAATAGACAAGGCGGGAATAATCCGGTATACTATAAACAGGACTAAGGCATTTATAACGAAACGTTATGAGAGGTATTGCTGAATGTCATTAACAGAAGCGCTTTCGATGACCGGCGGCGTAGGGCTTTTTCTCTACGGCATGACGGTGATGTCCAACGGGCTCAAGCGCGCGGCGGGCGACCGTCTGCGCGGGATCCTGGAAAAGGTGACCGGCAACCGGGTGATGGCCGTGCTGATCGGCATCATGGTTACGATACTGATCCAGAGCTCCTCCGCCACCGACATGATGGTCATCGGCTTTGTCAATTCGGGCTTGATGAGCCTGACGCAGGCGATCGGCGTAATCATGGGCGCGAACATCGGCACCACGGTGACGGCCCAGATCACGGCCTTCAACCTGACGGCCTACGCGCCGCTGCTGCTGTTCATCGGCGCGATCATGGCGCTGTTTATCAAAAAACAGCTCGTGAAGGATATCGGCGGCATCATACTGGGCTTCGGCATGCTGTTCGTGGGAATCGGCATGATCAAGGCGGCCATCGCGTCCCTTTCGGATAACCCGGATTTCGTCGCGCTGCTCTCGGCGCTGGATCATCCGGCCGCGGCGGTGCTTTTCGGCGTGGCCTTCACGGCGCTGCTGCAGAGCTCCTCTTCTTCTACGGTCATCTTCCAGGCCTTCGCGGTGCAGGGCCTGCTGAATTACCATCAGTGCGTCTATCTGGTCATCGGCGCGGCCATCGGATCGGTGACGCCGAACCTGCTGGCCTCGCTGACCACCGACCGCAACGGCAAGCGCACGGCGGCGCTGAACCTGATTTTCAACCTGATGCGCGCCGCGCTGCTGATTGTGCTGATCAACCTCTTCCCCGGCATCCTGAACGCCATCCAGTCGCTCTCGCCGGGCGATATCGGCCGCCAGGTCGCCAACACCCACACGTTCTTCGCGCTGTTCGCGGTGCTCGCGCTGCTGCCGGTTTCCAACCACATCGTGAAGCTGTCCCAAAAACTGCTGCCGACGCTGCCCGCCGAACAGCGGGTCATGGAATCCCGGAAGCTGGTCTACCTGGAAAACGCCGAAAAGAACCTGCCCGCGCTGGCGATGCGCCAGGCCATGCTGGAGGTCGCCCGCATGGGCAAGCTGGCCCGCGACAACCTGGCCGACGCGCTGACGTTCTTCTTCAACCCGACCGATACGGAGCTTCGCCAGAAGCTGGTGGACACCGAGGAGACGGTGGATTACCTGAACCACGCCATCGAGGACAAGCTGGTGTCGCTGCGCTCGCGGCAGCTGTCGGACCGGGACGTGTTCCGGCTGTCGAAGATGGTGCTGGTGGTGTCCAACTATGAGCGCATCGGCGACCACGCGGAAAACATCATGGAATTTGCCGACCGCATGCGCGAAGCCGGGGCCGTGATTTCCGATATCGCGCTGAAGGAGCTGCGCACGATGGGCGACACGGTACTGGAGACCATCGACGTCGCCATGGCCGTTTACGAGAGCGAGAAATTCGACCTGCTGCCCCGCGCGGAGGCGCTGGAGCAGAAGGTGGACGACATGCAGGCGCAATACATCCAGAACCACGTGGACCGGCTGATGCAGGAAAACTGCGATCCGCTGGGCGGCGTCATCTTCACCGACATGTGCACCGACCTGGAGCGCTGCTCCGACCAGGGCATCAACATCGCCACGGCGCTCCTGCCCCCGAAGGCCGACGCGCGGTAAACGGCGCCTTTCCCCGAATTGATTTTGCGGTACGGGAAGGCCGATACGATCTGTATCGGCCTTCCCGCTTTGTTTGCCTCGCGCGTCGGACCGGCGCGGTTCCGGCGCCGCGAATCGAGGGAGATATTCTGGACTTGAAACGGCGGGCCGCGCGCGTTTGAGTGCGTTTTTCCGCGTTTTTCCGGACGCGCGGAGCGGTAAGATGGAACCAGACAATGAAAGGCGGAGGCGCCGGGATCGAAAGGAGGGGATTGCCATGGCGGAAGAGGCCGGGAGGGACGTGCATGACGCGCTGTGCCGGAGCTTCAGAAAGGTGTCGAGGCTGGACCAGTTCGATTATCTGATCCTGCTGATGGAGTGCCGGATCCTGCCGCCCTGGTTTGCGGCGGCGGAACCCGGACGGGAATGACGGGGATCACCGGAAAACCGCCGCGGCGCGGATATGCGTCGCGGCGGTTTGCGTTTTTTCGCATCGGCCAGGCGGATCGGGGATCAGCGCCGGCGCCCGGCGAGGACCTTCACGGTTTCCGGGACGCTGCTGTGGACGATGCGCCGCGGCTCGAACCGGATCAGCGAATAGACCAGCTGCATGACCAGCCCCGCGCCGAACGTGCTGATGACGGTGCCGATGCCCACCGGTCCGCCCAGCAGCCACCCGGCCAGCAGCACGATGCCCCACAGCAGCACCTCGACCAGCCCGATGGGAAGGCGCGGCAGCCGCTTTCCGAGGCCGACCAGCAGCGCGTCCCGCGGCCCGCAGCCCTGGCCCGCGCTCATGTAAACCCACATGCCCAGCGCCATGAACACGAACCCCGTCAGCATCAGCCCGATGCCCAGCGGCAGGCTTTCGTTCGCGGGGAAGGGATTCAAGTCGTTGAACATCTGCACGAAATTGCCGGTCAGCAGCGCGTCGATGACGGTGCCGAAGCCGATGCGCTCCCGCAGCGCCAGGTCGATGCCCAGTATGATGACGGCGATCAGCGTCATGGAGAGGCCGTAGTTCAGCGGCGTGTGCGCCGCCACGCCCATGCCCAGGCAGTCCCAGGGCGCGAGGCCGATGTTGGCGAATATCGTCAGATGGACGCCGAAGGCGAACACCAGGAGCCCGGCGGCGATTTGAAACCACTGCCCAACGGCGCGCGCGGCCGGGTTTTTGGGGCCGTCCGCGCTTCCGGCGGATCGAAAAAACATTTTCATGCGAAATCCTTCTTCCGATAAGGCGATGCTTTATCTCGTTAACGCGATAATCCAGTTTACCACAGGCGGCGGCGTTTGGCAAGCGGGGCCCTCGAAAAACTCAACTTTACCGCATGCCTTACTTCGGAAAACCCTGTAAAACAAGGACTTCTGAATTGCCATAGCCCGAGAATACAGGATTTTTCGAAGTTGCTAAGGGGAGAACAGAAAACCTGCCGCACGCCGCCTGCACCGATCTGCGGGGCGACCATCCGCGGCCGTTTCTTATGGACATGATTTGCGGGAAATGGTATAATGAACCCACGGCTCCGCGCCGCCGTTTCGACCGGATCGGCGGCCGGGCCGGCGCGATCCAACGGATGGAGGATTGAACATGACGCAAGTACTGCGCACGATACTGCCCGTCGCGCTGATGCTGGCCATCGGCATGCTGTGCCGGCGGCGGAACATCATCTCCCGCGCGGGCATCGACGCCCTGAAAAACGTGGTGGTGAACATCACGCTGCCCGCGGTGCTGCTGAACGCCTTCGCCACCACCAGCTACACGCTGATGGACGTGGCGATCCCGCTGCTGATGTTCCTGGTCTGCCTGGCGGCGTGGGCGCTGGGCCGGGCGGCGGGCAGGGCGATGAAGCTGCCGTCGCGGTTCGTGCCTTTCCTTACCACCGGCTTTGAAGCGGGCATGCTGGGCTACGCGCTGTTCAACATGCTCTACGGCAGCGCCCGCACGGCGGAATTCGCCCGGGTGGACCTGGGCCAGGTGCTGTTCGTGTTCACGCTGTACAAGATCCTGCTGGGTCTGGACGGCAGCGAAAGGGCGGATGCGTCGAAGCTGGCGAAGGACATGCTGCGTTCGCCGATCATCATCGCCATCGCCGCGGGCGTGCTGCTGGGCGCCACCGGGCTGTACCGGGCGTGCGTGCCTTCGGGTGTCAGCAACATATTCGATGCCTGCACCAGCTTCGTCGCCGCGCCCACCAGCGCCATCATCCTGCTGGCCATCGGCTACGACCTGGTGCTGAAGGACATCCCCTGGGCGCAGACCGTCAAGGTCGTGGCGCTGCGTCTGGCGATCATGCTGGCGCTGCGCACGGCGTTTGCGGCGCTGATGAACGCGGCCTGGCCCCAGGCGAACCTGACGGCGGCCATCAACGTGATGTTCCTGCTGCCGCCGCCGTTCGTGCTGCCGGTGTTCGCGGACGATCCCGAACAGCGGGTCTACGTGTCCTCGGCGCTGTCGGTGTCCACGCTGGTCGCGATCGCCGGCTTCGCCGTGCTGGCCGCTGTGGGATGAGGCGAAAAAAGCAACCCCTGTCGGATATCTCCGACAGGGGTTTTATAATGGGCAATCAATGCTGCGCCTGCACGGCGGTCAGCGCGACGGTATTGACGATATCCTGCACCGAGCATCCGCGGGACAGGTCGTTGCACGGCCTGGCCAGGCCCTGGAGCACGGCGTAGCACTCGGCGCCGCCGAGGCGCTGGGTGATCTTATAGCCGATGTTTCCGGATTGCAGATCCGGGAACACCAGCACGTTCGCGCGCCCGGCCACCGGGCTGCCCGGCGCCTTTGAAGCGCCGATCTCCGGCACCAGCGCGGCGTCCAGCTGCATCTCGCCGTCCAGCAGCAGCTCCGGCGCCAGCTCGTGGGCGATGGCCACGGCCTGCTGCACCTTCTCCACCAGCGCGTGCTTCGCGCTGCCCTTCGTGGAGAACGACAGCAGCGCCACCCGCGGCTCGACGATGCCGCACAGCGCGCGGGCGGTGTCGGCGGCGGAAATCGCGATCTGCGCCAGCTCCTCGGCCGTGGGGCAGGGCACCACCACGCAGTCGGCGTACACCAGCAGTCCGTTTTCGCCCAGCGCCGGGTTGGGGCAGTTCATCAGGAAGCTGGAGGACACGATGTGGATGCCGGGCTTCGTCTTGATGATCTGCAGCGCGGGCCGCAGCATATCGCCCGTGGTGTGCACCGCGCCGGACACCAGCCCGTCCGCGTCGCCCAGCTTCACCATCAGCATGCCGTAGTACATCGGGTCCGCCGCCAGCTTCGCGGCGTCCTCGCGGCTTAGGCCCTTGGCCCTGCGCAGTTCGTACAGCGCGTCGGCGTAGTCGGCGGCCTTCAGGCTCAGTGCCGGATCGACGGTTTCGATGCCGGCGATGTCCGCGCCCGCTTCCTCAGCGACGGCGCGGATCCTCTCCGCGTCGCCCAGCAGCACCGGCCGCGCGATGCCCTCGGCGCGCACCTGCGCGGCGGCCCGGACGGTGCGCGGCTCGTCGCCCTCGGGCAGCACGATGGTCTTTACGTCCGCCTTCGCCTTTTCCCAGACCCTTTCGATCATGCTCATGTGCCAAGTACTCCCTTCAAACGAATCAGAATTCCACGCCCTCGAAGCCGTTCCAGACGGGCTTCCCGGAGTAGGTCAGGGCCTTGTCGTGGCCGCGCAGCACCCGCAGCACGGACAGCGCCAGCGCCTCCTGCTCCATTTCGCCGGGGTACACGTGGATCGGCGCGATCCAGCCGCAGCGGTCGCGGATGCCCTCGGTGATGTCGTCGAAGCGCATCAGCCCGCCGGTCAGCAGTATGGCGTCCACCCGGCCGCGCAGCACGGCGCTCATCTCGCCGATCATCTTGCAGATCTGGTAGATCATCGTGTTCCACACCAGCGCGGCCTTGCGGTCGCCGGCGTCCACCATGGCGTGGACGGCGTCGGAATCGGACGTGCCGAACAGGCTGACGAACCCGCCCGCGCGGGAGCACATCAGCCGCACCTCCTCCACGGAATGGGCGTCGATGTAGTCCAGCAGCGCCAGCACCGGCACGCTGCCGATGCGCGTGGGCGTGAACGCGCCCTCGCCGTCGGCGCCCATGTTGCCGTCCACCATGCGCCCGTGGTCGTGGGCGCTGACGGTGATGCCGCCGTCGATGTGCGCGACGATGAAATTGCAGTCCTCGTAGCGGCGCTTCATGGTCTCCGCGTGGGCCTGGGCCACGGCCTTCTGGTTCAGCACGTGGGAATGGGACACGCGGTACACGCCGCGGATGCCCGTCAGCCGGGCGTAATCGCCGTATTCGTCCACGTTGGTGGGGTTCAGCGTGTAGGCGGGCCTGCCGTATTCCTGCGCGAACTTCCACGCCAGCATTACGCCCAGCTTGGCCGGGTGCTCGCTGCCGCCCACGGCGGCCTCGGTGTCGTCGTACAGCCGCTGGTCCACGGTCGTCACGCCGCCGGGCTGGGTGTGGGCGCTGCCGCCGCGGCCCACGAACACGTCGATGTCCGCCGGGTCGACGCCCTCCTCCTTCAGCATGTCCAGGATCACCCGGTAGCGGAACGGGATCTGCCCGTTCACGTGGGGATAGCGCAGCAGCTCCGGCGCGTCGTGGAACAGACTCCGCTCGAAGCGCGGCGTTTCGTTTTCGAACAGGCTCACCTTCGTGGAGGTGGAGCCCGGGTTGATGATCAGCATCCTGTAGATCTTCTTCGGTTCAGCCATGGGCGTTTTCCTCGATCGTCGCGTAATCGCATGGGCCCGGGGCGCTCGCTCCGGCCTGCGGGATAAGTATACCACAACCACGAGGCCGCGCGGGTAAAGAGTATGGAAAATATCGGCGGCCGCGGCGCCGCGCGGTCGTTGACTTTTTACCCGGCGCATGGTAGAGTATTCCCAGTTATCCGGATATGTCGTCGTATTCAGAGAAGGTGTCGCATGGAGAAATTCGTCGATCTGGTCCTGCTGTTCTTTTCTTTTTCGTTCCTGGGCTGGTGCATCGAGGTCGTCCTGAAATACCGCCAGTTCCACCGCTTCATCAACCGCGGCTTCCTGGCGGGCCCGTGGCTGCCGATTTACGGCTCCGGCGCGGTGCTGATCACGCTGGCCGTGGGCGATATCTCCCGGTATGAGTTCGCCTACGGCACCACCTTCGCCATATCCTTCGTCGTCTGCGGCGCGGTGGAATACCTGGCCAGCTGGTATATGGAAAAGCGCTTTCACGCCCGGTGGTGGGATTACAGCCAAAAGCCGATGAACCTGCACGGCCGCGTGTGGATCGGCAACCTGATACTGTTCGGGCTGGGCGGCGTGCTGATCATCCACGTGATCAACCCGGCGCTGTTCCCGCTGTTCGACGCCGCGCCGCTGCGGGCCCGGCAGGTCGCAGCCGGCGCGCTGGCGGCGGTGTTCGCGGCGGATTTCGTCATGTCCCACTTCGTATTGAAGCTGGTCAAGCTCGGCGTGGAGCGCAGCGAGGCGGACAACACCGAGGAGATCGGCCGGGAGATCCGGCTGCTGCTCAGCGACCGGTCCTACTTCCACCGCCGCTTTGCCGACGCGTATCCGGAGGTCACCTACCGCACGGAGCGCATCAGCGCCCGCATCGCCGGGATCAGGGCCGAGACGGAGAAGCTGCGCGCCGAGGCCGAACAGCGCTTCGAGGCGCGCAAGGAGCAGCTCGCCGCCAGCCTGGAGCCCACCGGCGCGATCAAGAATACGGTCATCTGCAACCAGTGTGATCTGATCGACCTGCTGTACGACGACGCGACCGCGACCGACGAGATGCGGCGCATCAAGAAAACCATCGACGCAGACCTGGAGCGGCTGAAGGACCGAGGGGCGATGGGCCGTCCCTGACCGCCCTGAAACCCCCGGGAGGAGGAATCGATATGCTGTGGAACGCGAAAAACGGCAGCGTGCCCATCGGCGGTACCGAGATGAACTACGTGTCCTTCGGGCGCGGGAAGAAGGCGCTGGTGCTGCTGCCGGGGCTGTCGGACGGCCTGGCCAACGTGAAGGGCAAGGCGCTGCTGCTGGCGGGGCCCTACCGGCTGTTCTTCGATAATTACACCGTGTATATGTTCAGCCGGAAGAACGCGCTGCCGGCGGGCACGTCCATCCGGGACATGGCGGCGGACCAGGCGGCGGCGATGGCGCGGCTTGGCCTGGATCGGGCGTCGGTGCTGGGCGTCTCCCAGGGCGGTATGATCGCGCAGTACCTGGCCATCGACCATCCGGAGATGGTCGAAAAGCTGGTGCTCGCCGTCACCGCGCCCTGCGCGAACGACGTGGTCCGCGGCTGCGTCGGCCATTGGATCGACCTGGCCCGGCGCGGCGACCACCGGCAGCTGATGATCGATACGGCGGAGAAGAGCTATTCCGAGGCGAAGCTGAAGTCCTACCGGCGCATCTACCCGATCCTCGGGTTCGTCGGCAGGCCCGCCAGCTACGACCGCTTCATCGCCAACGCCGAGGCGATCCTGGCCTTCGACGCCCGCGGCGGTTTGGGCGACATTACCTGCCCGACGCTGGTGCTGGGCGGCGCGGAGGACAGGACGGTGGGCCCGGAGGCCGCCGGGCAGCTGCACGACGCCATCCCCGGCAGCCGGCTGTACGTCTATCCGGGGCTCGGCCACAACGCCTATGAAGAGGCGCCGGATTTCTACCGCCGCGTCTTCGATTTCCTGCAAAGGGCATAATTCCGAACCGAAGGAGTGTTGGAACATGATCGCGAAAACCCCGCCGATGGGCTGGAACAGCTGGGACTGCTACGGCGCGTCCGTCACCGAAGCCATCGTGAAGCAGAACGCCGAATTTATGGCGGCGAGGCTGAAACCGTTTGGCTGGGAATACATGGTGGTGGACATCGAATGGTACCAGCCCACCGCCGATTCCCACGAATACCGGCCCTTTTCCGACCTGGTGATGGACGGCTTCGGCCGCCTGATGCCGGCGGAGAACCGCTTTCCCAGCGCCGCGAACGGCGCGGGCTTCAAGCCGCTGGCCGACTGCCTCCACGGCCTTGGGCTGAAATTCGGCATCCACATCATGCGCGGCATGCCCCGCATGGCGGCGCACCGGCGGCTGCCCATCGAAGGCGGCGAATACACCTGCGACCAGGCGGCGGACCCCAATTCCATCTGCGCCTGGAACCCGGACATGTACGGCCTGCGGGCGGATCATCCCGCGGCCCAGGCCTATTACGACAGCCTCTTCCGGCTGTACGCCTCGTGGGGCGTGGATTACGTCAAGTGCGACGACATCGCCCGGGAATATCCCCATTGTCGCCGGGAGATCGAGATCATCTCCCGCGCCTGCCGCGGCTGCGGCCGGGACATCGCGCTCAGCCTGTCGCCCGGGCCCGCGCCGCTGGAGCAGGCGGAGCATTTGAAGGTCCACTGCAACATGTGGCGCATCACCGACGATTTCTGGGACGAATGGCGGCTGCTGCGCGGCATGTTCGAGCGCGCGGAGAAGTGGTGCGTCCACGCCGGGCCGGGCCACTGGCCGGACGCGGATATGCTGCCGGTGGGGGCCATCCGCCTGTGCGATGAAAACCCGCCGCGGGGGAAGTGGACGAACTTCACCGAAGCCGAGCAGCGCACGATGATGACGCTGTGGTGCATGCTGCGCTCGCCGCTGATGATCGGCGGCGAAATGACGCGCTTCGACGGCTTTACGCTGGACCTGCTGACCAACGCGGCGGTGCTGGAGATCGAAAAGGCGTCGTGGTGCGCGCATCCGCTGTACACCACGGACGAGGCCAGCGCGTGGATCGCCCCGCGGACGGACGGCGCGGGCTGCTATGTCGCCGCGTTCAACCTGTCCGATGAACCGCGGCGCGTGGCGGTCACGGCCGATGAGCTGGGCCGCGGCTGGGCGCGGGCGACGGAGCTGTGGACCGGCGCGGCGGCGGAGGGACCGTCGGCGCTGCTGGCGCCGCACGACGCGGCGGCGTGGCTGCTGGAATACTGAAAGGAGGATCGGCCCATGAAAGGCTGTGGGGAGACGGTTTACGGCGCGAAGATCGGGGGCGGCTTCTGGTCGGCATTTCGCGAAACCGCGGTGCGGGAGGGCATCCCGTACCAGTGGCGGGCGCTGAACGACGCGGTGGCGGGCGCGGAGCCCAGCCACTGCATGCATAATTTCCGCGTCGCCGCGGGGAAGGAAGAGGGCGGATTCGGAGGCTTCATCTTCCAGGACAGCGACGTGGCCAAGTGGCTGGAGGGCGTGGCGTACAGCCTGCGCTGGCGGCCCGACCCGGAGTTGGAGGCCGTGGCCGACGGCGCGATCCGGGCCGTGGTGGACGCCCAGCAGCCCGACGGCTACATGGACACCTATTACATCATCAACGGCCTGGACAGGCGCTGGACGAACCTGAAGGACAACCACGAACTGTACGTGGCCGGGCACATGATCGAGGCCGCCGTGGCCTATTACCGCGCCACCGGCAAGCGGGTGCTGCTGGACGCGGTGATCCGCCTGGTGGATCATATCGACGGCGTGATCGGCCCGGAGGCGGGCAAGATCCCCGGCTATCCCGGCCATCCGGTGATCGAAATGGCGCTGATGCGGCTGTACGGGGTCACCGGCGATCCGAAGCATCTGCGTCTGGCGGAATACTTCGTGCGCCAGCGCGGGCAATCGCCGCTGTACTTTGAGCAGGAGGATGAGAAGAACGGCAACGCCTTCTACTGGAAGGACAGCGTTTTCCGCTACCAGTATTACCAGGCGGGCCGCCCGCTCTCCGAACAGGCGGACGCCGAGGGCCACGCTGTGCGGGCGATGTACCTGTATTCCGGCGCGGCGGACGTGGCCCGGGAGACGGGCGACGCCGCGCTGGCGGAGACCTGCCGGCGCCTGTGGGACAGCGCCGTGCGCCGCCGGATGTACGTCACCGGGGCCGTGGGCTCCTCTGAATACGGCGAGGCCTTCACCTTCGATTACGACCTGCCCAACGACACCGTCTACGGCGAAACCTGCGCCGCCATCGGCCTCGTATTCTTCGCGCGGCGCATGCTGGCGCTGGAGGCAAAGGGGGAATACGCCGACGTGATGGAGCGCGCGCTGTACAACGGCGTCATCAGCGGCATGCAGCTGGACGGGCGCAGCTTCTTTTACGTCAACCCGCTGGAAGTGGTGCCCGAGGCCTGCGAAAAGGACCAGCGCAAGCGCCACGTGAAGCCCCGGCGACAGCCGTGGTTCGGCTGCGCCTGCTGCCCGCCGAACCTCATCCGGATGCTGGCGTCGCTGGAGGATTACGTCTATTCCGCCGACGGGCAGGACGCCTTCGTGCACCTGTACGCCGCCGGTTCCGTGGAGATGGAGCTGGGCGGCGCGAAGGTGCGGCTGGCGGTGGACACCGATTATCCCTGGGACGGGAAGGTCGACCTGCGGCTGGAAATGGACGGGCCGGCGGCGTTCGCGCTGAACCTGCGCGTGCCCGGCTGGTGCCGGAGCTGGACGCTGGCGGTCAACGGCGAAGCCTGCGCGGCGGAGCTGGCGGACGGCTACGCGGCGCTGCGCCGCGAATGGCGCGACGGCGACCGGGTGGAGCTGAAGCTGGATATGCCCGTCCGGCTGGTGCGCGCCAACCCGCGCGTGCGCGAGGACGCCGGAAAGGTCGCCGTGATGCGCGGCCCGCTGGTGTACTGCCTGGAGGAAGCCGACAACGGAGGCGACCTGCACCTGGTCCGCCTGGACGGCGTCAGGCCGGAGGATTTCCGGGCGGACTGGCGGCCGGACAAGCTGGGCGGCATCGTGGAGCTGACCGGCCCCGGCGTGCGCGAGACGGACGCGGGCTGGGATGGCGCGCTGTACGCCGCGGATATCCCCGTGGAAACCCGGCCGGCGCGGCTGACGTGGATTCCCTATTACAGCTGGGCCAACCGCGAGCCGGGCGAGATGCGGGTCTGGGTGCGCGCGTAACGCCGCCGATCGACCGCAGCAAAACCCCCGAAGCGCGTTTGCTTCGGGGGTTTTGCGTTTGAAAGATGGCCTTACGGCTTCAGCTCCATGTACAGGCCGCGGTACTGTTCCGCGGAGTTCTCCCAGGACACGTCCACGTCCATGTCGCGCTGCACCATCTCGTCCCAGCGCCAGCGGTTGGTGAAATACAGCGTCTTGGCGCGGTTGACGGCGTCCAGCAGCAGCCCGGAATCGTAGCGGTCGAAGGTGAAGCCGTAGCCCCAGTTGGTGTACTGGTTGTAGGGCACCACGGTGTCCTTCAGACCGCCGGTCTCACGGACGATCGGGATCGTGCCGTAGCGCATGGCGATCAGCTGCGTCAGGCCGCAGGGCTCAAACAGCGAGGGCACCAGCAGCGCGTCCGCGCCGGCGTAGATCCGGTGGGCGCGGCCTTCGTCGTACATGATGTTGGAACAGACGATGCCCTTGTTGGTGTCTTCGTAGTAGCGGAACGCGCCTTCATAGCGCTCGTCGCCGGTGCCCAGCACCACGAACTGGGTGTTGCCGTCGATGATGGACGGCATGATGGCGTTCACCAGATCCAGGCCCTTCTGGTCGGTCAGCCGGGAGATCAGGCCGATGACGAACATGTGGTCGTCCTGCACCAGACCCAGCTGCTCCTGCAGCGCGCGCTTGTTTTCCTTCTTTTCGGTCAGCACGTTGCCGATGTCGTAGGGGGCAGCCAGCTTGTTGTCGGTGGCGCTGTTCCACAGGTCGCAGTCGATGCCGTTCACGATGCCGCGCAGCTTGCCGGAATGATAGCGCAGGTGGGCGTCCAGACCCTCGCCGAAGAACGGCGTCTGGATCTCGCCGGCGTAGGTGTGGCTGACGGTGGTGATCATGTCGCAGTAATACAGGCCGCCCTTCAGCAGGTTGGCGTTGACCCAGTCCTGGGTCAGCGCGTCCTTGTTGAACACGTAATCCGGCAGGTTGGTCCAGTATTTGATGGTGGGGATGTTGTAGATGCCCTGGAACCGCAGGTTGTGGATCGTCAGCATGGTCTTGGCGTTGCCGACGGGCGTGTGCGCGAACAGCGTGCGCAGATAGACCGGCACCAGCGCCGTCTGCCAGTCGTGGCAGTGGATGATATCCGGGATCCAGTCCAGGTAATTCAGCGCCGCCAGCGCGGCTTTGGCGAAGAAGCAGAACCGGGGAATATCGTCCACCAGGTTCGTGTAGGGATTGCCGTAGCCGAAGAAATCCTCGTTGTCGATGAAATCATACACCACGCCGTCGCAGACGTATTCCATGATGCCGACGTAGAAGGTGCGCCCGTCGGCGCACAGATCCATCCGGAATTCGCCGCGATACACCATCTTTTCCTGCCACTTCCAGGGGATGCTCTTGTAGCGGGGCAGGATGACCTTCACATCGCAGTTCTGTTTCGTCAGCGCCCGGGGCAGCGCGTACATCACGTCGCCGAGGCCGCCGGTTTTCACAAAGGGGTAGCATTCGGAACCGATGAAAGCAACGCTTCTTCTTGTAGACATGGCCGATTCTCCTTATCTGTGTCCTTTGATTGCCTGTCGTCCACCGTTCAAAGCCGCGCGACGGTCCGGGCGGAGCCACCCGCAGCCCTTCCAATTCCATTATAGTCAATTCCGGCGGATTTATCAAGGATAATCGTGCAAATGGCGCGACGATCCTCCCGGAAAAATCAGCGGAAGCTCTTCACCCAGTTCAAAAGCGAATCCCGGTAGACGTTCTCGGCGACATCCCGGCGCATGCGGTCGGTCACCGGGCCGTTGGCGGCCAGCTTGGCGAGGATCGCGGACTGCAGCTGTTCGACGGTCATCTGGTCGTAGGGCACGTCCGGCACCGGCACGGCGGTCACGTCCGCGGGCGCGGCGGCCTTGGGCGGCTCGGGCGTCGCGATCTTCTGGCGCACCGGCTCGTACACGGCGCGGTTTTCGCCCTGCGGGATCCAGATCTCGCCGCTGTTGCCGTCGATCTCCAGGTGCAGCCGGCCGTTTTCCGCGGCTGCGGTGCGGCCGGTCAGCGCGCCGGCATAGGCGCCGTCGGCGTTCAGGTCGAACGAAGCCGTTTCGCCGGCGTTGTTCACGGTCACGATGATGTCGCCGCGGGCGAAGGCGTATTTCGTGGTGGTCAGCTGCAGCTCCCGGTAATCGCCGTACCACAGCGCGGATTCCCGGCTGTACACGCGGCCCAGCGCGGTGACGAGCTCCAGGCAGGGATTCGGCTGCGCCGTCAGCGCGGCCAGATCCAGCTGCGGGCGCAGCGAGGCGTCCGAGCCGCGCTCCTTGCGGCCCTCGATGCCGAATTCCGACCCGTAGTAGATGGACGGGATGCCCGGCAGCGTGTACAGAAGCACGTGCACCGGCGTGAAATGCGCCCGGTTGTTCAGCTTGGACATGATGCGCTCCACGTCGTGGTTGTCCACGAAGCTGTACAGCAGCACCCGGCCCAGGCCCATGTCCATGTGGCGCTTCACGGTGTGGGCGATCTCGAAGTAGTTGTGGTCGTTGTGGGCGCTGAACAGCGCCTTGTGCAGCTGGTAGTTGGTGACGGAATTCAGCGTGTTTTCGTTGGCCCAGCGGGTGTAATCGCCGTGGATCACCTCGCCCATCAGCCAGAAATCCGGCTTCACCTCCGCCGCGACGGCGCGCATGCTGCGCATGAAATCGAAATCCAGCACGTCCGCGGTGTCCAGCCGCAGGCCGTCGATATCGAATTCCGCCACCCAGAACCGGATCACATCCAGCAGGTAATCCCGCACCTCCGGGTTGCGCAGGTTCAGCTTCACCAGCAGGTTGTAGCCGCCCCAGTTGTCATAGCAGAAGCCGTCGTTGTATTCGTTGTTGCCGCCGAAATTCACGTTGCAGTACCAGTTCAGATAGCGGCTGTTCTGCCGGTTCGCCCGGATATCCTTGAAGGCGAAGAAATCGCGGCCGGTGTGGTTGAACACGCCGTCCAGGATCACGCGGATGCCCGCCTCGTGGCACAGCTTCACGAAATGCTTCAGATCGTCGTTGGTGCCCAGGCGGGAATCCAGCCTGCGATAATCGGCGGTGTCATAGCCGTGGCTGCTGGATTCGAACAGCGGGCCGATGTACAGGCCGGTGCAGCCGATATCGCGGATGTGGCCGATCCAGGGGATCAGGTCGTTCAGCCGGTGCACGGGCGCTCCAAAGGGGTTGACGGCCGGCGCGCCGGCCAGTCCCAGCGGGTAAATATGATAAAAAACTGCTTTTTCGTACCAGGCCATATGTATCACTCCTCACAAGTTTCCCGCCTATTATAGCACAAACCGTCCGTTTCGTCTACACAAACGCCCCCGGAGGCCGTTGCTTCCGGGGGCGGATACCGCAAAAACGCCGTCGGCGCGGCTATTTCTTTTGCCGGGTATCGATGCTCTTGCCGAATACGAAGTAGCGCTGGTAAAGGAATTCGGTGACGAAATTCAGCGCCATGTTCGCGCCGGTGGCCAGGTATTCGTTCCAGCCCAGCGCGTCCGTGTACCAGTGCTCCAGCGCGGTGGACAGCGGCGTGAACACGGCGTAGAACGCCGCCACCTTCAGCATGGCTATCGGCACGTTGGCCGCCGACTGGAACGTGAAGCGCCGGTTCAGCGTGAAATTCCACAGCACCGACAGCACCAGCGCCAGCAAATAGCTGAGCCAGTACGGCCAGTTCAGCAGCTCGTTGAACAGCGCGAACGCGCCGATTTCGATCAATCCGGCGCTGATGGAGAAGAACGTGAACTTGGCCATGCGCACCCATTCCTTCATTCGCGACCACTCCTTTCGATCCACCGGCGCAGCCGCGTCGGTCCGAAAACCAGGTATTCCGCCAGCAGCCCCACGGGAATCGCCGCGGCGATGTCCACCACCGAATGCTGCTTGACAAAGGCGGTGGAGATCGAGATCAGAACCGCCGACAGCACGGCGCCGGCCTTCCACACCGGCGAAACGCCCTTCGTCCGGCACCACACCGATGCGATGCCCATCGAATAGGCCACGTGCAGCGACGGGCACACGCCGGTGGGCGTGTCGAACGAATAGATAAACGCCATCAGCCGCGTCAGCGCGTTGTCCCGGTCGAAGTGGTCGGGCCGCAGATTCTGTATGCTGGGCCAGAGGATGTACGCGGTCATCGCCACGACCTGGGTGATGATGATGTACACCTGCAGGCGCTTGAAACCGCGGATATCGTAGAAGAAGAACCACGCCAGCGACCCGGCCAACAGCGCGTACCAGTAGCAGTACAGGACCGCGAACCCTTCGTGGAAGGGAATCGCGTCGTCCAGCGCGCAGTGGATGACGTGGCAGCGCTCGGCGGGGATCAGGTTTTCGGTCAGGAAGTACAGCGCGAAATAGAAGATCCAGCCGGCCAGCAGCCAGACGTGCCGAAACCGCGGCTCGTTCAGCCGGGACAATCGGAATTCGCGGTAATCGACGGCGGGTTTTTTCATCTTGCAGATACCTCGTCGGGCGTATTCTGGGGGTAGAGCCGCTTGGGCACGTTGGGGTAGGGCACCACCGTGTGCCGCGGCTGGGCGAGCGCGATGCCGGTGATCGCGGCCATCAGCGCTTCCTTGACGCGCCGGCGCTCATCGTCGGTCGGCGCGTCCGGGTTCCAGAGGATCGGCTTGCCCAGGAACGTCTTTCTCAAGGCCGGCGCCACGTACATCGGCACGAAGGCGGGCGCCTGCCCGGTCTGGTGATGGTACATTCGCGCCAGGTCGATGAACCGGTCCTGGAAATCGCAGACGATATGGTTGTGCGGCACGTCGTGCTCCGGGAAGATGACGATGCGCACGCCCTGCCGCATCTGCTGCAGCGTCTCGCGCAGCGTGGTGGCCACGCGCATGTCGTGGTAGACGCCGATGCAGCGGGCGTTGTTGAACACGCACGCCGACAGCGGCGCGATGACGTAGGACAGGATCCGATAAAACCAGCGCACGGCCTTCGGCTTCTTCGACCAGAAATCCCGGTAGGCGTAGGCCGGCACTTCCTTCAGGTGCATCATCTCGCCGGCGCACCAGATTGCCCGCGGCCCGGGCAGGTACAGCTCGGCGACGATGGGCCCGTTCATCTGGGCGTGGTTGCCGACGATGATGCACGGGCACTCCGGCAGGTTTTCCAGCCCCACGATTTCGGGCTTCCGGTAGAACAGAGTCACCAGCCCCGCCGTGGCGAAATAGACGCCGTAGGCCAGTGCGCCTTTCAGCCCGCCGCCCTTGCCGCCGCGCAGGTTCGGCTTGTTGATACTCATCCATCCGCGCCTCTTTTCCTGCCACATTACATCCAGTATAGCAGGTTTGTGGTTTTTATCAACCACTACGGGGATAAAAAACCAAAAGAATTTGCGCCGAAAGCTTTTCCGGCATAGGAGATGAAAAAACGGGGCGGGATTTCTCCCGCCCCGTGAGTACGCCGGGGATTACGGATTGTCGGCGGCCACGGCCTTCGCGGCGGTGCGGCCGGAGACGAAGATTTCCACGATGGCGTTGCCGCCCAGGCGGTTGCCGCCGTGGATGCCGCCGGTGACCTCGCCAGCCGCATACAGGCCGGGGATGATCTCGCCGTTCTCATCCAGCACGTGGCGGCTGGTGTCGACGACCAGGCCGCCCATCGTGTGGTGGGTGGAGGGCGCCATCAGACGGATGGTCAGCAGCGCGTTGTCCAGGTCATAGGTTTCGGTCTTGTAGTTGCCGTTCTCGTCCAGCTCCACGTTGCCGATGGTGCGGGAGGCGATGGCCTTGCCCACATCCGGGAACTCGCCTTCGCCCATGACGGCCTTGTCGTAATCGCGGATCGTCTGGATGACGACCTCGGGATCGGCCTCAATGCCCAGCTGCTCGAACAGCTCCGGCAGCTCGGCGATGGTGCGGCGATAGTAGCGGCCTTCATAGTCGCCCTCGGCCAGCTGCATCGGCGCGGGCATCAGCTGTTCCTTGTTGTAGAACTCCAGGAACACGCCCTTGGTGCCGTTCACTTCCATGCCGTTCTGGAACTCGGCCAGGGACAGCACGTCGCGCTCGGAACCCTCGTCCACGAAGCGGTGGCCGGTGGTGGGGTTGATCCAGCAGGCGTAGTTGCCGCCGCCGAAGGCCAGGTTGCCGTTGTCAACCCAGGAGATGGGCATCAGCTGGGTGAAGCCCATGCCGGTGGTCGCGGCGCCGACGGCCTGAGCCATGCGGATGCCGTCGCCGACCTGGCTGGAGCGGTTGGTGGTCTTGGTGGCGGTGGACAGGTACTCGGTGGACCAGTACACGTTGTCCGCGAGCACCATGTCGATGTTGGCGGCGTAGCCGCCGGTGGTCAGGATGACGCCCTTGGTGGCGTGCGCGGTCACTTCGGTGCCGTCCCACATGACCGCCTTGACGCCGGTCACGCGGCCGTCCTCGACGATCAGGTCGGTGGCGGTGGTGCGGGTCATCACGCTGCCCAGGCCGGAGCCCTGGATGGTGCTCATGGGCGCCATGAAGTAAGCGCCCCAGCGGCCCTGCTCGCGGGTGAACTCGTTTTCACGATACCACAGCGCGCCGATCAGCGTCTGCTGGGAATCCTCATAGAATTCCGCGCCCTGGTCTTCCAGCCACTCCTTCAGACCCTGGCCGCCTTCGATGAACTGGGTCACCAGATCCACGTTGCCGTAGATCCATTCGGACTTGTCCGCGCTCTGGCGCAGGCCGCCGTAGTAGGTCTGGAAGATGTGCAGGTTGATGGTGGAGAACAGGGTCAGCTGGTTCTCGGCCACGCCGGCGTCCAGCTGGGGCTGTGCCCAATCCAGGTATTCCTGGATCTCGGCCTTCAGGGCCTGCAGCACGGGCAGGTATTCCTGATGGACGCCGTGCTTGGACAGCTCGAGCGCGTCGCCGGCCACGAACTCGTGATCCTGGTAGAACGCCTCGTCGAAGGGCTCCTCGGACCAGTTCAGGATCATCTTCAGCTCGTCGATGCAGCCCTTCACGGACTTGACCTTGTCGTAGGTCTGGCCGTTGTGCTCATAGACGCCGGTGGTGGCGTCGGGATCGGCGGGATCCCACACCAGGTAGGGCATCACGGACTGATACTGGCCGCCGGAAACCAGCGTGTTGCCGCCGATTTCAGCGTTCTTTTCGATCAGCAGAACGGAATTGCCTTCCTGCACGGACTGGGCCGCTGCGCCCATGCCAGCGCCGCCGGCGCCGACCACGACCACGTCGTAGGTCTGCTCGATGGGAGCGCTCGGCTCATACTCGATCTTGGCGGCCTTGAAGGCTTCCATGTTGGTGCAGCCGGCCTGCTCGGCGGTGTCGTTCACCGCGGTGCGCAGCGCGCGGGAAGAGAAGGTGGCGCCGGAGATGGCGTCCGCGCCGGAGCCGTTGGCGTCCACCATGTCGGGGATCATCAGGTCGAAGGCGACGGTGCCGACGTGCGCGGTTTCGGCGCTGTCGACGATCTCGATGGCTTCGATCTTGTCCTCGGAGTAGGTGACCTTCACGGTCACGGGGCCGTTGTAGCCCTCTGCGGTGGCTTCGTATTCGCCCGCGGTGAAGGCCAGCGCGGCGTCAGAGGCGCCCTCGCCGCCCGCCAGCGCGGCGTTGACGGCTTCCACGACGGCGGTGCTGGTGAAGGTCGCGCCGGTGGTCACGTCCACACCCTCGGTGGTGCCGGCTTCCAGGATGGCCGCGATCAGCGCTTCCACGCTCGTGGCGCGGTCGATGCCCGCGGTGGGATAGGTCTCGCCGGAATCATCCACGGTCAGCGCGGTGATCTTGCCGTCTTCGACGGTCACTTCAACCTTGACTTCGCTGGCGAAGCCCTGGGCGCTGCCGGTCAGCACGTCGCCGCCTTCGGCAAACGCCATGCAGCCCAGCAGCATGCACAGGCTCAGCATCAGTGCAACGATTTTCTTCATACTGTTCCTCCTTATTATGATGAGATTGTACGGGTAATCCCCATATCCACCCTATATCATATCAAAAAAAATTCTCATAGTCAATTCCCGCCGCGTCATTTTCGATGTCGGGATGCTCGATATTTGCGCGGCAATTCCACCGGGGGAGTTGATAATTCCGCCCCGAGCGGTTATAATGATAGATAAATACGCGCCCGCGAGCGGAGGCTTCGCCGCGCGATGCCGGAGGATGAACGCCGTGAAACCGAAACGCCGCCGCGCGGGGCTGCTGCCGGCGCTCCTGCTGCTGCTGGCGCTGGCGCTGGGCGCCTGCCGGGTGCAGCCGGCGAAAAGCCAGCTGTTGACGCTGGACGGCCAGCCTTGGGAGGGCGGCAGCCTTTCGCCGGAGGCCGGGGACGGCCTGCGGGTATACATCACGCTGGACGGCGCGCCGCTGGCCGACCTGCCCTTCGGCGAAGCGCACACCGTGGCGATCTGCCAGCCGGAGGGAGAAAACATCGTGGCCATCACCGGCGACGCCGTGTACATGGCGCGCGCCGACTGCGACAACCAGGACTGCGTGAACATGGGCGAAGTGACCCGGGAAAACCTGGAAATGCGCGTGATGGGCGGCTTTATCATCTGCCTGCCGCACCGGGTTTCCGTGGAGGTGCGCGGCGATTGACGATGCGGAGGTTGTGCTTTGAAACGTAAATCCACGGCGGTTGCGCTGTACGGGCTTTTGATCGCGCTGATGCTGGTGCTGGGCCTGCTGGACAAGGCCATACCGATCACCTGGTTCTTGAGCGGCGTGATCCCGGGCGTCAAGCTTGGGCTGGCCAACACGGTGCTGCTGTACGCGCTGTATCTGATGGACCGGCGCGCCGCCGCGCTGCTGATGGTGGTCAAGGCCGTGCTGTCCGGGTTCATCTACGGCTCCGTCACCGCCATATTCATCAGCCTTTCCGGCGGCGTTTTGAGCCTTCTGGTCATGATGCTGATCAAGCGCAGCCCCAGGGCCGGCGCGCTGGGCGTCAGCGCGCTGTCGCTGGCGGGCGCCGCGTTCCTGCTGCTGCGCGGCACGAAGCTGCGGGGCGACATGCTGTGGTGCGCGATCCTGCTGGGCCTGGCGGCGCTGGCCGGCATCGGCGCTTATCTGTACATACGCCGGCATCCGGATAACGGCGTGGTCAGCACGTCGATGGCCGGCGCGGTGGCCTTCAATATCGGCCAGACGCTGATGGCCGTGTACATCGTGCGCCTGCCGACCCAGCTGTTGTACACCTACATGCCGTTCCTGGTGGGCATGGGCGCGGTCGTGGGCTGCCTGACCGGCATCGTGTCCCGGCGCGTGTTCCGCGTATTGAAGGCGGGCGGTTTTGCGAATTGATGATGGGAGTTTTGCCTATGAAATGGCTACGCGCCGCCAGCGCGCTGATGATCCTGGCGCTGCTGTTCTGCACGCCGGGCTGCTCCGCTTCCGAGGCGAAGAAACAGACCGCCGTGGGCTTTTACCTGGATACGGTGATCACGCTGACCGCCTACGTGGAGGATGTATCCGTTCTCCAGGACGCGCTGGAGGAATGCGGGCGCTATGAACGCCTGCTGTCCCGGACCGTCGAAGGCAGCGACGTGTGGCGCATCAACCACGCCGGCGGACAGCCGGTGCAGGTTTCCGAGGATACGCTGGAGATCCTGCGCACGGCGCGGCGGGTCAGCGAGCTCTCCGGCGGCGCCTTCGACGTCAGCATCGCGCCGGTTTCCACGATGTGGGATTTCACCTCCGGCGCCGCGGTGCTGCCCGACGCCGACGCACTTGCCGAGGCCGCGGCGCGCGTGGATTACACCCGCGTGGAGATCGACGGCGACGCCGTTATCCTGCCCGAGGGCATGATGATCGATCTCGGCGGCATCGCCAAGGGTTACATCGCCGACGCCGTGAAGAACTGGCTGGAGGCGCGCGGCGTGAACAGCGCGATCCTGTCCTTCGGCGGCAACGTGGTGGCCATCGGCCTGAAGCCCGACGGCAGCCCGTGGAAGGTGGGCATCCAGGACATCGACGGCAAGACCGGCGAATACATGCTGGTCTCCCGGAACAACGGCGGCTCAACCGTCACCAGCGGCATCTACGAGCGCGGCTTCGATGTGGACGGCACCTGGTACCACCACATCCTGGACCCGAAGACCGGCTGGCCCGTGCAGAACGAACTGGCCTCCGTGACGATCTTTTCCGAAAGCTCCATGTGGGGCGACGCCCTCGCCACCGCGGCCTTCGCCCTGGGGCGTGAAGGCGGCGCGGCGCTGATCGAAGGGCTGGACGGCATCGAGGCGGTGTTCATCGCCCGCGACCGCACCGTCAGCTTCACCTCCGGCGCCAAAGCGTACGTCGAATAGACGCCCGGGGGCCCAGGCAAACGAAAGATTGCAGGCAGGAAGGGAAAGGATATGAAGAGAATGATGATTGCGGCGCTGCTGGCGCTCGTGCTGTGCTTTGCTGCCGCGGCGGAGGTTGAAGAGACCGTCGCGCCCGTCGAATCCGGCGAGGCCGCCGCCAAACCCGCGAAGGGCTATGTGCTGGTGTCCACGGCCACGAGGATGGGCTGGCTGCCGCTGCCGGAGGAAGGGGAAATCTCCTATCCGCTGCGGCAGGTGCTGCCCGACGGCACCGAGGCGGTGAACGTGATCCACCTGACGCCGGACGGCGTGTATATGGAAGATTCCACCTGCGAAGGTCACGACTGCGTCCAGCAGGGCGAGGTCACGCTGGAGAACCGCGACGAACGGATATTGAGCAACATGATCATCTGCCTGCCCAACCAGGTATTTTTGCAGCTGTTTACGCCGGAGGAACTGCTGGCGATGACGCAGGCGGATCAATAATCGTATATACACAGCAGGGACGGCCTTTGCCGTCCCTGCTTTTGATTGGAATTACCGGCCCAGCCGGATGCGCCGCCGCTCCAGCGCCGCTTCGTATTCGCGTTTTTCCGCGTCGGTCTGCGGCGCAAACGGCGGCACCGCCGCCGGTTGGTCGTGCTCATCCAGCGCCACGAACACCAGGTAGGCGCGGTTGATGGGCTTGCGCGTGCCGTCCAGCTGTTCCACGAAGCTGTCCACGCGCACCTCCAGCGACGTGCGGCCGGTCCAGGTGACGACGGCTTCCTGCACCACGGTGTCGTTCAGGAAAGCCGGGTTCAGGAAGTTCAGGTTGTCCACGCACACGGTGGTGACGGCGCTCTGGGTGTACCGCCGGGCCGCCACGCCGCCCACGACGTCGATCCAGGCCATCATCTGCCCGCCGAACAGGCGGGGTTTTTTGTATCCGTTGCAGTGCTGCGGCAGTACGATCTGCACGCTGGTGGTGATTTCCGGCATGGCGGTTTCCTCCGTTCGTTATGCGTAGCTGTGGACGCCGGGCAGCAGGGTGTTCACGCCGATGTAGGTGAACATCACGCAGATGAACCCGACGACGGCGAAGATCGCGGCGGCGCGGCCGCGCCATCCCCGGCGGATGCGCAGGTGCAGATAGGCGGCGTAGACGATCCACGTGACCAGCGACCAGGTTTCCTTCGGGTCCCAGGACCAGTAGCTGCCCCAGGCGCGCTCGGCCCAGATGGCGCCGGTGATGATCGTGAACGTCAGGAACAGCAGGCCCAGCGATACGCTGCGATAGCCGATGACGTCCAGCTTTTCCCGGTCGGGGATGTGCTGGTCCAGGAATCCCCGGGCCTTCATGCGTTCGCGCAGCAGGAATATGCCGCCCAGCACGCAGGATACGCCGAACGCGCCGTAGGCGATGATCGCCGTGGATACGTGGAAGGCCAGCCAGTTGCTGCGCAGCGAGGGCATCAGTTCGCGCACCTCGCGGCTCTGCATCGCGGCGTAGCCGATGATCAGGAACGTGACCGGCGCGGAGAACGCGCCCAGCACCGGGAATTTGAATTTCAGCACGAAGATCAGGCTGACCAGCGACACGCCCCAGGCGAAGGACGTGGCGAATTCGTACTGGTTCGTCAGCGGCAGCCGGCCCGCCGCGATGCCGCGGCACACCAGCGCGGCGGTGTGCAGCGCCAGCCCCGCGGCCTGCAGGGCCACCGCTGCCCGGGCGAGCTTGTCGCGCCTGGCGGCGATGAACGCGAAGTACAGGATCATCGACGCGAAGCAGATCAGCATGACGAGGGTGAACAGCGTATTTTCCACTTGAAGCATTTCGATTATTCCTTTCCGGGGGATTGCCGATTGTTCTGTTCCACGGCGGCCGTGAACCGGTCGCGGAACAGCGCGCCGCCCTTGCGGCTCTGGCCGAAGACCGTCCAGCCGCCCTCGGCGCTGCGGACGGCCCAGACCTTCGCGGGCTGGACGTAGAAGGCCAGCGCCAGCCCCGCCAGCGTCACCAGCCCGCCCAGCAGCGCCAGCCACGTGAAATGATCCACCTTGATCTGGATCAGCGTGTAGGGGCGCGGGTTGACGAAGCGGATCTCGTATTCGTTGACGGTGATGGTCTGCCCGGCCGTCAGCACGTTCTGGCCGACGATCTCCCTCTGGTAATAGATGGAATACCGGTAGGCCGGGTTGTTCAGCCGGTCGGAGACGGTGCCGGGGCCCACGTCGGGGAGTATCGCGTAATCGGGATAAAGGGCGTCCAGCATAATGACCAGCTGCGGCCTGTCCGCCACGGGCAGAAACTCCCCGGCGCACAGCGTATCGCTTTGCAGCAGGGCCCCGTCCTTCAGGATCTCGATGTCCGCTGCCCAGCCGGTGGAGTTCTGATAGAACTTCATGCCGGCCAGAGCGGCGGGATGGTTCACGCTGACGGACGCGCTGCCGCCGTCCGGACCGGCGCTGGCGGTATTCGCCACGGTGATGTCCGTAGTGTACTGGGCCGCGCTGCCGTCCTCGTGGGTATCCACGCGGAAATCGTCGATGGTCAGGCAATAGGGGGTGTCCCCGATCTGCCGGGTCTGGCCGGGCACGCCGTAGACGGTGTACTGCCTCTGCGTCATCTGGCCCAGTCCGAAGCCCAGGATCAGCATCAGTATACCCAGATGGCATACCCACGCGCCCCAGCGCCCGGCGCCGTTCTTCGCGGAAAACAGCGCCTCGCGGCCCTCGGCGTCCCGGCATTCCACCGGCGCGGGCATGCGCAGCGCGCGGAACACGGCCTTCGGGTCGGCGACGTTCTCCGCCCGGGCGTCGCCTTCGCTCCGCAGCGCGTTCTCCGGCCGGCCGTCGGCCTTCGCGGCGCGGATCAGCTTTGGCAGGCGAATGAGGTTGCACAGCGTCAGATTCAGGCACAGAAAGCCGGTGATGACGATGAACCACCCGCTGTGAAACGCGTCGTTCAGCCCCAGCGCCATGATCCACGCGGCGGCGCGCTGGGAATAATGCCGGGCGTACCAATCGGCGGTCTGGCCCTGCGTAACAAGACTGCCGACCGAGCAGGCGGCGGCCAGCACGATCAGCAGCAGTATGGCGAACCTCATGGAGGATATGAATTTCCAGATCTTCTTCATGAAGGAACCTTTCGGAAAAGCGGGGAGGCGCGGCATCCGCCGCAGCTTCCCCGCCGCAGTTCATGGGGTTTACGGGTTCAGCAGGGTCATGGCCTCGTCGATCTTGCCATCGGCGACCTCCAGGCAGTGCAGGTCCAGCGCGGAGTTGTGCGCGCCTTCGGAGTTCTCCACGTAGCTGAAATCGAAGAACCACTGCGCCTCGCGGTGCAGCTTGCGCACGGCGTTCAGCTCGTCCTCGGACATCTTGCCCTCGGTGACCGCCGCGGCCAGCGCTTCCTTCAAACCGGCCAGCTTGTTGCCCACCTCGGTCTCGCGGGCGGTGACGTTCGCCTGGATGCCGTGGACGTACTCGACCATGTCGGTGCTGCCGTGGCACTTGGCGCAGCTGTTCAGCAGCGCCTCGTTCTCCAGCGGGCTGACCAGGAAATGGCTGCGGTATTCCGTGCCGCCCTCTGTCGTCTCCGTGGGCATGTGGCAGTCCGCGCAGCTCAGCAGCGCGGCATGCTTGCCCTGCAGGAAGGTCTCCATCTCCGGGTGCTGCGCCTTCAGCAGCCGCGTGCCCGTGGATTCCTGCGTCCAGTCGGCGAAGTCCAGCGCGTCGTAGTAGGCCAGGATCGCCTCGGGCGTCATCTCCTCCACGCTGTGATAGGGCATCATGGCCTCGCTGTCCTCGGGCGTGAAGTAGTATTCGATGTGGCACTGGCCGCAGGACAGCACAGATGCGTCGATGGTGGACACGTTGTCACCCAGCGCCTCGTTCACGTACTGGTGGGTGACCGCCAGCGCGCCGTCATTGCCGTTATCCGCGCCGTGGCAGCTGTAGCAGCTGACGTTCTGCTTCATCTGCGGCATGACCTCGTCGAAGGGCATCGAGTACACGGCCACGCCCTGTTCCTCGATCATCTTGTGCAGGTCCGGCGTCTTGCAGGTGATGCAGTTGGCCTTGGGATGCGGCCGCTGGGTCTTGGCGACGTCCTCCAGCGTGTATTCGTGGCCGCGGGCGCTGCCATAGTCCTTGGCAAAGCCGTAGCCTTCGTAGATGGTGACCAGGTACGGGTCCTGCTCCAGGTAGTCGATCACGTAGCTGTTGTCCTTGTTGGCGCCCATGCTCACGACGATCTGGGGAAGGATCTCCGCCATCCGCGCAGCGTCCGCTTCCGCGGCCTCCGCGGGCTCGGCTTCGGGCTCGGCGGGCTTGGTTTCCGCTTCCGCGGGCGCAGGTTCGGCGGGTGCTTCACCCTCGCCGGAGGCCTGGGCCATCAGCTCGGCGACGGCTTCCTGGACCGCGGTGGAGGAGACCGTGACGCCGGAGATGGCGTCCACGGACTGCTTCGCCACGATCTGGTCGGCCCAGCCGCT
>CACWVN010000002.1 GCA_902764285.1 uncultured Eubacteriales bacterium
GCCATCATCACCACCCAGAACTGCCAGTTCCGGCGCAGCACGAGCATCACGCGGTCGCCCTTTTTGATGCCCAGGGCCTTGAAATAGTTGGCCGCGCGGTTGGACTTGCGGCTGATGTCCTCAAAGGTGAAGCGCTGTTCGCGGTTGTTGCGGTCCACGTACAAAAGGGCCAGTTTGTCCGGCTTGCGCTCGGCCATGCCGTCCACGATGTCGAACGCGAAGTTGAATTTGTCGGAATTGGGAAAATCGATGTGCAGCAGGTGCCCTTCGCCGTCCTCGTCCAGATCGACGAACTGATCGTAGATCATGTGCTGCTTCACCGGGCGCACGGCCATCACGGTCTGGGTGACCTGCTCGGGTTCCGCGGCCTCGCCGGGCAGCACCACGGCGACGAACGTGCAGTCCTTCCCGCCGGTGGCGATCATGCCGTGGGGCGTGGAGGAATTATAATAGATGCTGTCGCCCTCTTTGAGGTGCTCCACGTGGTCGCCCACGCGCACCAGCAGCTCGCCGGAGAGGATCAGATCGAATTCCTGGCCGGAGTGGGTGGTGGTGTGGATGGGCTGGCTTTGCAGCTCTTCGGAATAGCTATAGGTGACCCAGAAGGGCTCCGCCAGCTTGTTGGAGAACATCGGCGCCAGGTTGGAGATTTCGATGCCCTGCTCGCGCGCGGTGATGCTGGCGTCGCCCTTGCGGGTGACGGTATAGGAGGTCAGGTTCGCGCTGCGGCCTTCCATCAGGTCGGTGATGTCCACGCCGAAGATCCGCGCGCAGTTATGGATAAACGTAAACGGAAGGTCGGCCTGGCCGGCCTCGTATTGCATGTAGGTTTCCACGTCGATGCCGGTCTGGTCCGCCATGTAGACGACGGAATAACCCGCGATTTCGCGCAGCGCGCGGATACGGGTGCCAACCTCGTACAGCATGCCGGTCGTATCGGTTGCGTTCATAATGGAATCTCCTCCTTTTCATCGCTGGCGTGGCAAATAAAAAAACGCCTCAATCCATGCCGTAAGCATTTCTTGAGACGAGTTTCGATCAACCCGCGGTACCACTCAAATTGCACGTCGCCGTGCCCCTTCAGGCTCGCCCCTTCAGGCTCCAACAAGCCCTAAGCCTTTACGCAGCTTTCACGGGAGGCGTCTACTTGCGCATCCACCATCGGATGGCTTTCGGGTCTCCGGCTCGGAAGGGATGGGCTTGCGAGCGATCTGTGTCCGGCCTTTCAGCAGCTGGCCGGCTCTCTGCGCACCGATGCGCTCCGCCGTCTTCGTCATTGCCTTTGGGAATATTCGATTGAGGTCATTATAGCGCGGCGCCGGCCAGTTGTCAAACCTTGTCGCTGTAAAATTTGCATTAAACGCCATAATGCGCGCGTTATAGGTAAAATAGGCTGATATGGCCGCATTTTTACAAAAATTAATCCCTTGACAACGGTACCGCAAACTGATAGATTTATCATAATAGCAAGGTGATATGCCGGGCGGGGAGGAATGCGCATGGCGGAGTTTGCCGGGCTGCGGCAGCCGGACCGGCGCATCATGGTCGTCATCGGCCACTACGGCAGCGGGAAGACCGAATTCTGCGTGAGCCTGGCGATGCTGCTGGCGAAGAACGGCTACGGCTCCTACAGCCGGCTGGCGCTGGTGGACCTGGACATCGCCAACCCGTATTTCCGCTCCCGCGAGCGGCGCGACCTGCTGGAATCCGCGGGCGTGCGCATGTACGGCAGCGCTTACCAGCATGAGATCACCGCCGAACTCCCGGCCCTGGGCGCAGACATCCGCGCGCCGCTGGAGGACGCGGACTGCCGCGCGATCGTGGACGTGGGCGGCAACGATTCCGGCGCCATCGTGCTCAATCAGTTCGGCAAATATTTTTCGCCGGAGGACGCGCTGTTTCTGATCGTCGTGAACGCCAACCGCCCGGAGACGCGCGACCTGGCCGGGGCGATGGAACACCTCGAAGCCATCGAACGCAAGACCGGCCGGCGCATCGACGGCATCATCAACAACTGCCATCTGCTGCTGGAGACGGACGCGGCGTGCGTGGCGAAGGGGCACCGGCTGTGCGAGCAGCTGGCCGCCGAGACCGGCAAGTTCATCTGGTGCGACTGTTTTCCAAGCCCCATCGTGCCCTTTGAACAGATCGCCGGGCGATACGAATATCCCATGCCCCTGGGCATGTACATGCGGCCCTCCTGGATCGACAAGTGATCCGGCGCGGGCGGAACAAAGGTCATAGCGCTTGCGGCGAAAGGGCCGCTGCGCGGGATATAAGGAGGCTACAACATGGCAAAAAAGTTTCAGGTGGTCATTGACCGGGAGCGCTGCAAGGGCTGCGAGCTGTGCCGCAGCTTCTGTCCGAAGCAGCTGATCGAGATGGACACCCAGGTCAACGCCAAGGGCTACTGCCCGGCGAAGATGACCCGCAGCGACGAGTGCGTCGGCTGCACCAGCTGCGCGCTGGTCTGTCCCGACTGTGCGATCGAAATCTTTGCGGAGGAGGAATGATCGATGGGCGAGAAGGTATTGATGAAGGGCAACGAGGCCTTTGCCGAGGCCGTCATTCGCGGCGGCTGCCGGTTCTATTTCGGCTATCCGATCACGCCCCAGAGCGAAATCCCCGAATTCATGAGCCGTGAGCTTCCCAAGCGCGGCGGCAAATTCCTGCAGGCCGAGAGCGAGCTGGGCGCCGTCAACATGGCTTACGGCTGCGGCGCGGCCGGCGGCCGGGGCTTTATCTCCTCGTCGTCTCCGGGCATCGCGCTGATGCAGGAAGGCATGAGCTTCCTCTGCGGCGCCGAGGTGCCGGTGACGATCCTGAACGTCTCCCGCGGCGGCCCGGGCATCGGTTCCATCCAGCCCGGCCAGGCCGATTACAACCAGGTCACCCGCGGCGGCGGCAACGGCGATTACAAGATCCCCGTGTTCGCGCCCGCCAGCATCCAGGAGGCCGTGGACATCCTCTATGAGGCGCCCGAGATCGCCGACAAATTCCGCAATCCGGTGATGGTGCTGGCCGACGGCCTGATGGGCCAGATGATGGAGCCGGTGCTGCTGCCGGAGCCGAAGCCCGAGATCACGTCCGCCGACATCCCGAAGGTGAAGCCCTGGGCCATCTCCGGCAGCGAAAAGGGCGAGCGCAGCGTGGTGAAATCCCTGCGCCTGCAGCCCGAGGTGCTGGAGGCCCACGTGAGCCACCTGTTTGAAAAGTACGCCGTGATGGAAAAGGAACTGGAGCGCGTGGAGTGCGAGGGCCTGGAGGACGCCGAAGTGGTGTTCGTGGCCTTCGGCACGATGGCGCGCCTGGCCCGCGAGGCGATGGAGCTGCTGGAGGCCGACGGCATCAAGGCCGGCCTGATCCGTCCCATCAGCCTGTGGCCCTATCCCTACAGCGCGTTTGAAAAGCTCTCCGGCAAGACGAAGGTCGTCGTCTCCGTGGAGTTGAGCATGGGCCAGATGATGCAGGACATCAAGCTGGGCGTGCTGGGCCGCTGCCCGGTGAAGCTGATCTGCCGCACCGGCGGCATGCTGCCCACGTCGCTGGAGGTCGTGGAAAAGACGAAGAAGATATTGGAGGAAGTGCGATGAAGCCCGTATTTACCGTTACAAAGGGCATGCTGCCCGTCAGCACCAGCTATTGTCCCGGGTGCACGCACGGCGTCGCGCACCGCCTGATCATGGAAACGCTGGATGAAATGGGCCTGCTGGGCAAGGCGCTGGGCGTCGCGCCCATCGGCTGCAGCGTCGTGGCGCACCAGTTCATGAACGTCGATATGTGCGAAGCGGCCCACGGCCGCGCGCCGGCGGTGGCCTCCGGCATCCGCCGCGTTCATCCCGATAAGGTCGTGTTCACCTACCAGGGCGACGGCGACCTGGCCTCCATCGGCATGGGCGAGATCGTCCACGCGGCCGCCCGCGGCGAGAAGTTTTCCACCTTCTTCATCAACAACGGCATCTACGGCATGACCGGCGGCCAGATGGCCCCGACCACGCTGATCGGCCAGCGCTCCACCACGTCGGTGGACGGCCGCACCCGCGAGCAGGCCGGCATGCCGCTGAAGATCAGCGAGCTGCTGGCCACGCTGGACGGCCCGGCTTACATCGAGCGCGTGGCGCTGGATTCCCCGGCCCACATCCGCGCGGCGAAGAAGGCCATCCGCAAGGCGTTTGAGGTGCAGCTGGCGGGCCTGGGCTTCTCCTTCGTGGAGATCCTGTCCACCTGCCCGACCAACTGGGGCCTGACGCCGCCCAAGGCCATGGAATGGCTGCGGGAGAACATGATTGCGTACTACCCGCTGGGCGTGTACAAAGACGCGGAGGTGAAATGACATGGCGACCAATAAGCTGTTTTTCGCCGGCTCCGGCGGCCAGGGCGTTCTGACGATGGGCCAGATGATCACCTACGCAGCCATGTACGCCGATATGAACGCCACCTGGCTGCCCTCCTACGGCCCCGAGATGCGCGGCGGCACCGCCAACTGCACCGTGGTCATCAGCCCGGACAAGCCCGTCAGCTGCCCGCTGATCTACGAGGCCGACAACGTGGTGGTCATGAACCTGCCGTCGCTGACCAAGTTCGAATCGCTGGTGAAGCCCGGCGGCAACCTGTTCGTGAACAGCTCGCTGATCGAGCAGAAGGCGAGCCGCGACGACATCAACGTCTATTACGTTCCGGCCAACGACATCGCCATCGAGCTGGGCAACCCGCGCACGGCCAACACCGTGATGCTGGGCGCGCTTTTGACCGTGGCGCCGGTGGTGCCGGAGGAAAAGATCTACAAGATCATGGAAAAGACCTTCTCGGGCCGCAAGGCGCACCTGCTGGACATCAACAAGACGGCGCTGCACGCCTGGAAGCCAGAATAACCGACCGGAGTCTGATACGACCGACCAAATAAAAAAGCAGGAGCGCATCGCGTTCCCGCTTTTTTCATACACAGCGGCATCTCAGTCAAAAACGACCTGCCAGTTCGGGTCCGCCGCGGCGCGGAAGCACATTTCGATCTGCGCGGCGTTGGTCTTGTTCCCGGCCAGCGGGGAAGGGATTTCGTCCGGCGCGAAAAAGCCGCAGCCCACGGTTTCAAGGTTCGGGATAAACTGTCCCGACACGTATTCGCACAGCACGAACGCCGAGCAGATGTTGTGGATGCTGGGCGGGGTGTTGTGCCGGTTGTGCTCGATCAGCGCGATCACGCGCAGCGGGCGCACCGTCATGCCGGCTTCCTCGAGCACTTCCTTGGCGACGTTGGTGCGGATCGTCAGATCGTAGTCCACCCAGCCGCCCGGCAGCGCCCAGCGGCCGTCCTTCTCGTGTACCAGAAGGATCCTGCCGTCGCGGATCACCGCCGCGCGGGTATCCAGTTTGGGCGTCTGATAGCCCTCTTCGCTGGCGAAGAGGCCCTTCACTTTGTCGATCGGCGTATCCGTCAGCTGGCTGACCATTTCGGCGGAGATCTCACGGATGCGCCTGAAGCGCTCGATATCGTAAGCGTCCTTGCAGTAAGCCAGCGCGCTCTGGGATAAAAATTGCAGCTCCCGGGCCCATTCCACCCATTTCATTTCGTCGGCCATATCCTCATCTCCCGTAATCGCATAACCCCAGTATAAACCGGCGCGCGCGGCTTGTCAAACCCGCCCGCGGCGTTGACACCCGTTTGCGCCTGTGATAATATGAACAGGGTCGTATTCGCGCCTTGCGGCGCGGTTTTCCCGGGAAAGGAAGGGCCGTCTATGGTTCATTTTGTGGGCGCGGGCAGCGGCGCGGCGGACCTGATCACCGTGCGCGGCGCAAAGCTGCTTTCCGAGGCGGATGTGATCATCTGGGCCGGATCGCTGGTGAATCCGGCGCTGTTGACATACGCGAGGCCCGGGTGCGAGCTCCACGACAGCGCGCGCATGACGCTGGAAGGCGTCGTCGCCGTCATCCGGGAAGCGGAGGCGGCGGGGAAGACCACCGTGCGGCTGCACACCGGCGATCCCTGCCTGTTCGGCGCGGTGCGCGAGCAGTTTGACGCCCTGGACGCGCTGGGCATCGAATACGACGTCTGTCCCGGCGTCAGCGCCTTCTGCGGCGCGGCGGCGGCGCTGAAATGCGAATACACGCTGCCGGAGATCGCCCAGTCGGTGGTCGTCGCCCGGGCCGCGGGCCGCACGCCGGTGCCGGACGGACAGGCGATCCGCGATTTCGCCGGCAGCGGTTCAACGCTGGTGCTGTTTCTCAGCGCGGCGCTGGCGCAGGACGTGCAGGCGCAGCTGATCGAAGGCGGCTGTTCGCCCGATACGCCGGCCGCGGTCGTATGCAGGGCCACCTGGCCGGACGAGAAGGTGCTGCGCTGTACCGTCGGAACGCTGGCGCAGACCGTTCTCGATAACGATATTTCAAAGACGGCGCTGATCGTTGTCGGCAAAGCCCTGGGCGGCTATAGGGCCCGGTCCAGGCTCTACGACCCAGGCTTTTCCACCGGATACCGGGAGGCGAATCCATGAACGCCGCGGTATTCGCCTTCACCGAGCGGGGCAAGGCGCTGGCCCTGCGGATCAAAGGCATAATGGCTGCCGCTTTCGAGGAGATCCGTATTTACGTGCCCGAAAGGATGGCGGACGGTGATTGCGCCGCCTGTGCCGGCGGGCTTTCCGAACAGGTCGGCGCGCTGTTTGACCGGGACGCGCTGGTTTTTATCGGCGCCTGCGGCATCGCCGTACGGGCCGTCGCGCCCCACGCGGCGAACAAGCGCACGGATCCCGCAGTGCTGTGCGTCGACGAGCGCGGGCAGTACGTCATTCCGCTGCTGTCCGGGCACATCGGCGGCGCGAATCGGCTGGCGAAGCGGCTTGCCGGGGAACTGGGCGCCGTACCGGTCATCACCACCGCCACCGACGTAAACGGCCGTTTTTCCATTGACGCCTGGGCGGCAGAGCGCGGCATGTACATTTCGGATATGGCGCTGGCGAAGCGGGTCTCGGCGGAGATCCTGACGCGGGACATCCCGTTTTTCAGCGATCACGGCTCGCCGGATATGCCTCTGCCGGGCGGGCTTTTTTGGGCGGAATCCGGCGAACTTGGCGTCTGCGTCTCCGCGCGGGACATCCGGCTCTATGACCGCACGCTGCTGGTGGTCCCCAGGGCGCTTCGCGTCGGCATCGGCTGCCGCCGGGGAATCGCCGCCGCGGCCATCGAAGAACTGATCGGGCGCGTCTTTCTGGAGAATAACCTCCGACTCGAGGCCGTGGCCGAAGCTGCGACCATCGACGTCAAGCGGGACGAGCGCGGGCTGAACGATTTCTGCCGCGATCACCGCTGGCGCGTCGCGTATCTTTCCGCGGAACAACTGGCTGACGTACCGGGCGATTTCGCGCGATCCGAATTTGTGGAGAACGCCGTGGGCGTGGACAACGTCTGCGAACGCGCGGCGGCGTCGGGCGGACGGATTATCGTTCCCAAGACCGCTTCAAACGGCGTCACGGTGGCCGTGGCGGAACTGGATTGGGGGATTGACTTTGACTAAGATCAGCGTGGTGGGCATCGGGCCCGGCGATTACCGCGACATGACGCTGCGGGCAGTGGACGCGCTGAACGCCGCGGATGTCATCATCGGCTACACGGTCTACGTGGATCTGATCAGGGAGCATTTCCCGGGAAAGGAATTCCTGTCCACGCCCATGCGCCGGGAAGAGGAGCGCTGTCGAACCGCCGTCGAACTGGCCCGGCAGGGCCGCGGCGTCGCGCTCGTCTGCTCCGGCGATGCCGGCGTCTACGGCATGGCAGGGCTGCTGCTGGAGGTTTGCGAAGGCGAAGGCGCGCCGGAGATCGAGATCATCGGCGGGCTGACGGCGGCGACCTCCGGGGCAGCGCTGTTGGGCGCGCCGCTGGGCCATGATTTCGCGGTCATCAGCCTTTCCGACCTGCTGACGCCCTGGGAAACCATCGAGCGGCGGCTGGATTGCGCCGCCAGGGGCAATTTCGCCGTCGCGCTGTACAATCCCGCCAGCGCGAAGCGCCGGGATCACCTGCGCCGCGCGTGCGAGATCATGCTGCGCCACGCTTCGCCGGACACGGTCTGCGGCGTGGCGAAGAACGTCGGCCGCCCGGGGGAATCCACGGCGATCATGACGCTGGCCGGATTGAAGGATTATGAGGCCGATATGTTCACCACCGTGTTCATCGGAAATTCCCATACGCGGGTGATCGACGGGCGCATGGTGACGCCCAGGGGGTATCGGAATGAATGAGATCTGCCTGTTCGCCGGCACCACGGAAGGGCGCCGGCTGGCCGAGTTTCTGGCGGGACAGCCGGTACGGGTCCACGTCTGCGTGGCCACCGATTACGGCGAATCGCTGCTGCCGAAGGCAGACAATCTGGAAATCTCCGCCGGGCGGCTGGACGAGGGGAAGATGGAAGCGCTGTTCGAACAGCGGCGCTTTGACTTGGTGATCGACGCCACCCATCCCTATGCCGCGGAGGCCTCCGAACACATCGCCGGCGCCTGCCGGGCCGCTGGGCTTACGTATCTCAGGCTGAACCGCGGGGATCAGCAGCCCGATCCGGATGCCGTCTATGTGGATTCCATCGCCGCCGCCGCGGCGTTCCTGGCCGACCATCCCGGCGCGGCGCTGCTGGCCACCGGCAGCAAGGAGCTGGCGCCCTACACGTCCGTGCCGGATTACCGGGACCGGTTCTACGTGCGCGTGCTGCCGACGGCGGAATCGCTGAGCGCCTGCGCGGCAGTGGGTTTCGCGCCGGCGCATGTCATCGCCATGCAGGGCCCGTTTTCCGTGGAAATGAATGCCGCGACGCTGAAATCGATTCGCGCACACTGGCTGGTCACCAAGGATTCCGGAGAGCCCGGCGGCTTTTTTGAAAAGATTGCGGCGGCCAGACAGGCCGACGCGCGCTGCATCGTCGTGGGCCGACCGGCGCAGCGCGAGGGCATGGACTACGCGGGCGTCGTGAAGCGTCTGATGGAGCGGTACAACCTGCGGGATATCCGCGATATCGCCGTCGTCGGGATCGGCATGGGCGGCCCGGATTCGATGACCTTGGAAGCGGAAAAGGCGGTCCGCGAATGCGACTGCTCGATCGGCGCGAAGCGGATGCTGGAATCTATTGCGCGCTTCGACAAGCCGTGCTTTGCCGAAATCGCGCCGGAGGCCATCGCGGCGCGCATCGCCGAACACCCGGAATACCGGCGCGTCGCCGTGCTGATGAGCGGCGATACCGGCTTTTTCAGCGGGGCGAAGCGGCTGATGCCGCTGCTGGACGGCCAGAGCGTGCGCGCGATCCCGGGCATCAGTTCGCTGCAAGCGCTGTGCGCGCGGCTGGGGACCGGCTGGGAAGATATCAGACCCGTTTCGCTGCACGGCCGGGAGGGCTCCATTGTGCCCGAACTGCGCCGCTGCGGCAGGGTGTTCGCGCTGCTGGACGGCGCGGACGCCGTGAAGCGCCTGTGCGCTGATCTCATCGGCGCGGGCATGGGCGCAGCCCGGCTCAGCGTGGGGCAGCGGCTGTCCTACCCGGATGAATCGATCCTGCGGGGCACGGCCGCGGAACTGGCGGACGCCGCATGCGATCCGCTCAGCGCGGCGCTGATCGAATATGACGCCTCCGATCCGCTTCCCGTCGGCCTGCCTGACGGCGCGTTTGAGCGCGTCGCGGGCGAAGGCGCGCGCCCCGTGCCGATGACCAAGAGCGAGGTTCGCGCCGTGATCATCTCCAAGCTGCGGCTGACGGAAGATGCCGTGGTATGGGACGTCGGAGCTGGCACGGGCTCGGTTTCGGCGGAGGCGGCGCTGCTGTGCCCGGCGGGGCGCGTATTTGCCGTGGAATGCCGCGAGGACGCCGCGGCGCTGATCGAGCGCAACGCCCGGAAGCTGGGCATTCGGAATATGACGATCGTTTGCGGAACGGCCCCGGAGGCCTTGGCAGGGCTGCCGGCGCCGACGCACGCGTTCATCGGCGGCAGCGGCGGACATCTGCGGGAAATCGTCCGGGCCGTATTGGAAAGGAATCCAAACGCGCGGATTGTCGTCAGCGCCGTTTCGCCGGAGTCGGCGGGGGAGATCGCGCGAATCATCCGGGAGGAAGGCTTTGCCGACGCCGAACTGATCCAGGTGACCGTGGCCCGGAGCCGCGCAGCGGGGCAATACCACTTAATGGAAGGCATGAACCCGGTTTGGATCGCGGCCATGCAGAGGGGCGGTGAACCCGGTGAAGGCTGAACTGGAGCGCGTATCGCCGGTGGAGATCGAAAAGCGCAGCTTTGAGATCATCGGGCGCGAGCTGCCGCATCCCGTCGACGAAAGCATAGCGCCCGTCGTTAAGCGCGTGATTCATGCCACCGCCGACTTCGACTACGTCGATTCGCTGTACTTCTCCGAAGGCGCGATCGACGCGGCACTGGCGGCGCTGCGCGGCGGCGCGACGATCGTGACCGACACCGCCATGGCGCTGGCCGGCATCAACAAGGCGGCGCTGCAGCGGCACGGCTGCGCCGCGCGCTGCTTTATCGCCGATGAAGACGTAGCGAGCGCCGCCGCAGCGCGGGGCATCACCCGGTCCGCCGCCGCCGTGGAGAAGGCCGCGGCGCTGGAAGGCCCGCTGGTGTTCGCCGTCGGCAACGCGCCCACGGCGCTGGTGCGGCTGTGCGAAATGATGGGCGAGGGCAAAGTGCGGCCGAGGCTGGTGATCGGCGTGCCCGTGGGGTTCGTCAACGTGATCCAGTCGAAGGAAATGCTGATGGATTCGGATGTGCCCTGCATCGTGGCCCGGGGAAGAAAGGGCGGCAGCACCGTGGCCGCGGCGATCTGCAACGCGCTGCTGTACATGCTGGGGAGGTAGACATGCTTCGCAGCTACATCATGAAAAACGGTAAACCGCTGCGCTGCGGCTATACCACGGGCGCCTGCGCGGCGGCGGCCGCGGGTGCCGCGACGCAGATGCTGCTGACGGGAACGATCCCGGCGACATGGGCGCTGGACACGCCGAAGGGCGTCCGGCTTGCGCTGGATATTCTTGAAGCCCGGGCCGGCGAGGGGTTCGCGCGATGTGCCGTGCAGAAGGACAGCGGCGACGATCCGGACGTGACGAACGGCGTGCTCGTCTACGCGACGGCAAAAAAGACCGACGTCGGTATTGTTATCGACGGCGGCGAGGGCGTGGGGCACGTCACAAAGCCTGGACTGGACCAGCCAGTGGGCGCCGCGGCCATCAATTCCATGCCCCGGCGGATGATCCGCGAACAGGTGGAAGCGGCCTGCGCGGCCTGCAGATACTCGGGCGGTGTGGAGATTGCGATCTCCATTCCCGGCGGTGAAGAACTGGCCAGGCGCACATTCAATCCGAGGCTCGGCATCGAGGGCGGGCTTTCCGTCATCGGCACCACTGGCATCGTGGAGCCCATGAGCACCGAAGCCGTGGTCGAGACGATCCGCCTGGAGCTGGGCGTATTGGCGGCCTCCGGCACGAAAGGCGTCGTGCTGTGCCCGGGCGCCTACGGCGAATCCTTCGCCCGGGAAGCGCTGGGCCTCGCGGCGGCGAAACCGGTGTGCGTGTCAAATTTCATCGGCGAGGGCATCGATCTGGCGGCCTCTGCGGGCTTCGGGCGCATCCTGCTGGTGGGCCACATCGGCAAGCTTGTGAAACTGGGCATTGGCATGATGAACACCCACTCCGCCTGCGGCGACGGCCGCATGGAGACGCTGGCGGCCTGCGCGCTGGAAGCCGGCGGGGAAGCGCCGCTGCTGCGGCAGATCCTGGCCTGCGCGACCACCGACGCCGCGCTGGACCTATTGGACGGCGCCGGGCTGCTGGACGCCGCGATGGCCGCGCTGCGCGCGCGGGTGCAGTCGGCGCTGAAGCGCCGCGCTCCGGCGTGCGTCAGGATCGGTTTCGTCTGCTTTACCAACGCCGGGCCGCGGCCGGGCATACTGTTCCGGAGTGACAACGCGCAGGAATTGATGGACAGTTTTGCAAAATAAAGAAGGACCCCGGGCGGCTGCCCGGGGTCCCGTCTGTCCGTCAGGCCTTCTTGACCATCGGCCCTTTCGGGGTGTCCTCGATGATGTAACCCTTCTCCAGCACCTCGGCGCGGATGCGGTCGGCCTCGGCGAAGTCCTTCGCCTTCTTGGCGTCGGCGCGGGCCTGTACCAGCGCCTTGATCTCCTCGGGCACGGTGTCGGCTTCCTTCATCAGCAGGCCCAGCACGTCGTGGGCCATGGTATTCAGGGCGGCGAGGCCGGCTTCGATGGCGGCGGCGCTGGGCGCGTTGGCGTCGGAAAGCGCGGTGTTCATGTCGCGCACGTACTCAAACAGCACGCCCATGGCCTCGCTGGTGTTCAGGTCGTCGCACATGGCGTCGTCGAAGCGGTCCATGAACTGCTTCGAGCGCTCCACGAACGCCGTTTCCGCCTCGTTCAGCGGCCGCTGCGGCGCGTGCTCCAGCGCGAAGGCGGCATTGTCGCGGGCGGTGTACAGCCGCTCCAGCCCGGCCTTGGCCTGGTCCATCAGGTCGCGGGAGAAGTTGATCGGGCTGCGGTACTGGGCCGACAGCATGAACATGCGCACGACCTCCGGGTCGAATTCCTTGGAAATGTCGCGCACGGTGAAGAAGTTGCCCGCGGACTTGGACATCTTCTTGTTGTCCACGTTGATGTGGCCGTTGTGCATCCAGTATTTTGCAAAGGGCTTGCCCGTCGCGCCCTCGGACTGGGCGATCTCGTTTTCGTGGTGGGGGAAGATCAGGTCCACGCCGCCGCAGTGGATGTCGAAGGTCTCGCCCAGGTATTTCATGCTCATGGCGGAGCACTCGATGTGCCAGCCGGGCCGGCCCTCGCCCCAGGGGCTCTTCCAGAAGGGCTCGCCGGGCTTTTTGGCCTTCCACAGCGCAAAGTCCATCGGGTGGTGCTTCAGGTCGCCCACCTCCACGCGCGCGCCGGACTCCAGGTCGTCCAGGTTCTGGCCGATCAGCCGTCCGTAGTTGCTGCGCCAGGCCTGGGTGTCGAAGTAGACATCGCCGTTCTCGACGCGATAGGCCAGGCCCTTGGCCTCCAGCTTCTTGATGAGGGCGATGATCTCCCCGATGTGCTTCGTGGCCCGGGGATGCACGTCTGCCCGCTGCACGCCGATGGCCTCGGCGTCCTTGAAGTATTCCGCGATGTACTTCTCGGCGATGGCTTCCACGGTGGTGCCTTCCTCGTTGGCGCGCTTGATCATCTTGTCGTCGATGTCGGTGAAGTTCTGCACGAACGTCACGTCGTAGCCCAGGTGTTTCATGAACCGGCGCAGCGTATCGAAGATGATGAACGGGCGCGCGTTGCCGATGTGGAAATAGTTATAGACCGTCGGCCCGCAGGCGTAGATGCCGCACTTGCCCTCGTGGACGGGCACAAACGGTTCCTTTTTGCGCGACATGGTGTTGTAGATCATCATCTGCTTCATGGCTTTTCCCTCCTCGAATAATAAAACGGCCAAGCCCCATGACAGAGGCGTGGCCGCGGTTCCACTCTGTGTTATACTCTTCCGGCCTGTAACGGGGCCGTCCGTCCGCGCCTAATCCATTTCGGCGCGAAGGCTCCCGGGCGCACGCTTGGGCGAACTCCCGCCGGCGGCTTCCAGCCGTGGCCGCCTTCTCTCGTGGCGCGGATGATCGCTTACTCCTCCCGGTCATTGCCGTTGCGGCTATTATAACGGCACGCGCGGCGTTCGTCAAGTGCCGCAGGGTAAAATCTGCGGTTACGTCAACAGGACGCTTTCATCCGCGCAGCAGCCGTTCCAGATCACCGTGCACCAGCCCGTTCGAGGCGATCAGGTTGCCCGTGGCGATGGCGTCTTCGCCATCCTCCCAGCCGGTCATCCGGCCGCCTGCCTCGGTCAGGATCACGTATCCTGCGGCGTAATCGTATAGACTAAGGCCCCGTTCGACAAAGGCTTCGCACCGCCCGGACGCCACGCAGCACAGGTCATAGGCGGCGCTGCCGCTGCGGCGTACGTCGCTGACGGCGGAGATCAGCGCCGGAAAAACCGCCAGCGTGCGGCGCAGCAACGCCGGGTTCCGGTGCCCGAAGCCCATGTGCACCAGCGCGTCGCGTGAATTGTTGGTTCCGGACACGTGGATCGGCTGCCCGTTGCAGGTCGCGCCTTCGCCGCGGACGGCCAGGAAAACCTCGTCGAAAACGGGGCAGAAGACGCAGCCGATGACCAGTTCTCCGTCGTGTTCATAGGCGATCGAGATCGAATACTCCGTTTCGCCGCGCATGAAGTTGGCCGTCCCGTCGATGGGATCGACGATCCAGCGCCCGCAAGCCTTTGCCGCGCCGCCGGTTTCCTCGCCGAAGAACTGATCTTCCGGGCACGCGCCCAGCAGGATATCCCTGATGAGTGATTCGCTCTTGAAATCCATCTCCGTGACGAAATCGTTTTCGCTCTTGCGCTTCACTTTGAAGCTGCCGCAGTGCCGCAGCATATCACCCGCGGCGCGGGCGGCCTTTTCAGCCAGCGCGGCCTTTTCCCGAATGGTCAATTCTTGTCATCTCCCGATAAAATAGGTTTGCATTTTGAAGAATATGTGATATAATAGCTACGATAGGATTATAGGAGTTACCATTGGCATTATAGCATGGTTTCCGGCAGGACGGTGTTATTTTCGTGAAAATGATCTCGTGGAACGTCAACGGCATGCGCGCGGTGCTTCAGAAGGGTTTCTATGAAAGCATGGCGGCGCTGGACGCCGACGTGATCTGCCTGCAGGAAATCAAGATGCAGAAGGGCCAGTGCGACGTCGAACTGCCCGGCTACGAGCAGGTGATGCACTGCGCCGACCGCAAGGGCTATTCCGGCACGGCGGTGTTCTCCCGCGTGCCGATGCTCTCCGTCACCACCGGCATCGGCATCGATATCCACGACCACGAGGGCCGGGTGATCACCTGCGAATTCCGGGATTTCTACCTGGTCTGCTGCTATACGCCCAATTCCCAGAACGAGCTGCGGCGGCTGGATTACCGCATGCAGTGGGAGGATGATTTCAGGAACTACCTGGTGGCGCTGGACGCGGTGAAGCCCGTGATCCTCACCGGCGACCTGAACGTCGCGCACCAGGAAATCGACCTGAAAAACCCCAAGACCAACCGCCATAACGCCGGCTTTACCGACGAAGAGCGCGGCAAGATGACCGAGCTGCTCGCTTCCGGATTCATCGACAGCTTCCGCTATTTCTATCCGGATGTGACCGGCGCTTACAGCTGGTGGAGCTATATCGGCGGCGCGCGTTCCAGGAACGCGGGCTGGCGCATCGATTATTTCATCGTGTCCGAAAAGCTGAAGGATCGCATGGTGGACGCGAAGATCCACCCGGAAATCATGGGCAGCGACCACTGCCCGGTGGAACTGGACATTACGGCGCCTGAAACCGACGGCTGATCCCTGAGGGCGCATAATTGAGTCTCCGTCGCTTGCCGGGCGCGGCCCGGCGGCGTAGAATATCTGTGAAAGCGGAGGGTTATCCATGAAAAAGGTGCACATCAAATCGGCGATCCCGATCTACATCGCCGCGGCGGTCTGGCTGGTGATGGGGCTTCTGTTCCCGAAGCTGCTGATGAAGATCCCCGGTTTTCTGATCACGGCGGCGCTTTCGGCGGCGGCGGGCTTCGCGTCGGTGAAGCTGTTCCCGGGCCGCGATATCGAGGTGAAGGACGCGATCAAGACCGGCGACGCCGCGCTGGACGAGGAGATCGCCAAGGGCCGCGAGCGGCTGGAGAATCTCAAGAAAGCCAACGAGGCCATCCCGCATCCGGAGATCACGAAGAACCTGGACCGCATGTATACCGCGGGCGAACAGATCTTCAAGGAGCTCGGACGCGATCCGAAGAAGCTCGCGCTGGTGCGCCGCTTCATGAATTATTATCTGCCCACCTCTGAAAAGCTGATGGAGCAGTACCAGATCCTGCAGGCCGCTTCCACCAAGGGCGAGAATATCACCACGGCGATGGGCAGGATAGAGAGCAGCACCGGCCTGGTGGCCGACGCGTTCGAGAAGTGCGTGGACAAGCTGTACGCCGACGACGAGATGGACATCGACGCCGAGATCCAGGTGATGAAGACCATGCTGGCCGGCGACAACCTGGTGAAGAACGCCACGGGCGTGGATATCCGGGAGGTCGCGCCGAAGAATACCGTCGGGTCGCAGCCGGTGGAACCCGCCGCGCAGCCCGCCGTGCAGGAAGAACCCGCCGCGCCGGAGACGACCGTTCAGGAGTCGGAGCTTCCGCCCACCAAGGACGGCATCAAGCTGACGCTGGGCGGGCATTGACAAAGGTCCCTGAAACCGAAGGTTTTTTCAATACATCAGGCACAATTTAGGAGGTTATCATCATGGCAGACGAAATCAAGCTCACTCTGAATCCCTTTGAGGACGAGAACAAGCCTGAACTGGACAGCGCGGTGCAGGCTGCCGTGCAGGCGACCGAGGCGCTGGCCGCCGCGGAGCAGGAAGCGGAGCAGAAGGTCCAGCAGGACACGCTGGACATGCAGAACTTCTCCGAGGAAGAACAGAAGATGATCGAGGACTTCGCGGGCCGGATCGACGTACGCGACAGCAACCTCGTTTTCTCCTATGGCGCCGCCGCCCAGCAGAACATCTCCAACTTCTCCGACGCCGCCCTGAAGAACGTGCAGACCAAGGATCTGGACGAGGTCGGCAGCATGATCGCCAACCTGGTGGTCGAACTGAAGAACTTCGACACCGACGAGAAGGAAAAGGGCGGTCTGCTGGGGCTGTTCAAGAAGCAGGTGACCAGCCTGGAGGCTCTGAAGGCCAAGTACAGCCACACCGAAGTGAACGTCAACAAGATCGTCGAGGGTCTGGAGCAGCATCAGATCCAGCTGCTGAAGGACATCGCCATGCTGGATAAACTGTATGACCAGAACCTGGTGTACTTCAAGGAGCTGTCCATGTACATCGTGGCCGGCAAGAAGCGCCTGGAGGACTTCCGCGCGAACGAGCTGGAAGAGGCCCGCAAAAAGGCCGAGGCTTCCGGGCTGCCTGAGGACGCACAGTTCGCCAAGGACCTGATGGACAAGGCCGATCGCTTCGAAAAGAAGCTGTATGACCTGGAGCTGACCCGCAACATCTCCATCCAGATGGCGCCGCAGATCCGCCTGATCCAGTCCAGCAACCAGATCATGGCCGAGAAGATCCAGACCTCGCTGGTCAACACGATCCCGCTGTGGAAGAGCCAGATGGTGCTGGCGCTGGGCATCGCCCACACCGAGAACGCCATGAAGGCTCAGCGCGCCGTGACGGATCTGACCAACGATCTGCTGCGTAAGAACGCCGACAAGCTGCACATGGCCACCGTTGAGACCGCCAAGGAAGCCGAGCGCGGCATCGTGGACATCGAGACGCTGCAGCACACCAACAAGATGCTGATCGACACCATGGACGAGGTCCTGGAGATCCAGCATCAGGGCAAGGAGCGCCGCCGCGCCGCCGAGGCCGAGCTGGCGACCATCGAAAACGAACTGCGCCAGAAGATTCTCGAGATCCGCAGCTGATCCACCGAACGGTGATGATACGCCGGCGGGCCGTCCGCCCGCCGGCCGGCGCATAGAAAGGAGACATCGACATGCGTTTTTCCGAAAACAGAAAGGTGGCGTTCGTCGCGCTGGCGCTGTGCGTGGTGATCAGCCTGTTCGGCTTCGGCGGGATGGGCCTGGCGCGGGAGCGCGGCAAGGTGCTGAAGGTCTATGACCGCGGCACTGAGCCCGATCTGGACATACGCCACAGCATGGACGCGTATCTGGATGCCGCTGCTGAGAAGGCGCAGGAAATGGTCTCCGAAGCGGAACTGTACATCGGCAAGACCCAGACGACCCAGAAGGTCGCCGATCTGGCCGCGCTGGTGGCGGATTCGGACCTGGATACCCGCTACCAGGCCTGGACCGACCTCAAAGGCGCGGTGGACGGGCTGTACAACGCCGTGCAGAGGGCGACCGACAGCGATCAGTTCGCCCAGTTCAAGATCGCCTATCGCGATTTCAACGGCGCGAAGGACAAGATCGAAAAGGACGAGTATCACCGCCTTGCCGCGGACTACAACGGCCTCATCGGCTCTTTCCCGGGCGGCCTGGTGGCCACCGTGACGGGGCAGGGCACCCTGAACACCTTTGGAGGTTAATATGAATAACCGCAAAGCGCTTCGGCTGGCCATCTGTTTCGCGGCGGCGCTGGCGCTGATGTGCGCGCCGGCACTGGCGAAGGTGGTCAGCGCGGGCACGGATTTCTTCTACCTGGACAACGCCAATGTGATGAGCGAGGCGCTGGAGGGTGAGATCTATTTCTGCAACCAGCTGCTGGATAAGGCCTGCGGCGCCCAGATCGTGGTGGTGACCATCGACACCACCGGCACGGAAGCGATCGACGATTATGCCTACGATCTTTTCAACAAGTGGCGCATCGGTGATCAGAAGCAGCAGAACGGCCTGCTCATCCTGCTGGCCATCGGCGATGACAACTACTACGTGCTGCCCGGCACCGGCCTGGAGAGCCGGTTCTCCGCCGGCTACATCGGCGAATACGTCGATGAATACCTGGAGCCGAACTTCGCTTCCGGTGATTACGAGGCGGCCGTCAAAAAGTTCTTCGAAGCGGTGTTCGCCCGCGTGGCGGATACCTACGACGCGAACGTTACCGTTTCCCAGGGCGTGGACGCCTACAAGAAGTTCGTCGCCGCCAACTCGGAGAGCGACAGCTTCGGCGGCTACGAATGGACCGGCGGCCACGCGCGCGGCGATGAATCGGAGGAATCGGGCGGCTCCGCGATGCTCGGGTTTGTGATCGTGCTGATCATCATACTGGTTGTCGTGATGGCCAAACGCAACAGCCGCAGGCGCGCGGTGCGCCGTCCCATCGTTTCGGATGATACCGCCACGATGATCATGGCGGATCAGCTGCTGCGCAACGCAAGCCGGACGGCTCGCCCGCCGCACATCATTCCCACGCGCACTGCGCCGGGCTACCGGCCGTTCAGCTTCGGCGCTCCGTCCACTCCCAGATCCAGCCGGCCCACGGTCTCTAGGCCCAGCAGCGGCTTCTCCGGCGGCGGCCTGTTCGGCGGCGGTTCTTCCTCTTCCTCCCGTTCCTCCGGCGGTTCGCACTTCGGCGGCTTCGGCGGTGGACACGGCGGCGGGGGAGGCACCCGCGGCGGCGGCGTCGGACGCGGCAGACATTGATTGATGAATAAAAGAACGGGCGTCTCCGCCACGAAGGCAGAGGCGCCCGTTCTTATCGCCTTGGATCGACCGGGCCTGAGCGAAGCGAAGGACTGTACAAATTGAATTCGTACAGATCCTGATAATTCCACAACTAATGTTCAGTTTTCCTGATCATATACAATCTAAAAACAGTCCGGCGCGTTCAGAAACGCGCCGGACTGGATCGATATGCGGCGGCTTAGCCGAGGATATCGACGCTCTTTTCGGAGGTGAGGATCTGGATGAAGGTTACGCCCGGATTGAAGTAGACTTCGTTGCCGGCCTCGTCCAGATACACGGTGTTCTGGTCGATGCTGTCGCGCCGCCAGGAACCGGAGAAGTGCTTGCCGCCGATGAAGTACTCGCAGCGGCCGGTGCCGACGGTGGTCACTCTCGGGGCGTCGCCCTTCTTGTTGTACCAGCCGTATTCCACGGACTGCACGATGACGTTGTCGCAGGTCACCTGCTCGCCGGTCAGGCCGTCCACATAGGGATTGCCGTTATAAAAGCGGTTGTACTTGAAAGTGGCGGGATCCCAGATGTAGGAAGGGCTGTACTTGCCATCGCGATAATTGATCGCGAAATTGACGACGTCTTCGCCTTCGGGCACTTCAGCCGCGGCCTTGAACTTCAGCGGAGAGCGGCAGGTGATGGAAGCCCAATCGGTCTTGTCGTACAGCTCGCGCAGCTTGCAAACCACGTTGTTCGGTGCGGAACGGCTGGAATCGCGATAGAATTCGCGCATTCCGGTGATGCCGTCATAGCGGGCGCCGATGCTCAGCGTGTTGAAATACTCGTAAACGTTGCTGCCTTCATATTTCTGGCCGCCGAAGTGCACGAACGCGCCGTTATAATCGGCGTAAATGTCGGCGTTGACGATGCGCGCGGAGCGGATGGCTTCGATCTGATCGGGGATGTTATCGTTGAAAACGGCGGTGTAGCGGGTGTAACCACCCTTGTACAGCTCGATTTCATAGACGACGTCCGCAGAGGCGATGCCCTTCTGGGGGCGGGCCTTCGGCTCGTTATCCATCTGAACGACCATCGTGGTCGCGCCTTTTTCGGTGGGACGGCCCGTAGTGATGGAGACATTCGCACCCTCAGCCAGGGCAAAGCTCGCGAAGGCAAGCATCATGGCCAGGACGATACATACGATCTTTTTCATAACGTGTTCTCCTTTCGTTGCATCGGGATATAAACCCCATACATATTAATAATATCAAACGAATGGACGCGTGTCCATCATTATCAGGTTATTTCATATATTTGCCGCATTGGCGGCGTAAGTGCGCCGCATTATGCTTCTTCTGCAAAGAATTTCGGCCCGGTCCGCGGCGTTATGGGCCGGGATCGAACCGATTCCTGCTGCGTCGATCAGCGATGGTGCCGGTGGCCGGACTCGAACCGGCATGGTTTCCCGCCGCATTTTGAGTGCGGTGCGTCTGCCAATTCCGCCACACCGGCGCATAATTGGTCGTCGCGGATCAAACATTATTCAGTATAATGCATTTTGACAGAAAAATCAAGCCCCGAATTGCAATTGTCGCTTTGCAAAACCTTTTCCATGTTGTATAATGAAATCAGTACCGCAGAAACGGAGGTGATGCCATTCATGGAGGAGAGCAGGCTGATTCGCCGGGCTTCCCAGGGCGACGCCGATGCGTTCAACGCCCTGATGGGAATGCATGAGCGGCGTATGTACGCCGTCGCCCTTCGCATGTGCGGCAACCCGGAGGATGCCCAGGACTGCCTTCAGGAGGCGATGCTGCGCGTCTTTCGTTCCATATCCGGCTTTAAGGCGCAGGCTTCCTTTTCCACCTGGGTCTACCGCATAACGATGAATACATGTCTGGACGAACTGCGGCGCAGGAAAAACCGGCCGAGCGCGTCCCTGGACGGCATGCTGGAAAACGGATGGTCGCCCTCGGACGAGGATGACACGCCCGAGCGGCACGCGGTTCGCGGCGAGCTTCGCGTGCATCTCCAGCGCTTTATCCGCGAACTGCCCGAAGACATGCGCGCGGCGCTGGTGCTCAGGGATATACAGGGTTATTCTTACGATGAAATCGCCGATATACTGGATACGAACGTGGGCACCATCAAATCGCGCATCAGCCGCGGACGCGAAAAACTGCGCGAAAAAATTGCCGCCAACGCGGAACTTTTTGACAGGCGGCCCGTCTAAAGATCAGCAGTGGAGGTTATTCGATGCATATTGTTCAGAAGGGAGGGCTTTCAAGTGCGTTGTGATGAAATCGGCATCCTGCTGGATCAGCTGCTCGACGGCGAACTGACCGACACCCAGCTGGAAGAACTGCGCGCCCACGGGCGGACCTGCCCATCCTGCGCCGCTGAAATCGACGCTGCGATGCAGATGAAAGCCCTGTTCAGCGAAATGTCGCCCGAGGTGGACGTCCCCCTGCCGGCGCAGGCCGCATGGCGCAGCGCCGTGAAGGAAGAATCCAAACGGAGGCGCAGCCGGAAATTCTATTCCTGGGGCGGCATGGCCGCAGCGGCGGTGGTGCTGGTGCTGGGCATCGGGCTTGCCATGAAGCTGCCCGCCGTGCCCAGGCTGCACAGCGATACCGCTTCCATGCCGGCGGTCGAAAGCGCGGGCGCTCCCGAAATCGAAGAGACGCAGGAACCCTCCCGACTTGCCGTAAAGGCCGAATCCGCCAAGGCGGCGGAACCGGAAGGGGAAGCCTCGACGAATCAGTCGGCCGTTGCGCGCGGCGCAGAAATGGCTTATGACGCCGGCGAATCTATCGCCTGTGAAGAGGAAGCCGCCTACGGGATGGCCGATTCGGCGTATCTGGAATCCGACGGCCTGGGCGCTGTCGACGCGGCCATGCCGGAACCGGAGACCACATCGATGCCCGCTATGGAATACGCGATGGAGCAGCCCGCCGAAGCGGCGGAGGAAGCCGAGGCCTTTGATGCGGACGAGGCGTATGAAAGCGCCGTCGCCGCCGCGCCCGTGCACGAAATACCGCTGCGCGTCGAATCCGTCGATTCCGCCTGCAAGACCATACTGGACCTGGTCAGCGAATACGAAGGAACCACGGATGTGCAGCGCTTCGACGGCGGCGTGAATATCTATATCGATATGCCCGCCGGAAACGTGGCGGATTTCATCCGCGCCGTCGAGCACCTGGATCTTTCCGGCGCACAGCTGACGCCGCCTGCGATCGAAGGCGAGACGGTAAGCGCGCTGCTTCTGACGCTGACGGAATAAACACGGCATTGAAACGGAGGGATACAACATGAAGAAGATCGCATGGGTTCTTGCGGCGGTGCTCGCCATCGCACTCCTTTGTTCGGCGGCCTTCGCGGAAGGCGCGTCGCTGACGGTACAGGGCGCGGGCGTGGTGTTTGTGGACGCCGATCGCGCGACGATTTCCCTGGGCGTCCGGGAGACGGGCACCCAGCTGGCCGACGTGCAGTCCTTGGTCAACGAAAAGATGGATTCCGTCATCGCCGCGCTGAAGGACAAGGGCGTCAGCATGGAGGATATCAGCACCAACACCATCGGCATTTACCCAAATTACGATTACTCAACCGACGTGGAACTGATCGTCGGGTATACCGCCTATAATTCGCTGTATGTCACGATATCGGACGTCGAGAACGCGGGCGCTTATATCGACGCGGCCTTTGCCGCCGGCGCAAACAATCTGGATAACGTGACCTTCTTTGCCTCCGACACCACGGAAGCCGGCCGGCAGGCGCTGACCCTGGCCGTCGAGAACGCGAGGGAGAAGGCGGAAGTGCTGGCCGCGGCCGCGGGTATGCGCCTGGGCAACATTCTTGAGATCCGGGAAGGCACGGCGGACGAATACAGCATGCCCGTCATGTACGCCCGGGCCGAGGACGCCGGTGCCGGCACCCAGGTCATCGCTTCCCAGCAGCGGGTGAACGCGGCGGTGAACGTCACGTTCGAACTGGTTGCGGCGGAATAACCACGCGCGGCCGCGGATCGGCACGGCGAACCTCCGCGAAAAAACGTGAATGACTCTTGCACTTTCGGGGCATATCCATTATAATGATTATGCAGAGCGCCGCTTTGCCACATTGCAGGAATGGAGGCTGTACGCATGGAGGACGAGAGGGATATTGTCGTATTCGAGGACGATGACGGCAATGAACTGACCATGGAGGTTCTGGACTACCTGGCCTATGAGGGCAAGGAGTACGCGCTTCTGACCGAACTGGTGGAGGACGAGGACGAAATCGACGAAGATGAGCCCGAAGAGGTGTACATCATGGAGGTCGTGCCCGTCGGCGACGACCAGGAGGAATTCGTTCCCGTGGATGAGGACCTTGCAGAGACGCTATTGGCCATATTTGAGGCCGATGATTTCGACGAGGTGTATGAGGACGACGAGGAAGGGGAATAATCCCTGCATCTCACTGATCTGACCTGCCAGCCGCTTTCGCTTGCGAAGGCGGCTTTTTTTATCGGCAAAGCGATAAAACGGCCTCGCGCAGCGCGATATGGGTGAAATCACCAGCCGTGAACCTTTGATTCTTAACACTGTTCCTGTATACTATGCCATAAAGACAGCTATATGCCGGTCGCATCGCATGCCGGCCGTTTTACCAAACGCCTGGAGGACGCCGTTTTGAGCAAGGGACAACGCCACAGCGAAACCGAACACCTGCCGCTGCTGCCGCTGCGCGGGCTGATGGTTTTTCCCAATACCGTCGTGACGATTGACGCTGCCCGCGATCGTTCCATCGCCGCCGTAAAGGCCGCCGTGGACGCGGATCAGCGCCTGTTTGTCGTGGCCCAGAGAGACAGCCTCGTGGAGCATCCCGCTCTGGAGGATCTGTTCACCATGGGCACGGTGGTTGCGGTAAAACAGGTGCTGCATATGCCCGACCGGTCGATTCGCGTGCTGCTGGAAGGGCGCGGCCGCGGCATGCTGCTGTGCGTGTACGAAGACGGCGACCTGCAGCGCGCGCAGATCGTTGAGATCGATCCCGAACCCATTCTGTCTACCGACGCGAAGCAGCGCGCGGCCATGCGCGCCGTCCGCGGACTGGCCGCTCAGGCGGCGAATGCCCGCGGCCAGTCCATGCCGGAGCTTCTCCAGGCCATACAGGGCGAGCGGAACCCCGCGGTGCTGTGCGACGTCACATCTTCCGCGCTGCTGACCCGGCTGGAGGACAAACAGGCAGTGCTGGAATGCCTGGACGTGGACGAACGCATGCAGCTGTTGCTGGAAAAGCTGGCCGACGAGATCCAGATCGGCGAACTGGAAGAGCGCATCCACGCCCGCGTCCACGAGTATATGGACAAGGCCAACCATGAATACTACCTGAGGGAGCAGATCCGCGCCATCCAGGAGGAACTGGGCGAGGACGAGGACGAGGAAGTGGCCGAGCTTCGCCGCCGGATCAAGGCTTCCAAGCTGCCGCCGGCCGCCAGGGAACACGTGGAGCGCGAGCTGAAGCGCCTGGCGCGCAGCACCGTAAACGCCCCGGAAGGCAGCGTCAGCCAGAACTACATCGAAACCATGCTGGAGCTCCCGTGGGATACCTACGACGATTCCCGCATCGACATCGACAAGGCCCGGAAGGTCCTCGAGGCCGATCACTACGGCATGGAGGACGTCAAGGAGCGCCTGATCGAGTATCTGGCGGTACGTTCGGTCGCCTCCGACAAGCTGAAGAGCCCGATCCTGTGCCTGGTGGGCCCGCCCGGCGTGGGCAAGACCTCCGTCGCGCAGTCCGTGGCCCGCGCGCTCAATCGGCGCTTTACGCGCCTTTCCCTGGGCGGCGTGCACGATGAAGCCGAAATACGCGGACATCGCAAGACCTATGTCGGCGCGATGCCCGGGCGGATTATCGCCGCCATGCGCCAGTGCAAGACCATGAACCCCGTTTTCCTGCTGGATGAGATCGACAAGCTGTCCCGGGATATGCGCGGCGATCCGGCTTCCGCTATGCTGGAGGCGCTGGATCCTGCCCAGAACAGCACCTTCCGCGACCATTATATCGAGGTGCCCTTCGATCTCTCTGACGTGCTGTTCATCACCACGGCCAATTCGCTGGATTCGGTGGATCAGGCGCTGCTGGACCGCATGGAAATCATCGAAGTGCCCAGCTATACCGCCGAGGAAAAGCTGCAGATCGCCAAGCGCCACCTGCTGCCCAAGCAGCGCGAAGCCCACAACCTGGCCCGCGGACGCATGAAGCTGTCAGACAAGGCGATCGCCGCGCTGATCGAAGGCTATACCCGGGAATCCGGCGTGCGCACGCTGGAACGCCAGATCGCCAAGCTGTGCCGGAAGGCCACGCTGCATCTGGTCGAGCATCCCGAAGAGAAAACCGTTTCCATCAAGGCATCCGACCTGAAGGAATATCTCGGAGCGCCCCGCTATCTGCGCCAGCCCGCCGCCGCGCGGGCGGAAGTGGGCGTGGTGAACGGCCTCGCCTGGACGCAGGTGGGCGGGGAAGTGATGCCCGTGGAGGCCGTCGCATTTCCCGGCAAGGGCCAGCTGAAGCTGACCGGCAAGCTGGGTGAGGTGATGCGCGAATCCGCGGAGCTGGCCGTGAGCGTCGCCCGCGCACGGCTGGACCGGTTCGGCATCCAGACGGATTTCTTTGATACCCACGATATCCACATCCACGTCCCTGAGGGCGCGGTGCCCAAGGACGGGCCTTCCGCCGGCGTGGCGCTCGCATGCGCCGTGCTCTCCGCGGTGACGGGCGCGCCCGCCGCCGGGGAATGGGCCATGACGGGGGAGATCACGCTGCACGGCCGCGTGCTGCCCGTCGGCGGCGTGAAGGAAAAGCTGCTGGCGGCCTATCGCATGGGCATCAAGCGGATCCTGCTGCCCCGGGAAAACGAAAAGGATCTGGAGAAGATCGACCCTGCTATTCTGAAACAGTTCGACATCCGGCTGATGGATTACGTCGACGAAGCGCTGAACGCCGTGCTGCTGCGCGGCGCGGACGAACCGCAGATGGCGGTGTGAGGGACGCATGGAGATCAAAAAATCAAAATTCGTGCAGTCGCTCAGCGCCTTTCAGAGCTTTCCCGGCCAGGGATTGCCGGAAATCGCCATGGCGGGGAAGTCCAACGTGGGCAAATCGTCGCTGATCAACAGCCTTACGCGAAATTCCAAGCTGGCGCGCACGTCTGCGGAGCCCGGAAAGACGCGGCTGGTGAACCTGTATCTGATCGATGAAGCCTTCTTTCTGGTGGATCTGCCGGGCTATGGCTTTGCCAAGGCGCCCAAGCAGGAAAAGCAGAAATGGGCCGATATGATCGAAGGATACCTGCGCGCGTCCGACAACCTGAAGCGCGTGTTCCAGCTGGTGGATATCCGGCATGAACCGACCGCGGACGACCAGATGATGGTGGAATACCTTCGGCACTACGGGATCCCGTTCACCGTCGTCGCCACCAAGGCGGATAAGCTGTCCGGGGCCCAGCGCTCGCGCAGCATCCCGGCCATCTGCCGCAAGCTGGCCGTTCAGCCCTGGGAGGTCATGGTGTACTCCTCCAAGGACGGCACGGGCCGCGATCGCCTGCTGGAATTGATCGAATCGGAAATATCGCCCAACGCGGCGGAGTAAAGCATACGGAGTCGTCGCAGGACGGCGCAGATCCCGGCGGGGCCGGGTAAAGGAGGAATTGCATTGGGTATCAAGGTGGCAAAATTCGGCGGCTCTTCGCTGTGCGACGCGGAACACTTTCGCAAGGTCAAGCGGATCATAGAATCCGATCCCGACTATTGCTATGTGGTGCCCAGCGCGCCAGGAAAGCGCTTCGACGGCGATGACAAAATCACCGATTTGCTGTACCAGTGCCACCGGCTGGTGGAACGCAACCACAGCCACGAGGAACTGTTCCAGCGCATCAAGGACCGCTATTCTTCCATCGCGCGGGAACTGGAGCTGGATTTTGACGTCGAAGGGCTGCTGCTGGAGACCGGCGACGACATCCGCAGGCTGAAGAATCCGGATTTCGCGGCCAGCCGCGGCGAATACCTGAACGGCATACTCCTGTCCAAGTACCTGGGATGGGATTTCATCGACGCCAAGGAGGTCGTGAAATTCGATCGCCAGGGCAATTTTGCCGCCGAATGGACGAACGAAGTGATGAAAGAAGCGCTGTCGAACCATCGCCGCGCGGTGATTCCCGGCTTCTACGGCGCCTATCCCAACGGCGAAGTGCACACCTTCTCCCGCGGCGGCAGCGATATCTCGGGCGCGATCGTGGCCCGCGCGGCGCAGGCCGAAGTCTATGTGAACTGGACGGACGTCTCCGGCTTCATGATGGCGGATCCGCGGATCGTCGATCATCCGCGCGTCATCCGCGAGCTCTCCTACCGCGAGCTCCGAGAGCTCTCCTACATGGGCGCGACCGTGCTGCATGAGGACGCCATCTTCCCGGTCCACAAGGCGGGCATACCCACCAACATCCGAAACACCAACGATCCGGATGATCCGGGTACGATGATTGTGATGCAGCCCTCAGAGGATCGCTTCAAAGATCAGGTCATCACCGGCGTGGCTGGCCACAAGAACTTCACGTTGCTGAGCATTGAAAAGGCCATGATGAATTCCGAATACGGGTTCGGCCGCCGGGTGCTGCAGGCGCTGGAGGACTTCGGCGTCTCCTTTGAACACCTGCCCACCGGCATCGACACCATGTCCGTGGTCGTGGCCGACAAGGAACTGGTGACCCGCAAGGACCAGATCATCCAGCGCATCCAGCAGACCTGCCAGCCCGATTCCATTGAAATCAGCACGGGCATCGCGCTGATCGCTACGGTGGGCCACGGCATGTCCAGCACGCCCGGCACCGCGGCCAAGCTGTTCACCGCGCTCTCGGACGCCGGCGTGAACATCCGCATGATCGACCAGGGCTCCAGCGAAATGAACATCATCGTGGGCATCAACGTGGACGATTTCGAAACGGCGATGCGCGCGATCTACAGCGCCTTTGTCAAGGATTGACCGGTATACAAACGAAAAAGGGGGCGCCCAAATGGACGCCCCCTTTTTGTTATTGGGTGGGTTATTCCTCCGTATTGTCTTCCGGCGCTTCCAGCTTGTCCGATACGCCCTTTGAAATGGCGGTCAGCTCGGCGATGGTCTGTTCCGCGGACTGGATCAATTCCTCCTGCGCCTTTTCGGCGGCGGCCATCTTTTCATCGGAATTGCGCGCGGCCAGCACGTCCTCGGCGGTGATGGTCATCAGATCGTCCTTGGTGATATCCGCGTCCTCGGACAACCGGTTCGCCTGGGCCACCAGCAGGTGCTCAAAGATATTGCGCACGCCTCGGGCGTTGCCGAAGGCGATGGAACTGGTGTTGGCGGCGGTGATGTAATCCCTTACCGCGGCGCGGGCGTCCTTCGTCAGCTGGTACTGGCCCTTTTTCAACTGCAGGTCCAGTATATCCAGCATTTCATCGATGGAATAATCGTCGAAGTGCAGGTAGCGGTTGAAGCGCGATTCCAGACCGGGGTTGGAATGGATGAATTGATCCATCAGGCCGTCATAGCCCGCCACGATCACCACCAGGTCGTCGCGGTGATCCTCCATGGCCTTCAGCAGCGTGTCGATGGCTTCCTGGCCGAAATCATTCTCCGACTTGTTGTTCAGCGCGTAGGCCTCGTCGATAAACAATACGCCGCCCAGCGCCTTTTCGATCACGGCGCTGGTCTTCGTCGCCGTCTGGCCGACGTACCCGGCCACCAGTCCCGAACGGTCCACCTCCACCAGATGGCCCTTTTTCAGCATGCCCAGGCTCTTGTAAATACGGCTCATCAGGCGGGCGATCATCGTCTTGCCGGTGCCCGGATTGCCGGAGAACACCATGTGCAGCGACATGTCCACGGTCTTCAGATTGTTCTGGCGGCGCAGGTTATAGATGGTGACGATGTTGATCAGGTTGTTGACCTCTCTTTTCACGCCGGCCAGTCCGATCAATTCGTTCAGCTCCGCCTTCAGATCCTCGATCTTTTCGGGCGGCTCGTCCTCCGGCGCGGGCTCCGCCTCCTGGGGCTTCGCGGGCTCCTGGGCAGCGGATGGGGAAGCGGGCTTTTTCTGCGAATTCTTCTTCGGCGCGGGCGAACCGTCCGCCGGCGTCGCGTCACCGGAATCGTAAGGCTTCTGCGGCCCCCAGATATCGTCGGAGAGGCTGCGCAGGTTATTGCTGATCAGCGTGCCGATCACGTCCATTTGGGTTCGAATGATTTCATCGCGGTTATCCATGCGGGTTTCGCTCCTTGCTCATCAAAGGAATAACCGATGTTTCGCATCGGTTATTCCGGGAAATACGCGGTTACACAGTATGCGCGGCTTTATTCGTCCGCTTTCTTGACAGCGGGCTCGGCGGCTTCCGCCTTAGCCGGCGCTTCGGCCTTCTTGGCGGCGGGCTTCCTGGCGGGAGCCTTCTTCGCCGCCTTGGGCGCTGCGGCCTTCTTTTCCGCAGGCTCGGCCTTCACGGCCTTTTTGGCCGCGGGCTTCTTGGCGGGCGCAGCCTTGGGCGTTTCAGCCTTTTCCTCGGCCGGCGCCTGCTTGGCGGCCTCTTTCTTCACCGGCTTTTTCTCGGCGGGCTTCGCCTTGGGCGCGGCCTTCTTGCGCGGCGCAGGTTTCTTTTCGGGCGAGGGCGCTTCCACCGGAGGCTCCTCAATGCCCAGCAGTTTCCGATACAGCGCGAGATACTGCTTCGCGGACTGATCCCATCCGTACTGGCCCTTCATGGCGCGGATCGCGAGACCGTTGAACACGTCGCGCTGCTCATGGAACATGCGAACGGCGTTCTCAATGACGTGCAGCATGTCGTGGGCGTTGTAGTACAGGAACGTAAAGCCGTTGCCCTCGCCGGTATACTCGTTATAGGCCAGCACGGTATCGCGCAGGCCGCCGGTTTCGCGGGTGATGGGCAGCGTGCCGTAGCGCAGCGAGATCAGCTGGCTGAGGCCGCACGGCTCAAACAGCGAGGGCATCAGGAACATGTCCGCCGCTGCGTACAGCTTGTGCGCCAGCACGTGGTTCATCTGGAAGTTCGCGGAGACCTGCTGCGGATACTTCCACTGGGCCCAGCTGAACAGATCGACATAGCGGCTTTCGCCCATGCCCAGCACCACCAGCTGCGCGCCGGTGTTCATGATCTCCGGCAGCACGCACTCCACCAGATCCAGGCCCTTCTGGCCGGACAGCCGGCTGATGATGGCGATCATCGGGATATCCACATCCGCCGTCAGGCCCAGTTCGCGCTGCAGCGCCAGCTTGTTCTCCACCTTCTGGCTGAACGTCTCGGCGGTGTAGTTGCGGGCGATGGCCGAATCGTGCTCGGGATCGTATTCCACGGTGTCGATGCCGTTGAGGATGCCCGTCAGGTGATCCACGCGGCTGCGGAGCAGACCGTCCAGGCGCTCGCCGTAGTAGGCGGTCTGGATCTCCTGGGAATAGGTGGGGCTGACGGTGGTGATTTCATCCGCGAATACCAGGCCGCCCTTCATGCACGAGCACATGCCGAAGAATTCCAGCGCGTCGCTGGTATAGGCCAGGTTGCCCAGGTACAGCAGATCCTCGATGGTGTCGATGGGAAACAGGCCCTGGTATTGCAGGTTGTGGATGGTGTACACCGTGCGGATGTTTTCAAACAGCTCCAGCTGCTTGTACTGCAGCTTGTACAGCACGGGGATCAGGCCCGTCTGCCAGTCGTGGCAGTGCAGGATATCCGGGATGAAGTCGATCTTCGGCAGCGTTTCCAGCACGGCGCGGCAGAAGAACGCGAAGCGCTCGCCTTCGTCGCCGCCCATGCCGTAGATGTAGTCGCGGCCGAAATACTGTTCGTTGTCCACAAAATAGAAGGTGATGCCGGCGTATTCCAGCTTTTCAATGCCCACGTACTGGCGGCGCCAGCCGAGGTTCACGTAGAAATAAACCACGTGCTCCATCTGGTCGCGCCATTCCTGGTCGATGGCCTTGTACAGCGGCAGTATCACGCGGACGTCCTCGCCCGCCTTCAGGATTTCCTTGGGCAGCGCGCCGGTCACGTCGGCCAGACCGCCGGTCTTGACAAATGGCACGCATTCGGAAGTGACAAACAAGATTTTCATGATATATACCTCCTGAACGGGAATAACGCGTTCGCGCGATTGGGTTGGCGCCGGCCGCCGTTACAGCGTGATGTTCTTGCCGATGACGATCGGATACTGCTTCTGGCCGATGAGGCGGCTGTGGCTGCGGATCGTAACGGCCTTGTCGAAGATGGTGTTCTCCAGCTCCACGTCGTCCTCGATGTAACCGTCCTGCATGATGACGCAGTTCTTCAGCTTCGCGCCTTTGGCCACGCGCACGCCGCGGAACAGCACGCAGTTTTCCACTTCGCCGTCGATGACGCAGCCGTCGGCGATCAGCGAATTTTTCACCTTCGCGTTGCCGCGGTAGATGGTGGGGATGTAATCGCGGGTCTTCGTGTACACAGGATTGCTGCCGAACACCTCGTCGCGCACGCCGGGCTTCAGCAGATCCATGTTGAAGTTGAAGTAGCCGCGGATGGTCTCGATGCGGCGGTAGTAGCCCTTTTCCTCGTACGCCATGATCTTCAGCGCGCCGGAAGCGATGAACGGGCGCAGGACGTCGGCGTACAGGTCGTGCGAGCCGTGGGAGATGACCTGGTCGACGATGTAGATCAGCATCGTGCGCTTGATCATCATCACGTTCAGGTACAGGTTGTCGTAGGACGCCGCGTTGGGGTTGATTTCGATATCGGTCACCACGTTGTCCTCGCCTACGTTGATGTAACAGTGGTTGTTCTTCGAGGAAGAGGAGAACTCCGTGATCTCGGGCGTCGCCTTCTTGTACATCAGCGTGATGTCCGCGCCGGTCTTGATGTGCTGCTCGATCATCGGCTCAAACGAGGTGTTCATGATGTAATCGCTGTTGGTCAGGATCACGAACTCCTGCCGGGAGCGGCGCAGATAATCGAAATTGGCCCGCAGCGCGTCCAGCACGCCGCTGTATTCGCCGCCGTTTTCACGGGTCAGGAAGGGCGGCAGGATGAACAGGCCGTTGTTGCGAGTGTGCAGATCCCAATCCTTGCCGGAGCCCAGGTGGTCCATCAGCGAATGATAGTTCTTCTGGGCGATGATGCCGACGTTATGGATATTGGAATTGACGAGGCTGGACAGGGTGAAATCGATGATGCGGTAGCGGCCCGCCACCGGGATCGCGGCCACCGCGCGCTGGCTGGTCAATTCGCGCAGCGTGAGGTCATCCTTGGAAGTATAGATAATGCCCATTACGTCGTTCATTTTCCAGCGGCCTCCCTTCGGGTGATTTCGTCAGTGTCTACCTGTTCGCCGGCCTTTACCACGTAACCCTCCGGCAGGGTGGTCGATTGTCCGATCAGGGCGATATCGCCTTCGTCTTCGCCGACCTGGCAGTTGGCGGTGATCACGCAGTCGCCGGATACGATGGCGCGGCGCACCACGGCGCCGGCTTCGATGCGGGAGCCCGGCAGGATGACGCTGCTTTCCACGACCGCACCTTCGGCGATGCTGACGCCGGCGAACAGCACGCTGTTCCTGACAGTGCCGTGCACTTCACAGCCTTCGGTGATCATCGAGGTCTCCACGACGGCGTTTTCACCCACGAAGTGGGGCGGCATCACCGGCGTGCGGGAATAGATCTTCCAGCGCGGATCGGTCAGGTCAAATTCGGGTTCGTCCTTCAGAAGGTCCATATTGGCCTCCCAAAGGCTGGCGATGGTGCCCACGTCCTTCCAGTAATCGGTGAACGCATAGGCCAGCAGCGCTTTTTTATCATTCAGCAGGTTGGGGATAATGTTCTTGCCGAAGTCGTTCTTGGAATTCGGATCGGCGTTGTCGTTGATCAGGTATTCCTTCAGCACCTTCCAGGTGAAGATATAGACGCCCATAGAGGCCAGGTTGCTCTTCGGGTTCTTGGGCTTCTCTTCGAACTCGATGATGTGGTTGTCCTCGTCCACGTTCATGATGCCGAAGGACGGGGCCACCTCCCACGGCACGGGGCGCACGGCGATGGTCACATCGGCGTTGTTCTGGATGTGGAAATTCAGCATCCGGTTGTAATCCATCTTGTAGATATGGTCGCCGGAGAGGATCAGCACGTATTCCGGGTCAAACTGCTGGATGAAGCTGATGTTCTGGAAAATGGCGTTCGCGGTGCCGCTGTACCATTCACCGCTCTTGGCGGTCATGTAGGGCGGCAGCACGTAGACGCCGCCGTAGCTCAGGTCCAGATCCCAGGCCTGGCCGGAGCCGATATAGCTGTTCAACTCGAGGGGCTGATACTGCGTCAGCACGCCCACGGTATCGATGTTGGAATTGGTGCAATTGGAGAGGGGAAAGTCAATGATGCGATACTTCCCGCCAAAGGGCACGGCGGGCTTGGCCATGACCTTGGTCAGAAGGCCGAGACGGCTTCCCTGACCGCCAGCCAGAAGCATGGCGATACACTTCTTCTTCTTCACATTATCCCTGCTTTCATTGATGTTATGCGCGAATAAGACGCCGCGCGTTGGTCGATCGCTGATGCTCGTTACCAAATCATAATATATTATACAACATAATTCCTTAAAAATCTATAGTTTACTGCAGTTTTTTGAGAATTATTTAGATATTACCTCGGCAATCCGGTCAACCGCATAGACCGCAGCGCGCCGGCGCATATTATCGGCGAGGTGAAATGGGATGAAAGCAATCAAAAAGACGGTTTCAGCGCTGCTCGCGCTGGCGATTGCCGCGCTGCTGGCGGGCTGTATGCGCGGCGAAGAGGAATCCGTTTCGTGGCATTTGCGCGGAGAGAGCCCGAAACTGCCCGAGCGCCTGGAGACCGCCGACGGCGTGCCGGTGCTGAACGTCTACGACGTATCCGCCGGGCGGATCAAGCAGATGGGCATCGAAGATTACGTGGCCGGCGTGGTGGCCGGCGAGATGAAGAACGACTGGCCGGAGGAGGCGCTGAAGGCCCAGGCGATCCTGGCGCGGACCTTCGTTTTGAAGTTCTGCCAGGACAAGCGCTCGAAGTATGAGGGCGCCGATATCTCCACAGACGTGGCCGAAGCCCAGGCCTACGATGCTTCGAGCGTCAACGAACGCGTGGAGCGCGCGGTGGAGGCGACCCGCGGCCAGGTGATGTCGGTGGACGGGGAATACCCTTACGCGTGGTTTCACGCGCATGCCGGCGGCATGACCGAGCTGCCCACCGTCGCGCTGGATTTCAAGGGCGAGGATCCGGGTTACCTGCGCCCGACGGCTTCCGATGAATCCGACAAGGCTCCGGAGGACGTGAAGCACTGGGAGGCGACGTTTACGAAGGACCAGGTCGCTCGGGCGTGTGCCGGCGCAGGCTTGAAAGTCGACGCGATCCAGTCCGTCGAACTGGGCGAACGGGGCGAATCGGGCCGCGCAAAGACGCTGGTGATCAACGGCAGGTCCGTGTCCGCGCCGACCTTCCGCATCAAGATCGGCGCAAACCGGCTGAAGAGCACGCTGATCGACGACGTTGAGATCGAAGGCGACGCCGTGCGCTTCTCGGGGCGCGGGTTCGGCCATGGCGTGGGCATGTCCCAGTGGGGCGCCTACGGCATGGCGGAGGACGGCGCCGACGCCCGGCAGATCGTGGAGCATTACTTTCCGGGCGTGGAAATCGTCGGCATGTGGGAATAAAAAACAGGGCTGCCTCCGCGCGGGGCAGTCCTGTCCGTTGGGCCTGATCATTCCGCTTCCCGCGTCAGCCGGCGCACCCACCGGTATCCGTTCACGCGGATGTATGCCGGCACGCACTTGAAGATCTGATCGGAATTGAGGATAAACGTCACCGCGACGGGCGACAGCTGCCAGGCGAACGCTCCCAGCGCCGCCAGGGGCAGCACGATGCCGAATATGGAAATCACGTCCAGGATCATGATGAAGCCGGTATCGCCGCCGCCGCGGATGATCCCCGCGTTGACCGGCATCTGATAGGACATGGTGAACATCGTCAGCGTCTGGATCAGCATGAACGCCCCGGCCATCCGGCGCGTCTCGTCGGAGACGCGGTAGACGCCCAGCATCGGAAATCCGATGCCTGCGAACAGCGCGGCCAGCGCCAGGCCGATGCCCACGAAGCACAGCTGCAGCGTTCGCGTGTATTCGCGCACTTTGCCCATGTCGCCGGTGCCGACGGTCTTGCCGATGAGTATCGAGGCCGCCGAAGCCGAGCCGACGGAGGTGACCTTCAGCAGCTGGTAGAGCGTGTTGCTGATGGACTGCGCGGCGATGGCGCCGCGGTCCATGTGGCCGAGGATCACCGTCTGCGCGGCGTTGTTCACGCCCCACATCGCCGATGCCAGGATCACGGGCGTGCTCACGCGGACGAAATCCCGCAGCAGCGCGCGGTCGAGGCGCAGGTAATCCCGCGGCTTCAGCCTGAGCTTCCCATCCCGGCGGAACAGGTAAAGGGCCACGACGGCGCATTCAACGATTCTCGCGGTCAGCGTGCCGATGGCCGCGCCGCGCGCGCCCAGTTCCGGGAATCCCAAGCGCCCGGGGATCAGCAGGAAATTGATCGTCACATTGATGACCAGCGAAAGCACGGAAACCCGCAGCGCGATCTTCACGATCTCGACGATCCTCAGCGTACCCAGCATGATCGTCGTCAGCCCGAAAAACACATAGGAAAAGCGCATGATGCGCAGGTAAGCCACGCCTTCGCCGATGATCGGCGCTTCTTCGGTGAACAACCGTACGGCCGCCTCCGGGAACAGCGATACCGCGGCGAACAGCAGAACCGTCAGCGCGAGCGCGAATCGCGCGCCGATCGCGGACAGCTTGCGGATCTCGGCGATGCGGTGCTGGCCCCAGTACTGGCTGCCCAGCACGATCATGCCGTTGCTGATGCCGTAGATCAGCTGCTGCAGCACGAACTGGATCTGGTTGACGGCGGCCACGCCGGACAGCGCGCTTTCGCTGTAGGCTCCGAGCATCACGTTGTCGATCAGGTTGACGCTGAGCACCACGGCCTGCTCGGCCATCAGCGCCAGCGCCAGCCGGATAAACGATCTGTAAAAGTCCCTGTCCCGGGTAAGAAACGCATGCATGGGCATATACCGAGCGGCGGCTGAAGCGTGTCAGCCGCCGCGAAAGTCGGTCAGGATTCCGAAGGGATATCGATCTTGATCTTCAGCGTCTCCAGCTGATCGGGACGCACGTCCGCGGGCGTATCCATCATCAGGCAGTTCGCGCTGTTGGCCTTGGGGAAGGCGATGATGTCGCGCAGGCTGTCGCTGCCGGTCAGCAGCATCACCAGCCGGTCGATGCCGAAGGCCAGGCCGCCGTGCGGCGGCGCGCCGTACTTGAAGGCGTCCAGCAGGAACCCGAAGCGGTGGTGGGCTTCCTCGTCGGACAGGCCGATCATTTCGAACATCTGGGCCTGCATGTCGCTGCGGTGAATGCGGATGGAGCCGCTGGCCAGCTCGATGCCGTTCATCACCAGGTCGTAGGCGCGGGAGCGCACCTTTTCCTTGTCGGTGTCCAGATAGACGTTGTCCTCGGCGTACCAGCTGGTGAACGGATGGTGCGCGGCCACCCAGCGCTCTTCCTCCTCGCTGTACTCGAACAGCGGGAACTCCGTCACCCAGAACAGGTTGTACTTGCTCTGGTCGATCAGATCGTGGCGGCGGGCGATCTCACAGCGCAGCGCGCCCAGCGCCTGCCACACCACGGCCTTTTTGTCCGCACCGAAGAAAACGATGTCGCCGGGCTCGGCGTTCACGGCCGCGCGCACGGTCTCGATCAGCTCCGGCGTCAGGAACTTGTTGAAGCTGCTCTTCACGGTGCCGTCGGGGTTAAAGGTCATGTAGGGCAGCCCCTTGGCGCGGTAGGTCTTTACATACTCGGCCAGACTGTCGATCTGCTTGCGCGTCATGGACGCCAGGCCCTTGGCGTTCACGGCCTCTACGCGGCCGCCGGCCTCGATGGCACTGTCGAACACCACAAAGCCCGTCTGGCCCAGCACGCCGGTCAGGTCGATCAGCTCCATGCCGAAGCGGGTGTCAGGCTTGTCGCTGCCGAAGCGCTCCATGGCCTCGATCCACGGCATGCGGGGCAGGGGCAGGGGCAGGTCGACGCCCTTGATCTCCTTGAAGATGCGGGCGAACACCTTTTCCACGATGGCGTAGATGTCCTCCTCGTCGATGAAGGACATTTCGATGTCGCACTGGGTGAACTCCGGCTGCCGGTCGGCGCGGTTGTCCTCGTCGCGGAAGCAGCGGGCGATCTGGTAGTACTTGTCAAAGCCTGCCAGCATCAAAAGCTGCTTGTAGATCTGCGGGCTCTGGGGCAGCGCGTAGAACGTGCCGGGGTGCAGGCGGCTGGGCACCAGGAAATCGCGCGCGCCCTCGGGCGTGGACTTAGACAGGATCGGCGTCTCCACCTCGGTGAACCCGTCGTCGTCCAGCTCGCGCCGGATGCAGTTGACTACCTTGCTGCGCAGGCGCAGTTTCTGCTGCATCGACGGGCGGCGCAGGTCCAGATAGCGATACTTCAGGCGCACCAGCTCGTTCTCGTCGGCCTTGTCGTCGATGTAGATCGGCGGGGTTTCCGATTTGTTCAGCAGAACCGCTTCCTTCACGAACACCTCGATGGTACCGGTGGCCAGGTCGCGGTTGATCGCGCCCTCGTCGCGCCTGCGCACTTCGCCCACCGCCGTCAGCACGTATTCCGCGCGCAGCCCGCGGCCCAGTTCAAACACTTCGGCGCCGCAGACGTCCGCGTCGAACACCAGCTGCACCAGGCCCTCCCGGTCGCGCAGCCACACGAACACCACGCCGCCCAGGTCGCGCGTGCGCTGCACCCAGCCGGAAAGGTGGACGATTTCGCCGACGTTGGATTCGTTCAGCGATCCGCAATAATGGTCTCTCTTGTGGGAAAGCATAGGTCATTTCCTCCTGTCATTTGGTGAGAGTATCGATGATTTCGCCCATCGGGACTTCCGTTTCCGCGCTGTTTTCCATGTCGCGCAGCTTCACGACGCCCTTGGCCAGCTCGTCGCCCGCGATGACGACGACCTTCTTCACGCCCGTCTTGTCGGCGTACTTGAACTGCGCCTTCATGCTGCGGGCCGCGTGGTCCAGATCGGCCTTCACGCCGCGCTCCCGCAGCGCGGAGACCAGTCTGAAGCCTTCGCGTCGGGCGTCGTCGCCCAGCGTCACCACGAACACGTCCAATGCCGCCGGCGCCTCGGGCGCGATGCCGCGCATGTCCTGCACCATGATCATCCGCTCCACGCCCATGCCGAAGCCGATGCCCGGCGTGGCGGGGCCGCCCAGTTCCTCGACGAGGCCGTCGTAGCGGCCGCCGCCGCATACCGTCAGCTCGCCGCCGTCCGGCGTGTCGGTGATGATCTCGAACACGGTCTTGGTGTAGTAATCCAGCCCGCGCACGATCCGGGGATCGATGCTGTATTCGATGCCCAGCGCCTTGAGATACTGCTGCAGCTTTTCGAAGTGGTCGGCGCACTCCTGGCACAGGTTATCCAGCATTGCCGGCGCGCCGGTCAGCTTCGCCGCGTCCTCCTTGCAGTCCAGGATGCGCATCGGGTTGCGCTCGAAGCGCTCCTGGCAGGTCTTGCACAGGCCGGGCAGCATCGGCCGCAGCCATTCGCGCAGCTTCTCCAGGTAGGCCTTGCGGCAGGCGGGGCAGCCGATGGAGTTGATGTTCAGCTTCAGCCCGTCGATGCCATTGGCGCGCAGCAGCTTCATGGCGATTTCGATGATCTCCGCGTCCACGCTGGCGTCCTTCGCGCCGAACACCTCGATGCCGTTCTGGTGGAACTGGCGCAGGCGGCCGGACTGGGGCTTTTCATACCGGAAGCAGGGCGTGGACACGTAGAACAGCTTGCAGGGCAGCGCCTCGGCGTACAGGTGCGCCTCAATGAACGCGCGCACCGCGCCCGCCGTGCCCTCGGGCTTCAGCGTGATGGAACGGTTGCCCTTGTCCTCAAAGGTGTACATTTCCTTCTGCACCACGTCGGTGGTGTCGCCCACGCCGCGCTGGAACAGCTCGGTGTGCTCGAATACCGGCGTACGGATCTCCCGGTAGCCGGCCAGCGCGCAGATCTCGCGCATGGACTGCTCGATGCGCTGCCACCTGTGGGATTGCTGGGGCAGCATGTCCTGCGTGCCCTTGGGGGCCTGTGTCAGCATGGCTTAGTTCTCCTTTCGCCTGTATAGTCGGAATCGCCGGAGGAGAAAAGGGGTATTTTGTACTCCTCGCTCCTCACTCTCTCATTCAACACTGATAAAAAACGCCTCCGTCCCATCCGTAGGGGCGAAGGTTTCGCGGTGCCACCCTGCTTTGAAGTGCGTGCTTCATCTCAATTCCCGATATCGCCGGGCCGCGCCGCTCATCGGCGATCCGGCAGAATCGGTGATCCCGCCAAATCGGTCCGGCCAGGGCCGGACTGCACTTCTTCTAAGCGCACCGTCGGATGCTCCGGGGTGTCGTTCGCCGTTGTCCGCACGGGATGCTCCCAGCCGCGGCATCCCTCTCTGTGGCGCTTTCAACGGTTACTCTTCCCATCTGCGCATGGTTGTATTTCGTTGAATGCATTATAGCCGCCGGGCCGGGAAAAGTCAATAAGCATGCGCGAATCTTAAAATATGAAGGGTTTTAATATTCCGGCACTTGCGCGATGCACGCCTGTTGCGCTATCATGGATCCCGGAGCGTGATGAACATGACCGAACGGCTTTACTACGACGACGCTTATATGACTTCCTTCGACGCGACGGTGACCGGCTGCGCCGAAGCGGACGGGCGGTACCTGGTGCGGCTCGACCGCAGCGCGTTCTATCCCACGTCCGGCGGCCAGCCCTACGATACCGGCACCATCGGCGATGCGCAGGTACTGGACGTGTTTGTGGACGGGGACGGCGACGTGGTCCACGCGGTGGACCGGCCGCTGGAAACGGGGGAAGCCGTGCGCGGAAGCATCGACTGGCCGCGGCGGTTCGACCACATGCAGCAGCACGCGGCGGACCACATGATCGCCAGCGCGCTGTGGCGGCTGCTGGGCGGTGTGACGATCGGCCTGCATATCAGCCATGACATCTCTACCATCGACGTGGCCATGCCCGAAGGCGCCACGCGGATCGCCCCGGAGGATATCCGGCGCGTGGAGGACGACGTGAACGCGCGCGTGCAGCGGGACGTTCCCGTCCGCTGCTGGTTCCCGGACCCGGAGGAACTGAAGGCGCTGCCGCTGCGCAAGCCGCCGACGGTGGACGAACACGTGCGCGTGGTCGCCATCGGCGAAGACGAAATGGTGGCCTGCGGCGGCACGCACCCGTCCACGGCGGGGCAATTGGGACTGGTGAAGATCCTGGGCGTTGCGCCGGCGCGGGGCAAGATGCGCGTCAGCTTCGTCGCGGGCATGCGCGCGCTGAACGACTACCGGCAGAAATACGACTGTGCCCAGGAAACCTCCAACCTGCTCTCTACGAGCGTGGACAAGATGGCCGCGCAGGTGGCCGCCATGCAGGAGGCGCTGAAAACGCAGTCGGCCGAGCTGCGCCATTTCCGGCTGGAATCGGCGCTGGCGACGCTGAACGCGGCGCTCGGGGACGCGCCGAGGCTTGAAAACGGGGCGGCGCTGGTCGCTGAAATGATCGACGGCGACGCGGAACTGCTGCGCGAGGCGGCCTCCCGGCTGATCCGCAGGCCGGGGATCGCGGCGCTGCTGGGCGTTCGATCGGGCGACGGCGCGGTCTTCGCGTTCGCGCGATCCGCCGACGTGGATATCCACATGGGCAGGCTGCTTTCGGCAGCGGCGAAGGCGCTGGGCGGCAAGGGCGGCGGCAGGCCGGATTTTGCCCAGGGCGGCGGCGATCCCGCGATCATCGACGCGGCCCAAAAGATACTGTTATCCGGCGAAACCTTCTAAAACAAACCAAAGTCTGAAAAAAACAAACCGGATTCATGGATTGGAGATACCTTATGAAGTTTGATTTTGAAGCCGCCATATTCGATATGGACGGCACGCTGCTGGACAGCCAGCGCTACTGGCGCTATACGTCGCTGGAATACCTGCTGGCGCACGGGATTCCCGCCAGGCCCGAATACCTGCTGCGGATGAACGGCACATCGTCGCGCAAGCTGTTGATGGAGATCGCCGAAGCAGAGGGCATCGCGATCGAACGCGATGCGATGGTCCACGAAATCGAGGCGTATATGGATCGGCACTATATCCACGACGCACCGCTGAAAACGCCCGCGGTGCCGGCTTTTTTGGAACGTCTGCGGCGTGAGGGCATCCGCATGTGCATCGCCACGGTCTCGCCCTGCGATTCCCTGCGGGAAGCGTTGAGGCGCGTGGGCATACTGGATTATTTCGAATTCATCTTCAACGAGAAGAGCGGCAGGAACGCCAAGGACGATCCCGGATACTTTTCCCGCGTGCTGGACCGTCTCGGCGTTCCGGCGGAGCGATGCTGGGTGTTCGAGGACGCGCTCAACGCCGTGCGGTCGGCCAAGTCGCTGGGGTTGCGGGTCTGCGCCATTGAAGAGGAGACGCAGATCGCCAATCGGGATCAGATCAAAGCGCTCGCCGATCTGTATATCCGCGATTACGCGGAGCTTTTATAACGCGAAAAGGGAGAGCCCGACGGCTCTCCCCTTGATCGACGCGAAAGCGGCGCGCTTCGACGGCCCTTCGACGGCCGTCACCGGTTCTTTTCAGATCCGATGAAAATGGTCTCACCGTGGCCGATCAGGCCGGAAATATTATCGCGGATGGCGCGCGGGAAAAGGTTTTTACGCTGGATTTCCCGAATGTCGATCCATTCATAGCCCACCTGGAAGCGATCGGTTTCCGTGGGTTTTTTTCGTTCCTCGCCGTCCAGGCGGCACAGGAAGATGAAATAGATCTTGTGGCTGTTGCCGTCGCGCCGGCCCTCGCTGATGCGCTCATAGATACCGGACAGCCGCAGCGGCACCACGGAATAGCCTGTCTCCTCCAGAAGCTCCCGCCGCACGGTCTCGCCGAGCATTTCGCCGGTGTGCTGGCCGCCGCCGGGTAGAGCGTAGTATTCCCCAAACCTTGAAACGCAGCGGTTTACAAGGATTTTGCCCTCGTGAACCACGATGGCCTTGGCGGAATTGCGAACAGACACGCGGCTTCATTCCTTCCGGAATCATTTTCCCATATAAGATATTATACTTTCTTATATCGAAAAGATCAATACCGGCGCGCGTTTTTGTCGATATTTCCACTGTCGGCCGCGTGCGGCAGGGTCTTGCTGAGCCGGCCGGGTGCAGACAGCGCCGCTCTATATATATTTCTTCATGGCCTTCAGCGCGGCTTTTTCCAGCCTGGAAACCTGGGCCTGGGATATGCCGATCTCATCCGCCACCTCCATCTGCGTGCGCCCCTGGAAATAGCGCTGGCGGATGATCTTCTGTTCCCGGTCCTGCAGCCGATCCAGCGCCTGGCTGATGGACAGGCTGCGCACCCAGTCCTCCTCGCTGACGCGCTTGTCCTGCACCTGGTCCATCACGTAGATGGTATCGCCGCCGTTCTGGTAAACCGGGTCGAACAGCGATACGGGATCCTGGATGGCCTCAAGCGCCAGAACCACGTCCGTCTCCGGCGCGTCCATGGATTTGGCGATCTCGGCGACGCTCGGCTCGCGGCCGAAGCGGGTCGACAGCGCGTCCCGGGCCTTCAGCGCCTTGTAGGCGGTATCGCGCATGGACCGGGAGACCCGGATGGAATTGTTGTCGCGCAGATAGCGTCGGATCTCCCCGATGATCATCGGCACGCAGTAGGTGCTCAGGCGCACGTTCATGTTCAGATCAAAATTGTCCAATCCCTTCATCAGGCCGATGCATCCGACCTGAAAAAGGTCGTCCATGCTCTCGCTGCGGTTGCTGAAGCGTTGTATCACGCTCAATACGAGCCGCAGATTCCCCTGGATCAGCTCCCGCCTCGCGTCCATATCGCCGTCGTGTGCCTGGCGCAGCAGCTGCTGCATACGTTCGTGGGTCAGCGTCGGCAGCGCAGACGTGTCCACGCCGCAGATTTCCACCTTGTTGCCTGCCATAAAAAACGACCTCCACAAGGGCAAGTATTGCCTTTGTGGAGGCGGGATATACCGATCGACGGCGATGGCCGCGCGGGATCACCGGTGATAGAGCTTGTTCGTCTCGTAGGCCGGCTCGCAGGTCAGATTGAATCCCAGCTTGCTGAACACGCCTTCGTCCACCTGCGACAGGATGACCGTGGAATGGGCCTCGCATCCCTTCAGGTTGGAGAGCTGTTCCATGGCCTTTTCCGCGTTGTCGTCAGTCATGGCGCACATCGACAGCGCGATCAGGATCTCGTCGGTGTGCAGCCGGGGATTGCGGTTGCCCATGTGTTCCACCTTCAGATGCTGAATCGGCTGGATGACCTTGCGGGAGATCAGCTTGATCTCGTCGGGGATGCCCGCCAGCTCCTTCAGCGCGTTCAGCAGCGCCGCGGCGGCCGCGCCCAGCAGGTCGGAGGTCTTGCCGGTCACGATCCGGCCGTCGTTCAATTCGATGGCCACGGCGGGTTCGCCGGTACGCTTCGCCACTTCCAGCGCGGGCGCGACGGTGCTCCGCCGGGAGAAATCCAGATTCAGCGAGCGCATCAGCAGTTCCAGCTTCTGGGTTTCCTGTTCGCGCGCGCGGCCCTGCTTGACGGCGCAAACCGTCTTATAGTAGCGGCGGATGATCTCCTGGCAGGAGGCTTCGCGGCACACCTCGTCGTCGATGATCGATTTGCCCGCCATGTTCACGCCCATGTCCGTGGGGCTCTTGTAGGGGCATTCGCCGTAAATCTGTTCGAATATGGCGCGCAGCACCGGGAAGATCTCGATGTCGCGGTTGTAATTCACGGTGGTTTCGCCGTAGGCCTCCAGATGGAACGGGTCGATCATGTTCACGTCGTTCAGATCGGCCGTAGCGGCTTCGTAGGCCAGGTTGACCGGATGCTTCAGCGGCAGGTTCCAGATGGGGAAGGTTTCAAACTTGGCGTAGCCGGCCTTTACGCCGCGCTGATGCTCATGGTACAGCTGGGAAAGGCACGTCGCCATCTTGCCGCTGCCCGGGCCGGGCGCGGTGACCACCACCAGCGAGCGCGTGGTCTTGATGTAATCGTTGCGGCCGTAGCCGTCGTCGCTGACGATCCCGGCCACGTTGTGGGGATAATCCGGGATGCGATACAGCCGGTAGACGCTGAGCCCCATGGCCTTCAGGCGCTGCGCGAAAAGATCTGCGGCGGGCTGGCCGGTGTACTGGGTGATTGCGATGCTGCCCACGTACAGGCCGAATTCACTGAAGACGTCCACGAGGCGGATGACATCGGAATCGTAGGTGATGCCCAGATCGCCGCGAACCTTACTCTTTTCAATGTCGTTGGCGTTGATCGCTATCACGATTTCGGCCTGGTCCTTCAGCTCCATCAGCATGCGGATTTTGTTGTCAGGCGCGAAGCCTGGCAGCACCCGGGAGGCGTGATAGTCGTCAAACAGCTTGCCGCCGAACTCCAGATAGAGCTTGCCGCCAAAGAAATCGATGCGCTCCCGGATGCGGGCGGATTGCAGCTGAATATACTTCTGACTGTCAAAACCGATCTTGTTCATGCCACAACCTCCGACATTTGGCCTGCCTGTACGTGCGCGAACGGCGGCGCCGTTCGCAAAACAACAAAGACATTATATCAAATATTCCCGCCGGAAATTATTATATAACCTTTAAAAAATGACAACTGACGCATTATGATAGTCGAAGCCGACCTGCGGATTATGCCGACCTAACTTATAGAAATTCCAAAAAGACGGCGCGGACACGCCTTGCTCAAGGGCTGTCCGCGCCAGGGGGGGAAGAAGAAGGTGTATCCTTTTTCTATCGGCTCGTCCGCCGACAGGGTTATTATAAAACGAATCGACAAAAAATATGTTATAGAAACGTAAATCAAGATAGGCAGGGAAGTAAATCATATTACATGACAATGGATTTATTATCAATCCATCATGGCAGATATTTCCGCGTCGCTCAGCCCGGGCTGGAGCGCGCGGTTGATGCCCGCGGCGATGATGCCGGCGGCGTCCTGCACGATGGCGTCGATTTCCCGGGGCGTGACGATCATCTCGCCGATGTCTGAGCTCAACAGCGTCTTTTCCATGTCGTTCAGCGCGTCTTCGTGCGGCTCCGGATCGCCGTCCTGCGCGGACAGCCAGCCGAACGCGTCCCGGGCCAGCGTGGCGGCGTAGACGACGGTAGGCATGCCCACGGAGATCACCGGCGCGCCGACGGTTTCGCGCGTCAGCGGCCGGCGATGGTTGCCCACGCCCGCGCCGGGCTGTATGCCGGTATCCGTCAGCTGGATGGTCGTTCCGATGCGCCGGGAATCCCGCGCGGCCAGGCTGTCCACGCACAGGATGACCCGCGGGCGCACGGCTTTTGCCAGCGATTCCACCACTTCCATGCTCTCGATGCCCGTCACGCCCAGCACGCCCGGCGCCACGGCGCACACGCTGCGAAGGTTCGACGACCGGTATTCGTTCATCAGATGGCGCGTGGCCAGCGTGCGGTCCACGACGCCGGGCCCCAGGGAATCCGGGGTAATGAAGCGGTTTCCCAGACCCACCACCATCGCCGGGGCGCGCCCGTCGTCCTCCGGAAGCAGGCGGGCGATCTCCTCAGCCAGCAGGCCGGATACGGCCAGCCGCGCGTCGGGATCGCGTTGGCGCAGCCGCGGGGTTTCCAGCGTCAGATAGCTGCCACGGGGCTTGTCCAGCAGCCGCGCGGCCTCGTTTTCATCGATAAAAACCTCCGTAATGTCCACGCCGCCGTTCTCCCAGCGGCTGACGCGCACGCCGGGCACCGCGCCGCTGTCCGCGTTTTCGAAGCTCTCCATGGCCAGGTCGGTTCGTATGGCTGCCATCGCGTTTCCTCCTTGTTGGGCGGCGAAAAGACCGCTCTTGCAACTGATTTCGCCATGTAGTTTACCCAAGTTTAGCATAAAAATGTGTCGGATGGCTTGCATTTGGGGCCGCGCCGTGGTATAATAGCAGTTGCGAATTTGCGTAGGGAGGTGAAGAATTTGCCGAATATCAAGTCTGCCATCAAGCGCGTGAAGGTGACCGAAAAGAAGAACCTGCGCAACCGGATGATCAAGTCTGCTATGAAGACCCAGATCAAGAAGTTCGAAACCGCCGTTTCTGCGAACGAGGCCGATGTCAAGCTGCTCAGCGCGACTCAGGGCGCGGTTGACAAGGCTGCCGCGAAGGGCGTTATTCATAAGAACGCTGCGAACCGCAAAAAGGCTCGCCTGGCCAAGCGCCTGGCCAAAACCGCCGGCTAAGGTCACATTTATGCGAAGCGAAAAGGGAACGTTGTTAACAGCGTTCCCTTTTTGTGGTCCGTACGGTCCGGCTTCCGACCGCGCGGGCGGATTGTCGCCGGTTTCGTCCCAATTTTGCCCGCTGATGATAACAGAATATGCTTGAAGCGCACGCTTCTTTTTATAATAATGGTATTATCCGGCCGGAGGGCCGGATAGAATAAAGATACCGAACGATATGGAGCGATAATATAGATGCCTGAGACGATCAAAAAGCCGCGTTCGTCCCGCGGAAGCGCCGCTGGCAGGGCGAAACCCGGCAAGGCGTCGCCCGCCAAGGGGAACGCCGGAAAAACAGCAACGGCCCGGAAACCGGCCGCCGGCGGCCGCAGAAAGCCCGCCGCGTCCGCAAGCGCGAAGAAAAAGAGCGCCAGCCGAAGCGTCCGGCTGCAGCCCGGCATCGTGCCCATTTCGGGCGCGTCCGCGCGCCGGGCCGCCCACAAACCCGCCGCCCGGACCGGGCGCGGGGCATCCGCCGCGAACCGGAAACGCAGCGCGGTTTCGGAGAACCCGGTGGCGCGCGCTTCCGCGAGACGGTCCCGCGACCTGTTCCTTGAACGCCGCGCCTCATCCGGCGCTTCTTCGGGCAGGCGCGGCGGCAGCGGCGGTGGCGGCGATTCCAGAACCGCGCTGTTCGGCGCGATCAACGCCGTTCTGCTGGTGGGCATCGGGATCATGGTGGTGCTGATGATGCGCCAGAACGCGCTGCACGCGGATTTCCTGATGATGCGCGGCGTGGTGGATCAGCAGACGTTTTATGACGGCACCACCGTCGACGGCGTGGACGTCTCCGGCATGACGCTTTCCGAGGCGAAGGAATATTGGCGCGACACGATCGAGCCCGCCTATTCCGGGCGCACCGTCACCTTTGACAACGGCGCTTCGGTGACGGCTCGCGATCTGGGCTATACCAGCGATTACGAAGCCGTGCTGACCAGCGCCTGGAGCGCCGGCCGCAGGGGCTCGCTGGAGGAGCGTTATATACGCGCGGCCAGCCGGCAGCAGACGCCCCTGGCGTATTCGGTCACGCGCTCCGATTACAGCGAGAATATCGTTGCGCAATACGTGCAGCTCGCCGCCAAGCAGGTGGACCGGCCCGTGCAGAATGCCGGCATCGAATCGTTCGATCCCGACACCTGCGAATTTACGTTCATCGAAGCCCGGCCCGGCACGCTGCTGGATCAGGAATCGCTGCGCGAATCGATCAAAACCGCCATATCCGAAGGCGGCGGCGCTGTGACCATTCCGGTGATCGCGATTCCGCCCGACGCCACCACGGAGGAGGTAGCGGCCCGCTGCGGCATGATTTCCTCCGCCGTCACCAACGCTTCCAGCTCCAGCAGCGCGCGCCTGAACAACATCCGGCTGGCTCTGTCCTTCATCAACGGCACCTGCCTGCGCCCGGGCGAGGTCTTTTCATTCAACAACACCGTGGGCAAGCGCACCGCCGAGCGCGGCTTCAAGAAGGCCGGCGCCTATTCCAGCGGCGAGGTGACGGAGCAGGTGGGCGGCGGGATCTGTCAGGTTTCCACCACGCTGTTCAACGCCGTCGCCAAAGCGGATCTTGAGATCGTCGAGCGCCACAACCATTCGCTGACGGTCGGTTACGTGGACAAGGGCAAGGATGCCACCGTGAACTGGGGCAGCCAGGATTTCCGGTTCAAGAATACCACGGGCGACAACATCTACATCTGCTGCTATCTGACCGACGACAAGCGCGTCCGCTTCGGCATTTTCGGCCAGATGCTGGAGAACGGCGAAACGATCACCATAGAGGCCGTGACCACCCGCACGCTGGATTACGACACCAGGTATCAGGCCAGCGCGCTGCTGGCGCCCGGCCAGACCAGCGTGATCCAGGAGGGCCGCGTGGGATACGAGGCCGAGGCCTACAAGCTGCGCTGGGACGCCAACGGCAATCAGATCGGCAAGGAACTGCTGTGCAAGAGCCGCTATCCCGCCCGCAGCAGGATCATCCAGTACGGCGCGGAAACGCCGGTGGAGTGATTTGCATTTGCGCACGAAGCGTGATATAATGGATGCGCGGGCCCGGAAGACGGGCGATGGCGCGAAGAACGGCGGGCGAAACCCGCGGGAGGACGGCTCATGGCAAAGATTTATACCCGGCAGGAAGTCAAGCGCCGAAAGGTGAATTATCAGATCTTTGCGGGGATCTACGATTTTGTCGGCGTCGTCGCCGGAATCGTCGTCATCATCGCGTGCGCCTTTTTGCTGGCCGCGCTGGTTTCCTGGGTGAAAAGGGACGGGAGCGAATCGTTCAGGTCGCTCATCAATATCCTCCAGAGCGCGCTGATCATACCTGAATGACGGATGTGAACGCCTCGCGGGCCGACGCGGCCTGTGCGGGGCGTTTTTTAGATGTAATGTTGACAACAGAAGGGATGTATGCCTGATGCGCGTATCCTGGCCGGAACTGCTCGAGGCGATCGGCAGCTGTGAAAAATGCGGGCTGTGTGAAAGGCGAACCCACGTCGTACCCGGAGAAGGCGATCCCCACGCGCGGCTGATGTTCATCGGCGAGGGCCCCGGTCAGGAGGAAGACCGGCAGGGCCGGCCCTTCGTGGGTCCGTCCGGCGAGCTGCTGACGCGGATGATCCACGCCATCGGCATGGAACGCTCGGAGGTCTATATCTGCAACATCGTCAAATGCCGTCCGCCGATGAACCGCAACCCCATGCCGGAAGAAGCCGCCGCCTGTCTGGGCTATCTGCGCGCGCAGTTTGCGCTGGTGCGGCCGCAGGTGGTGGTGCTGCTGGGCAAGGTCGCTTGCCAGTACACCGTAAAGGACCAGGTTTTCATCACGCGGGACCACGGCCGCTGGTACCAGCAGAAGGGCGTGTGGTTCATGCCGACGTACCATCCGTCCGCGCTGCTGCGCGATCCGGCTAAAAAGCGGGAAGCCTGGGAAGACTTCCAGAAGATCAAGCAGAAACTGAACGAACTGGCCGGCGCCGGGGAAGGTGAGCGTTGATGGAACGGTTCCGGAAAGAGGTATCCGCGTTCATCCGGGAGATCTACGAAGAAGAAAAAAAGGTGCTGGTCTTCGGCGAAGGAAGGATCGGCGCGCCGGTGATGATGATCGGCGAAGCGCCCGGCGAGCAGGAATCGCTGCAGGGCCGCCCGTTCGTGGGCAAGGCCGGAAAGAACCTGGACGAGTTTTTGAAGGAAGCGGGCATGGACCGGGGCGAGCTGTACGTGACCAACACCGTCAAGTTCCGGCCCACGAAGGTTTCCGCGGCGGGCAGGACCGTCAACCGTCCGCCCACGCAGGAGGAGATTAAGCTGTTCCTGCCGTTCCTGATGAAGGAAATCGCCATCGTCGCGCCGCGCTGCGTGATTACGCTGGGCAACGTTCCGCTGAAGGCGCTGATGGGCCGCGAAGCGGTCATCGGCGATCTGCACGGGCAGTGGCTGGATTGGAACGGCAGAACGCTGTTTCCCATGTATCACCCGGCTTCGGTGATCTATAACCCATCGCTGAAAGAGGTCTATCGCGCCGATATCGCGCGCTTTGCGGCCCGGTTTCGCGCGTCACGGTAAAGCGCGCAGAAACGTCCGGCAATTCAGCCAATATAGGGCTTGTGCTTTCTTGCAATTTGTGTATAATATCCTCAGCGGACGGAGATGTCACCCGGGGTATTGACAACCGGACCGCTATTGCATACAATGGTATGGCTTTGATGGATGGGGGAGGAATAAAGATGGCGCTTGTAAAATGCCCGCGCTGCGAACTGAATTACATGAACGATACCGACACGATGTGCTCTGTGTGTCGGCGCGAGGTTCGTGGCGAAAGCGAACAGTTTGAAATGATCGAGCTCTGCTCCGAGTGCGGCGAAAACCCCGTGGTGCCCGGCCAGGAGCTGTGCGCCTACTGCCTGAAGGAGCAGGCCCGCAGGGACGCCATGGAATCGGACGACGTGATCGAAAACGCGCCCGCCAACATCGAAATCGATTCCGTATCGACCATGGACGAAATTGAGCTGGATATCGGCGGCGGCCTGGGCGACGAGGATTTTGAAGACGATGCCGATTTCAGCGAGGACGACGACGAGGAAGACGAGGACGTGGACGACGAGGCCGAGGACGACGACGGGTTTGATGACGCGGATTCTGACGACGAGGAGTATTAAGCCTTGGCCGTCTATGCGATATCGGACCTTCACCTGCCGGCGCGGCAGAAGCCCATGGATGTCTTCGGGCCCCAATGGAAAGACCATTTTGATCGGATCTGCCTGGACTGGCGGGAACGCGTGACGGCGGAGGACCTCGTGCTGCTGCCCGGCGATCTTTCGTGGGCGATGCACCTGGAGGACGCGCTGGAGGATCTGGCCGCCGTGGGGGAACTGCCCGGCTCAAAGATCCTGCTGCGCGGCAATCACGATTATTGGTGGAGCTCCATCGGCCGCGTGCGCCGGGCGCTGGGCGAAGGCATGTACGCCTTGCAGAACGACAGCCTGCTGATCGGCGAACGCCTCTATGCCGGCACCCGCGGGTGGACGCTGCCCGGGCCGGAGACGACGGCCGAGGACGCGCGGATCTACGAGAGGGAACGCCTGCGCCTGGAGATGTCGCTGAAGCACGCCCGCGCCAAAAGCCAGGACGCGCCTCTGACGGCATTGATGCATTATCCGCCGCGCACCGACGAACAGTCCGGCTTTTCGGATATCCTGGAGGCCTACGGCGTTCAGGACTGCGTATACGGCCATCTGCACGGAGCGGCCATCTACGGCGCGGTCCGCGGGCTGTGCGGGAATGTCCGGTATCACCAGGTCTCCTGTGACGGACTCGATTTCAAATTGTATCTTCTTTACCAGTGAGCGGCGCTTGGCTGCGAGGAAACGCTATGAAGGAATTGCTGCTGATACTGAATCCCATGGCCGGGCTGCGGCGGGCCAATCGTTACCTGCCGGATATGCTCCGGCTTTTTATTGAGCACGGCTATCGCTGCGAGACTTACATCACCGGCAAATCGGGCGACGCGACCGAGTATCTCTCCGGCTGCGGCAGGGAATACGATCTCGTGGTTTGCGCCGGCGGCGACGGCACGCTGAACGAAACCATCGCGGGCATGCTCGCGGGAAACATCCACTGCCCGCTGGGGTACATCCCCTGCGGCACCACCAACGATTACGCCTCCAGCATCGGCCTGTCGTCCGACGTCATGCGCGCCGCGCGGGATATCGTCGAAGGCTGCGCCCGGAGCATCGACATCGGCTCCTTCAACGGCCGGCGATTCGTGTATACGGCCACCTGCGGCGCGTTTGCCCGCGCGTCCTATTCCACGCCCCAGGCCATCAAGAACGTGCTGGGTCATACCGCCTATATCCTCGAAGGGCTGCGCGATTTGACGTCCATCAAGCCCATCCACATGCGCGTGGAAGCCGACGGCCGCGTGCTGGATGAGGAATTCATACTCTGTTCCATCACTAATTCCACTTCCATCGGCGGCATATTGAAGCTCGACGCCCAGATGGTGGCGCTGAACGACGGCCGGTTCGAAGTAACGCTGGTGCGCAATCCCCAGACGCCCGCCCAGTTCAGCCGCATCCTCTACGGCCTGACGGCCCAGGAATTGCCCAACGAGATGATCCATTTCTTCTCCGCGGCCAACGTGCGGGTGACGTGCGACGCGCCCGTCGAGTGGACGCTGGACGGCGAGAGGGAACCGGCGACCGCCGTGGCAGAGCTGGAAAACCTGCACGCCGCCGTGCGGATCATGATCCCGGAGGGAAGCGACGGCGCGCCGTTTGATTCCGAACCGGAGGAAGAAGACGGATGAAGACCAATTACCAGATCGAACTGGAGCGCGAGTTGGCGCGGATCGAAGCCTCCGGGCGCAGACCGCGCCTTCTGCTGCACTGCTGCTGCGCGCCCTGTTCCAGCTACGTGCTGGAATACCTGAACCGCTGGCTGGACATCGACCTGTATTACTATAACCCGAACATCGCGCCGCGGGAGGAATTCGACCATCGCGCGGCCGAGTTGATCCGTCTGGCGGAGACCCTGCCGCACGCGGGCGAGTTTCGCGTGATCGTGGGGGATTACGACGCCGACGCCTTCGCGGCGATGTGCAGGGGACACGAGGATGATCCGGAAGGCGGCGCGCGCTGCGAACGCTGCTTTCGCATGCGGCTCGGCGCCGCGGCGAAGCTGGCGCGGCAGCGCGGCAGCGATTATTTCACCACGACGCTGTCCATCAGCCCGCTGAAGGACGCGCAGCTGCTGAACGCCATCGGGCTGGAACTGGCCGCCGCCGCGGGCGTGCCCTGGCTGCCCTCGGATTTCAAAAAGAAGAACGGCTATAAGCGCTCCTGTGAGCTCTCCGCCGAGTACGGCCTCTACCGCCAGGATTACTGCGGCTGCGTGTTTTCCAGGCGCGACCGGGAAAAACGATAAATGTCACCCTGTTAACAATGTATTGTTGACAATACAAACCTCCGCGTGCTAAGGTTATGCCAACTCATGCGGAGGTTTATCATGTCTACGCGAGAAGAAGTGTTGCGGGCGTTGATGGCGCAGGGGGAATCCATTTCCGGCGAACGGCTGGCCCGGAAGCTGGGCATCAGCCGCAATTCCGTATGGAAGGCCATCCAGCATCTCCGCGCCGAGGATTATCAGATCGAAGCCGTTACCAACCGGGGTTACCGGCTGGTTTCCACGCCCAACCGGATTTCAAAGCCTCAGATCCAGCGCTGGCTGAAGGCCGAGACCATCGGCGCGCGCATGGAGATCCACGACCGGCTGGATTCTACCAACACCCGCGCCAAGGCGCTCGCGGCGAAGGGCGCGCCCCACGGATATCTGGTGATCGCCGAATCCCAGTCCGGCGGGCGGGGCAGGTTTGGCCGGCCGTTCTTTTCGCCCGAGCATTCCGGCGTGTACATCACCTATATCCTGCGGCCGGAGCTGGCCGCGGAGCGCGCGGTGATGATCACTTCCATGGCCGCGGTGGCCGTCGCGCGGGCCATCGAAGCCGTGGCGGACGTGGACGTGCAGATCAAGTGGGTAAACGACCTGTATATCAACGGACGGAAGGTCTGCGGCATCCTCTGCGAGGCCAGCATGGACTTTGAAAGCGGCCAGCTGGAATACGCGGTGCTGGGCATCGGCGTGAACGTCGTATCCATGCGCTTTCCCGATGAACTGGCAGATATCGCCACCTCCGTCGAAAACGAGTGCGGCGCGCCGGTTTCCCGCAGCCGGCTGATTGCCGAGATCTCGAATCAGCTGGAAGCGCTCTACGGCCAGCTGGAAACCGGGGAATTCATGGCGGAAAACCGCAGCCGATCCAACGTGATCGGGCGGGATGTGACCGTCATCCGCGGCGGCGCGCTGATCCAGGCGCACGCGATGGACATCGACGAACACGGCAGGCTGGTCATCCGCACCGAACGCGGAATCGAACGCCTCGGATCCGGGGAAGTCAGCCTGAAAATCAAGGCATAACAAGGTGCATATGAAGACAAGAGACATGGTTACCACGGCGCTGATGACGGCGCTGCTGTGCGTGTTGGCGCCGAACGTCATCCCCATGGCGCCGATACCGCTGTCGTTGGCGACGTTCGCGGTTTATCTCGCCGGCGCCGTACTGGGCGCGAAGCGGGGAACCGCCGTCGTAGCGCTGTATCTGCTGATCGGCCTGATCGGCGTTCCCGTCTTTTCCGGGTACACCGGCGGCTTCCAGAAGCTGTTCGGCCCGACCGGCGGATACCTGATCGGCTATCTGCTCTGCGCGTGGATCACGGGGCTGGGCGTGAAACCGGGGGAAACCGCTTCCGTGCGGAAATGGCCGCTGCCTGTAATGATGGCGCTGGGCACGATCGCGCTTTACGCTCTGGGCACGGTTTGGTTTATGATCCAGAGCGGGAACGCGCTGTGGCCTTCGCTGACGATGTGCGTGCTGCCGTTCCTTCCCGGCGACGCGGCCAAGATCGCCGCGGCTTCGCTGCTGGCCTGGCCGCTGCGAAAGGCATTGTACAGCAGCAGATGACTGTCGGCACGCTCCTGCGAAAGCCGACGCCCTCTGGCGGTTTTCCATGAAGAAACGACAAAAGAGAACGCTCCGCGGCGTCGCGGAGCGTTCTCTTTACAGTACAAACAGTATTATACACAGAAAGTGAAGAAGCGTGCCCAGCACGGTCATCCCGTGAAACGCGGAATGGGCGTACCGGCGGCTTCGGCCCAGCAGGTACAGCACCGCGCCCGCGGTATAGGCCAGCCCGCCGGCAAGCAGCAGCCAGAACCCGCCCGGGCCGATCAGCCGGTACACCAGATCGATGCGAACGACGATGGCCCAGCCCATCAACAGATAACAGATCATGGAAAACTTATCGTATTTCTTCAAATCCACCGCGTTCAGCGAGATTCCCAACGCCGCAAGCGCCCAGATCGCGCCGAACAGCGCCCAGCCCAGCAGGGGATTATACGCCCGGATGGGGCACAGGGCGATGGGCATATAGGTGCCCGCGATCAGCAGAAAGATGCTGCAATGATCCAGCACCTGCATGACGCGCTTGCCGAACACCGCCGCGTGCAGCCCGTGATAGACGCTGGAGATGGTGTATACCAGCAGTACGCAGAATCCGAAGACGCAGCCGCTGATCACCGCGTAGGCGCTGTGATGCTGCGCGCCGACGATGGGGCACAGCACCAGCGCCAGCAGGCCCAGCGCGCCGCCCACGATATGCGTCACCATGTTGCAGATTTCCTCGCCGCGGGTATAATCCGGCATAGTTCGCTCGGCCAGGGGCGTTCGCTTCATGAAATCACCTCGTCGAATACAAATTAATAATAAATACTCTGTAATCTGGTTTTCAATACTATATTATATCCGAACAGGCGTATTGTCAACAGCCGTTAATGAGATTTTACGCTTTAGCCAAATGATTGTCGGCGCGTTACTGCGGAACCGCCGACCCGGAAAACATTCCGTATTCCGGATCATGTACAACACAATAAAAAACCGCCCGGGGATATCGGGCGGGAAGAACGCGATTCTGATCATTATACCCTGCGCAGATCCGAGGGCGCTTCGGTCGGCAGCGGTTCGGAATGGCGCTCCGTAGAATCACCGGCCATGGTAAATTTGAATGTGGCGTTTTCGATCTCCATCGTACCCAGGACGGAGCCGGAGGACAGATCCAGCGCGACCAGCTGCGCGGAGAGCGTGCCGCCAAAGTCCGATCCATTCGCGAAATCAAAGCTCATGGAGAAACCGGATCCTTCCGGATAGAGGCGCCGGTTCATCACGCCGGAGACGTAATAGCGCTCCGAGGTGGAATCGGATACGATCAGCACGACGGAGCATTCCTTGTCGTTCTGTATGGAATAATCGGCGTCGACACGGCTGTCAGGCTGAACATCCTCCGGGAAGATCAGATACAGCTCGTAAAGCGCGCCTTTTTCACCTTCGTATTCAAAGAAGGACGCCTGGACCATGCCGTCCTTGATGGACGAATACTCGGGGGAAGGGTCAAAAGCCAGCGTATGCGGCGTTCCGTCGATGACGACTTCAATATTCTGCGAAAACTCCGTGTTCGGCGCTTCCAGATCGCCGTCGTTCCGGTCCTCAAAGGGATCGTCTGCAAAGGGAAAATCGGTATAGTCGTCCGCCGACGCGCAGAGTGGCAGGGCAAATATCAGCGCGCAAAACGCGAATAAAAGCATTCTCTTCATGAAGCAAACTCCTCGAACGGCGCGCGGCCGTGTCCGTATATATGATTGCATATTCAATCTATGTTATTTTATATCCTGCGCGTCCGGATGTCAAGCGGAAGCCGTCAAAAGCTTGATTTTGAGCGACCCGCGTGGTAAAATTACTTTCACCGGATTGCAAAAGGCAGAACGGTTGTCGCCGGGTCCCCGCGGAACCAGGCGCGGCGCTTCAATCCGCAGGATTGGACCGTCCGCGGCTCGCTTCGCTGGCAGAAAAGCCCACTTGTTTTTCGCTTCATCGATCCGAAAACAATCCGTTTTGCCGATCAAAAAAGAGCGCCTTCTGACGCTCAAAAAAATGGTGACCCATCGGGGATTCGAACCCCGGACACCCTGATTAAAAGTCAGGTGCTCTACCGACTGAGCTAATGGGTCGCGCTGGCTGGGGCGGCAGGGGTCGAACCTGCGAATGCGGGAGTCAAAGTCCCGTGCCTTACCGCTTGGCTACGCCCCATTACAGAGCCGCACCAATCCGAAAAAATGGGGTGGGTAGTGGGGCTCGAACCCACGACCTCCAGGGCCACAACCTGGCACTCTGACCAACTGAGCTATACCCACCATAAAATGGCGCGCCAGAAGGGATTCGAACCCCTGACCCACGGCTTAGAAGGCCGTTGCTCTATCCAACTGAGCTACTGGCGCAACCTCAGACGCAAGCAGGAGAACCATTCCCGCCGACATTTAAGTATTATATCATCTCCGGCTGCTTTTGTCTATACCCGGCGGCGGGAATAAACCAATTTTTTACCTGCTGAATCAGAAAAAACGCGGCAAATGCGCGGTGTTCATAAAACAGTATGAGCACCGCGCATTAGGCATCTGTCAGGCAGGATTGGTTATCATTAATCTCAAATGGAGAGTATTGCTTTGGTCGCTAGGTAAAGTGACTACACATAGAAAGGTTGCAGATCGTCAAGGCGTAACAGCATCGGCGGATAGCCGCTACCGGCGCCGGTATCGATGTCGATCCAGGAGGGCGTTTGGAACATGCGGGTCGGCGTGCCATAGAAGGCCGTTGGGGTGTGGCCGAGGATGGTCATGACGTCATAGAAGTATTGCTCATCGGGCGCCGGTCTGTGCCAGATCAGATCGTGCGCCTCGTAATCGGACAGCGGCTTGTCCTTTTTGAAATGGCCAAGGCCCGAATGGACGAGCAGGAAATCACGGCCGCCGGCGGTCGCCGTGTCGTAGAGCGGCGCATCTTTCAAATAGTCCAGCAGATCGAAGAGTGCCTCCGGATCGCGCTTGCGCAGGGCGTGGAGTGCGTTCAGCGTGGGCTCCGCGCCATTTTGCATCCAGTTCATCATCAGGCTGATCTGATCTAGGTCCAGCCCGCTCACCAGATCATCGGTGATCTCCTGAAACAGGAAATCACAGGACAGCAGCATGGCCTCGTGGTTGCCGAGGAGCAGCTGCACGTTGGGCTGGAGCATCATCCATTCAAGCATGGCGATGCCGCCGTCGCCGTTCCGGTCGACGACATCGCCCAGCACGAACAGGAAATCCGCGTCGCTGAAATGGGCCTTGTCCAGCAGGTGCAGGAAATCAGGCAGTGGGTAGCCGTGGAGGTCGGAGGTGGTGTAGATCATAGGTTGGCCCCGCAGCAGGTATTCATGAAATCCCCTCTTTTTCCAGATATTGGCAGAACGCTGTATAGTGGTCGCAGTATCTGAGGATTTCGTCCGTCAGCGAACGATGATCCATTTCCGGCATGTCCTTGTCGAACAGCGAATGCACTCCGACAGTCATATAGGTCGCGGCTCGCAGCCGTGACGGTTTGATAAAATGATAGCAGTTTGGGGTGTATTTTCCCTCTTTGCGTTTCAAAACCCTGTCAAGCAGTTTCTCTGCGATGCTGTTCCGTTCATCGCTTGAAAGTTTCTTTGTTTCTTCAACAGGTTGAACGCAGAGCTTGACGCAAAACCTGCCCTTTCCCGCGATCCCTTTGTCATCGTTTCTCGCCGTGAATTCCAGTTGCAAATAGACCGAACACGCGGCATTGGTGTTTTCCTCTTTGATTCCCCTGCCGGAACTGTAGAGCGCGAGAAAAGTTCCGGAGGGATTGTTGACGTAGTCCCATGCCATGCGCTCTCCGCAGCGCTCTGCGAGATCTGACCTTATCGACTCAAAGTATTTCTCGATCTGTGGTTCGCGCCAAGTTGCAGGAGATGATTCTGTATATTGTTCTGCCGCCTTCTTATCACTGTAAAGCTTTTCAAAGTACGACATGAAGATTTCACTCTTTTTCTCGGCATTCGACATTCTGTTTTTGTAGGACTCGAGGACAGACAGAATATCCGGGCGAAGCATGAGCGCGTAGTTTGACTGCTTTACTCCGATCAAATCGCCCTGGAGACTGGATTTGTAATATACGCCCAGCACATGTGCCGCATCCGGCTCTGAGCCCGGGAAATCCTTCCGAAGGAATTCCGGAAGCGCTTTCATATATCGAATCAGCTGGTCGTCATGTTCGTTTGTCCAGGTCTTATCCTCTATGATCAGATGGTATGCTTCGCCTTTATTTGATACAAAACAAACCACGACATCCATATGATGGTATTGCTTGAGGATTCTCGTGACGATGGTGGGAATGACCCGCTGTTCATCGTCGCGGCGGCACATGCGCTCCAGCATAGCTAAGGCACAGTCATGAAGGATCGGATCGGAATCGCATCCATCCTCCATCGCATACGACAACAGCCAGCAAAGAAACGCATCCTGTGAAAGCTCAGAAGTAGCATACTTAAACAAATTGTGATCCATGTTGACCATCTTCACACCCTCCCCGCATATTCCCCAAACATCTTCAGCCAGTACTTCATTGACAATTCGTCGGTCCTGATGATCGCTTCCACGGTGTCGTCGGTCACGTTTTCAAATCGGGTGTCCATGCCAAACCAGTCCAGGATGTCCGGCACCACGGCGCGGTCGGCGCGCAGGCGCACGAGTTGGGTCTCGCCTGTGAACATGTGGGCGTGTCCGGTGAGGTATTCCGGCAGGTTCAGGCCGTTTTCAAGGCCGCGCACCCGGCCGGGGTCCTTCGCGGGGAATTCCGTCAGTTTGATCTCCACGATGCGGTCCAGACGGAAGTGGGTGACCATGTCATACTTGTCCACATTGCAGATCAGGTAATAGCGCCCGCCCGAGAGCACGACGCGGTAGGGGTTGACGTCGTACACCTTCGGCGCGTCGCCGTCCATGCGCACGTGGATCTGCTTGTCCACGTCGTACAGGCCGTACTGGAAGGTCACGCGACGTCCCCTGTCGATGGCCTCGTGCAGCGTGTCCAGCGTGTACAAAAACTGCGGGTTGGCCGGGCGGTTCGCGCCGGCGGCGTGCGTGGGCCGGTAGTGCTCGCCGCCGAGGCTCCTGATCTTTTCGATCAGCTCCCGGCACTGCCGGTAGGGAATGCTGGGATTGTACAGAAGGCTGTCCACCAACAGGTCGAGCTCGGCCTCGCAGAATTCGTGGTCGTA
>CACWVN010000003.1 GCA_902764285.1 uncultured Eubacteriales bacterium
CCTCGGATTTCATCAGGTAGCAGCCCGGCGAATCCGGCAGGTTGGCGATCTTGAACTCCAGCGCCGGCGACATGCGCGCGCCGTTCCAGGGCTTTCGGATTTCAGACATGGTTCCCTCCGGGAAATGGATGCTTTGGCCGTTCTATCAGCCCTCGGCGAGGACGAAGTTCAGCTCGTTCTCCCGGCAGTACTGTTCGGCATAGGAGCCGGCCGATACCGTGAGCGTGAGGTTTTCGCAATCGTCGAAGGCCAGTCTCTCGATCTTCTCCACGCCCGCGGGGATCGACAGGGCGGTCAGCCCGGCGCAGCCGTTGAACGCGGCCAGGCCGATTTCCGTGACGCTCTCGGGAATATTCACTTCGGTCAGATTGCCGCAGTCGATGAAAGCCCTGGCGCCGATGACAGTCACGCCCTCGGGGATCGCGACGCGGGTCAGCCCTTCGCAGTAGGCGAAGATGTCGTTGCTGAGGACGGTGACGCCGGCGGGGATCGTTACTTCCGTCAGCCCGTCGCAGCGCGTGAACGCACTCTTGCCGATTTCGGTGACGCTGTCGGGAATGGCGATGGCGGTCAGATCGGAGACGGAGAACGCATCGTCTTCGATTGCGGTGACGCTGTCGGGAATGGTCACGCCCGTGAAATTGCAGCAGGAAAAGGCGTAGGCGCCGATGGTTTCGATGCCCTGCGGGATTTCGTAGATTTCGCCGGACATGGCTGGGGGACAGCAGACCAGCCGATGATCCGCCTTGTCGAACAACACGCCGCCGAGGGCTTCAAAAACGGGATTGTCGGGCGAGACCTCTATGCTTTCCAGTAAGAAGCAGCCGTCAAACGGATTGACGCCGATTTCCTTTACGCTGTCGGGAATCGCGACGGTTTTCAGCATCATGCACCAGGAGAAGGCGCTGCCGTCGATGATTTCGGTGCCCTGCGGGATATCGAAGGTGAGCGCGGGAAGCTTCGCGGGACAGCAGATCAGCCGGTGATCCGCCTTGCCGAACAGGGCGCCGTCGATGATCTCCAGCGCGGGATGGTCGGCCGGGACCGTGATGGACGCCAGCGCGGAACAGCTTGTGAACGGATTGACGCCGACCTCCGTCACGCTGCCGGGAATCGCAATTTCCGCCAGACTCTCACAGCCGGAGAACGCCTCATTGCCGATGGCGGTGACGCCTTCGGGGATCGTCACGCCGGTCAGCGCCGTGCAGTAGACGAACGCCTTTTCGCCGATGGACGTCACGCCCTCGGGAATCGTCACGGCGGTGAGGGAGTCGCAGGAGCTGAACGCGCGCCGGCCGATCGCGGTTACGGGCAGGCCGTCCAGCTCGGCGGGGATGTCCAGCGCGTCCGCCGCGCCGGTATACTTCGCGATCTCGGCGGTGCCGTCCTCCAGGACGACGTATTCGTAGTCGCCGGAGACGGTGGGTTCGACCGTTTCCGCCGTCGCGGGCAGAAGCGCCAGGCACAGCAGGGCACACAGCATGAGGGAAATCAGCTTTTTCATGGGATAGACCTCCTTAATAATGGTCGTCGGTGGGGCAGCGGTGGTTTTCGCGATGCGTTTCGGTTTGCGGGCAAACCGAAGGACTACAGGTTCACCTTCCGGTCCAGCAGCCAGGCGGAGGCCGAGGCGAAGACGGCGCAGAGGGCGCCGTTCAGCAGCAGCGACCAGCCGATGACGCCGGAATAATCGTTCAGCGTGCAGCACCCGGGCCAGCTTGGAGCAGCCCCAGGTGAGCCCGACGAACAGCAGCAGGCTGATCAGCGCGCGCAGGAAGCCCTTCTTGTTCTGCAGCAGCGTGGCCGACAGCGTGATGGCCAGGTAGGCGGTGCACATCGTCAGCATGATTTCGATGAGCACCGTGACCGCCAGGAAGCCGGCGCGCATCAGTATCTGCTGGACGCTGGCGTTGGCGCTGAGCCCGAAGCGCAGGATCATGTTGATCTGGTCCAGCACCTGCGGGTCCACGTCCAGGCGGTTGAACAGCCACCGGTAATCCAGATAGGCCGCCAGGCCGAATATCGCCGTGGCGACGATGGCCGCCAGCGCCGTGAACAGCAGCTTTGACAGCACCACGCCGATGGGCCGCACCGGCGCCATGAAGATCAGATAGCCCGATTTTTCCTTCAGCTCGCGGGAATAGCTGGCCATGCCCGCCAGCAGGATGTAGGCGTAGACCACGAACACCAGCAGCGTGATCAGCCCCAGGCAGATGGCCGCCAGCTCGGATTTTTCGTTATTCACGCCGAACAGGAAGCCGATTTCCAACGCGACGAGGATTCCCAGCATCGCCAGCAGCGCGCCGCGCAGCTTGCGGAATTCGTATTTCATCAGCTTAAGCATCGGCTTCGACCTCCTCGCTCTCGTCCACGGGCTCCAGGGAAATATGGCCGTAGATGTCCAGGTACATGTCCTTCAGCGTGCGGCCGCCGCACACCTCCGCCTTGTCGCCCGCGGCGATCAGCTTGCCCTTTTTCAGGAACACCACGGTGTCTACCACGTCCTCCAGCTCGTCCACCAGGTGGGTGGAGACCAGCATCGTGCGGCCGTCGGCGCGGTTGGCCAGGATGGCTTCGATCACCTGGGTGCGGGTGAGGATGTCCACGCCGTTCAGCGGCTCGTCGAACATCATCAGCCCGGCGTTGCGGCTGAGCGTCAGCGCCAGGCGCAGCTTCGCCGCCATGCCCGACGACAGCTGCCGGATGCGGTCCGGCAGGTCCAGCTCCATCGCGGAGATCAGCCGTTCGAAGTGGGCGCGGTCGAAATCGTCGAAGAAATCGGAATAGTATTTTTCCGCGTCGCGCACGGACATATAGCTGTAGAAATAGTTTTCCGTGGGCATGTAGGCGATGCGCGCCTTGGTGGCCTTGCCGATGGGCATGCCCTCAAAGCGGATCTCGCCCGACGTGGGCCGCGCCAGCCCGGCGATCAGCTTCATCATGGTGGTCTTGCCGCTGCCGTTCGGGCCCAGCAGCAGGCAGGTCTTACCCGCCTCCAGCCGCAGCGATACGTCGTCCAGCGCCGTGCGGCGGAGGTACTTCTTGGTGATGTTGTTCAGTTCAAGCATGTCATATCCGTCCTTTCGTGGAGGGTTTGTTCGTTCCGGGCCGCAGCGCGAAGGCGTGGGCTTCGCGGATCCAGCCGGCCAGTTCGTCGTCGATGCCGGGCTCCGGACCGATGACGACGTGGTTCGTCCAGCGGTTCGGGCGCACGGGCACCGCCAGCGCCCGCGGGGAATCCAGCGGCCGGGGCAGGCCGAGGGTGACGGTGAGATACGGGTCGGGGCGCTCTGTTTTGCGCCGCACCGGCGCCAGCGAGGCGCAGGCGAACAGCCGGCCTTCGTAAAAGCCGATCTGCGTCTTCCGGACGCGGATTTCGGCGTTTTCGTATTCGGCGAGGATCCGGCCCGCCAGCGCTTCGTACAGCATGAGCGCGCCGGGCTGCCCGTCGAAGAAGAACAGCGCGTCCGGGGTGATGATTTCGGGCATGGGCGATCCTCCAACAGCGGCCTTATCCCACCATCTCCACGGCCTTTTTCAGGGCCTTGGCGGCCAGCTCGCTGGGCATGCGCGCGCCGGCGCCGCCGCCTTCGATGACCACGGAGATGGCGTAGGGATGGGCTTCGTCGTACAGAAATCCGGTGAACCAGGCGTTGGTCTCCACGGACTTGTCGTCGCTGATTTCGGCCGAGCCGGTTTTGCCGCAGACGTTCAGGCCCTTGATGGCGGCGCGGGTGGCGGTGCCGCCGCGGACGGTTTCATACATGTATTCGGCGATCGTGCCGGCCGCCGGTTCGCTGAGCACCCGGCGGTAGGCCGCCGGCGCGCCCTCGGAGGTTTCCGCGCCCAGGGAATTGACGATGCAGCGGACCAGCCAGGGCTTCATCATCACGCCGCCGTTGGCCACGGTGCCGGAGATCAGCGCCATGTGCAGCGGCGTGACCAGCACCTGGCCCTGGCCGATGCCCGCCCACACCAGCTCGTTCATGTTGTCGATGCGGGTGGGGAACGAGGAATTATAGACCACGAAATCGCCGAACTTGAAATTTTCGTTGAAGCCGAAGCGCTCGGCGGTCGCCTTCAGCCGGTCCAGCCCCAGCTGGTAGGCCAGCTTGCCGAACGTGACGTTGCAGCTGCGCTTGAACGCGGTCTTCAGGTCCACGTCGCCGTGGGCGGTGCCGCCGAGGCACACGATGTGCCCGCCCTCGTATTCCCATTCGCCGGCGCAGGTGAACGGCTGGGTGACGACGTTCGGGTCGTGGGTGACGGCCGAGGCCAGCGTGATGATCTTGAACACCGATCCCGGCGTGTACAGGCCCTGCAGGCAGCGGTTCAGGAAGGCGGTGTCCTCCACGGTGGCTTCCGATCGCGCGGCCAGGTCGTAGGGATCGTAATTGGGCATGGACACCATGGCCAGGATCTCGCCGGTCTTATAGTTGATCAGGCATACCGCGCCGCGGTAGCCGCGGGGGAACTGGCTGGCGATCCAGGCCTGCAGCGGGCCGTCGATGGTCAGCTGCACGCTGCTGCCCACGTGGCGCGTGCTGTGGAACAGCTCGCTCAGCCGGTCGGTCAGCGACGAGGAGATATCCAGCAGCGTGGACGACCAGAAGGTTTCCACGCCGGTGCCGCTCATGCCCGCGGTATCGCCCACCGTCTGGGACAGCGCCCGCCGCGCCAGCGCGTTTTCGGTGTACAGGCGCGTGCCGTCTTCGGCGGTGGTGGCCAGCACGTTGCCGTCCCGGTCGGTGATATCGCCCCGCAGGCTGCCGGTGGTCTTCAGCCGGCTGTTGTGCACGTCGGAGGCCCAGATATTGCCCTGGGCGTAGACCGTCATGGCGAACCAGGCCGCCAGCCCCACGAACAGCACCACCGCCAGCGTGCCGATAAAGCGCATGTTGCGCCGAAGCTCCTTCACCAGATTCACCCCCTTTGGGAGAGTTGAGAGTTTAGAGTTCAGAGTTGAGAGGAAGAGTGCCGGGTAACTTTATCTGAACTCTGAACACTCAGTCAGTCATTCATTTCCTCGCGCAGCTCCAGCTGCTCGATGTCCCGGGCTTCGTCCTCGGCGTTCATCGACGAGATGCCCAGCAGCAGCCCCATCGAGAAGAACGTGCTGACCAGCGACGAGCCGCCGTAGCACACCAGCGGCAGCGTGACGCCGGACAGCGGCAGCAGCTTGGTGTTGCCGCCCACGATCAGCATCGTCTGCAGGCCCAGCATGATCACCAGCCCGAAGGAGGCCAGCGAGTGGAAGGACGTGCGGGCGTTGAAGGCCACGATCAGCCCGCGCATGATGATCAGCACGTAGACCGCGATCAGCCCGATGGCGAAGATCAGCCCGAATTCCTCCGTGATGGAGGCGAATATGAAATCGGAATAATACAGCGGGATGTTGCGCGGCATGCCCATGCCCAGCCCCATGCCGAACAGGCCGCCGGAGCCGATGGCGATCAGCGACTGGATCAGCTGGTAGCCGCTGTGCTCGTAATCCGACCAGGGGTTTTGCCAGATGGCCACGCGGGCCTGCACGTAGGGCAGCGCCCGGTAGGCCAGCACCGCCGCGCCCGCGCCCATGCCCAGCCCGGCCAGGCTGATGAACGCGTTGGAGGTGGCGACGTAGTACATGGCCACGGTGGTCAGGAAGTACAAAAGCACCGCGCCCAGGTCCTTTTCCGCCAGCAGTATGCCGCAGCACACCGCCGCGAAGCCGATCACCGGCAGGCACTTCACGAACCGCGGCCGGTTGGAAAAGCCCGCGGCCAGGCAGACGATCACGACGGGTTTCATGAACTCGCTGGGCTGTACGGTGAGGACGTTTTCGATGCCCACCCAGTTGCGCGCGCCGTTTTTGCTGATGCCGAACTTCGGCAGGTAGGGCGTCAGCAGCGCGATCACGCACAGCGCCATCAGCAGCGGCAGCGTCTTTTTCCAGCTCCGCCAGGAGCGGATCAGCGCCGCGCCGATGAACATCACCACGATGCCCGCGCAGGCGTAGACGGCGTGGGTCCGGGGCGTGACGTCGGATCTGGCGATGTCGGACAGCGCGATCACGCCGATGCTGCACAGGAACAGCACCAGGATCAGTATCGCGCGGTCGACCGGCCAGATCCTGCCCATCACCACGGTCACCAGCGCCGTGCCCAGCGGCAGCGCGGCGGCCAGGATCAGCGCCTGGACGTTGATCGCGCCCTTCTGGAAGGCGATCAGCAGCATCGCCGCCGCCTGGAACAGCATCACCGCCGACAGCAGCAGCCGCGTATTCGAGCGCATCAGCGCTTTTTTCATTTTTTCGACTTTGTTCCTCGCCATGGAATTACCAGTTTTCTCCGTCGTCGGTATCAAAGTATTCGTCCACGTCGATCGGACGGCCCAGGCGCCTTTCGGGGTCCCGGCGCCGGGATGCGCGACCGGTATCGAAGAAATCCGCCTCCGGCTCGTCGCGGCGCGGGCCGCGCGGCTGGCTGCGGCGGTCGGCCCTGCGGCGGGCGGGCTCGGGCGCTTCCGACAGCACCAGCAACAGCCGCACCTTTCCCACGCAGAATTCGGCGCCGTCGGAGAGCGTGATCTGACGCACCGGGCGCCCGCGGTCGTCCCGCAGCGGCGCGCCCGCATGGGACCGCAGCATCAATCCGTCCTCCGTCAGCTGGAAATAGGCGTGTCGGCGGCGCACGCTGCTGTGGCGGATGCGGATGTCCGCCCGGCGGGAGGCGCCGATCATGCCCTCGCGGATCACCGGGTATTTCATGCCGCGGCGGGCCTTTTCATCGCCCGAGACCACCACCAGCTCGCCGCTGATGCCCGTTTCCGGGGACATGCGGCGCAGGCGGCCGGCCCGGCGGCTGTCGACGATGGTGATGCGCCAGGCCCGCAGCACGATCAGCAGCATAAGCCCGGCGAACGCATACCGCCCCGCCAGGGCCAGTATTTCGTACAGGCTCCTGCCCATGCCCGCGCACCACCTTTCACCTTATAATAAACCTATTTTATTATAGACGCAGGCGTATGAAGATACAAGGCCGGGGCAGCGACGCATTCCGTCAAAATTATGACGAAATTTGGGCCGGCTGAGCGTATTTGTACCAATTTCTCCGCGAATTGACAACCGCGGCGTGATATAATAAAATCGGTAGAGTATGGGGGAATGGATATGCAACTGACGCCGCGGATGTTCCTGATCGTGTTGCCGATGGCCTTCCTGGCGGCGCTGGTGGACGCCATCGCGGGCGGCGGCGGGCTGATCTCGCTGCCAGCCTATACCATCGCCGGGCTGGAATACGATTTCGCCGCCGGCAGCAACAAGCTGTCCGCGGCCTGCGGCACCGTGGTGGCCACCATCCGCTACTGGCGCAGCGGGAAGCTATTGGTAAAGCCGTCGCTGTGGGCGGCAGCGCTGGCGCTGCCGGGCAGCTGGCTGGGCACGCGGGCGTCCATGGCGCTGGGCAGCCGGTTCATGAACATCTTCATGGTGGCGGCGCTGCCGGTGGTGGGCGCGCTGGTGCTGCTGAAGAAGAACGGCCCGGAGGAACCGCGGCCCGTGACGCCCCGGCAGTATCCGCTGTGCGCGGGCATCGGGCTGGCCATCGGGTTCTACGACGGCTTCTTTGGCCCGGGCACCGGCACGCTGCTGATCCTGCTGTTCACGATGCTGCTGGGCATGGACATGGTCACGGCCTCGGCGACGTCCAAGCCGGTGAACCTGGCCAGCAACATCGCCTCGCTGGTCACGCGCGTGGCCGCGGGGCAGGTGGTGTACGCGCTGGCGGTTCCCGCTGTGGCCTGCGCGGTGGCGGGCGGCTGGCTGGGATCAAAGCTGGCGCTGACGAAGGGCGCGCGGCTGGTGCGCTGGGTGATGCTGGGCGTGCTGGCGCTGCTGACCGCGCGGCTGGCGGCGGATTTGTTTGTATAACGGGGAAAAACCGTCCCATACTTGGTAACAAATGACAAAACGGCGGGCGCCGCCCGCCCATGGAGGACATATGAAAACCACGAAACTGCACCGGATACTGGCGTTGGCGCTGGCGCTGGGGATGCTGATGACCGCGCCGGCGAGCGCCGCAGGGCTGCTGGGCTGGCTGTTCGGCGACGACGACGAGGAGGCCGTGGAGGCTTCGGCCACGGTGGCGCTGACGGTGGACGCCACGCCCGCGCCGGAGGCGGCCGCCGAGCCGGACGCGACGCCGTTCATCCCGCCGCAGATCCCCGACTGCCAGCTGCGGGACGACGGCATGCTGCGGGTGTTCCTGCGGTCGCTGGGCGCGCCGGAGCAGCTGAATCTGACGTTCGCGGGCGTCTACGCCGTGGACGGCGATCCGGGCTTTCGGTTCGAGCGCGGCACGCGGGCGTGCCTTTCGGCGGCGGACGGCTGCGTGTACCTGTCCGTGGGGGGGCTGACGATCAATTTGGGCGGCAGCGCCGTGTTTACCCGGCACCGGGCCGCCGACGGCGCGGAAAACGGGATTTACATCGATGAATCGGAAAAGAACGCGCTGTACTGCGGCGATCTGACCGTGTCCGCGGACGCGAACGGCGGGCTGCGGGCGGTGCTGAAGATCCAGGTGGAGGACTACCTGTACGGCGTGGTGGCCTACGAGATGAGCGATTCCTTCCCCATCGAGGCGCTGAAGGCCCAGGCCGTGGCCGCGCGCACCTACGCCATGCAGCGCAAATCGAGGTCCGCCGGCCGGGATTACGACCTGGTGGACACCACGGCCGACCAGGTGTACAAGGGCTTTGACGCCCAGTACGCCAACGTGATCGCGGCGGTGGACGCCACCCGCGGCGTGGTGGGCCTGCACGGCGGCAGCTACGCGATCTGCTATTACACCGCCAGCAACGGCGGGCAGACCGCGCTGGCCAGCCAGATCTGGGGCAGCGCCGACAACGACGGCTATCTGGCCATGAAGGACGACCCCTACGACCTGGAGAACCCGCGCAGCCTGCAGAACGAACTGACCGTCTCCGCCCGCTGCGAGGGCAGCGCGTCGCTGAAGGCCATGCTGGAGGCGGCGCTGGGCGAGCAGCTGGCCGCGGAGGGCTACGGCGACGGGGAATGGCAGCTGGATTCCATCGAATCCATTGAGCCGGTGAACCCGCGCTTCGAGGGCAGCCGGATGTATGAAGGGCTGCGGTTCACGCTGCGGGCGAAGCTGTTGAAGCCCCTGGCGACGGCTGCGCCCCTGGCGACGACAGAGCCCGGCGCGACGCCGGAGGCGGACGGCATGCCCTTGGCCCCGGAGGCGGTGGAAAAGGAATGGGTGCTGTCCGACGGGACCTGGGACGTGACACTGGACGTGTACGGCCAGATCAAGGGCGCGCTCGCCCTGGGGCTGAACGGATCGGATTACGAATTGATCTCGGTGGAAACCGCCCGGGACGAATCCGGCGCGGCGCAGTCGTTCACGATCATCATGCGGCGCTACGGCCACGGCGTGGGCATGAGCCAGCGCGGCGCCCAGTGGATGGCCGGGCACTACGGCAAGGGCTGGCAGGAGATCCTGGCCTTCTATTACCCCGGCATGTCCGTGGAGCGGATGAGCTGGCCGGAATTTGAGCTGACCGACCTGGCGGCGCTGCCCGCCGGGGTGGGCGCGGCCCGGCCGAAGCCCACGCCCGCGCCCACGCCCGCGCCGCTGCCCGCGCTGCAATCGGGCGAATATTACGCAAAGGTGACGGCTGACCTGCTGAACGTGCGGGAAAGACCCACCACGTCCTCTCCGGCCATCGACCAGCTGGCCCGGGGCCGGCGGGTGATCGTGTGCGGCGAGGCGGACGGCGACGGCTGGGTGCCGATCAAGACCGCGGAGCTGTCGGGTTACGTGAAGCTGGAGTATTTGAAGAGGGAGTAGGGAGTAGGCAGTAGGGGAACGCTGCCGCTCCATCTTCCGGTAGGGGCGCCGATGCGGCGCCCGCCTGTGGTGAATAAGGGAACAGGGAACAGGTAACAGGGAGACCGAGCGCCCGGGAAACAGTCAGGCGGACTGTTTTCAGCGAGGTCGGGCCGGCAGGCCCTGGGAACAGGGAACAGGAATGACGAGAGGGATCTTGCGCATCGCGTTGGTTTGGCTGGCGGCGCTGGCGGCGGCGTCCGGCCTGGCTGCGCCCGCGCGAGCCGATGCCGCGGTCCTGCCCGCCGGCGCGCTGGCGGAAGTGAACCTGGACGGCGGCGAGGCGGTCTACGCCTTCACGGCGGCGTCCAACAGCGTCTACGACGTCTGCCTGTTCCCGGCGGAGGACGCCGCGCCCGAGATCCGCGCCCAGCTGTGGCAGGGCGACGCGCTGCTGGCCGAGGGCGATGGCGGCGTATCCGCCGTCAGCCTGCGGCTCACGGCGGGCGAACGCTACCAGATCCGGCTGTCGGGATCGGGCCGGGCGCGCCTGGAAGTGGCGCGGCACGCGCTGTCGCGCTGCTTTTCCATGCCCATGCCGCTGGATGCCGCGGGCGACAGCTACGCCAAGGCCTTTGCCCGCGCGGGCGACGCGCACTGGTATCTGGTGGAGGCCGGGACGGCGCTGCCTGTGGCGCTGGCGGGCGTGCCCGCCGACGCAGGGCTGCGGCTGGAGATCCGGCTGTTCGACGAGGACGGCCGCCTGGCGGCCGAGGGCATGCCCACCGCCGGAGGAGCCTGTCTGCTGGATTTCACGCCGGAGGCCGGGCAGCGGCTGTGGCTGCGGGTATCGGCCCGGGACGGCGCGACGGGCCTGTACGCGCTGCGCCTGGAGCGCGGCGCCGGCGGCGAGACGCCGGACCGGCTGACCCTGTCGCGCCGGGAGATGACGCTTTCGGGCCGGGAATCCGCGCGGCTGACCGCCCGGTTCAGCCCGGAGGGGACCGGCGGCCTGGTGTACTGGGAGAGCAGCGATTCCGCCGTCGCCGGTGTGGACGACCAGGGGACGGTGACCGGCCGCAGCCCCGGCGAGGCGGTGGTGACGGCCTACGGCGCGGACGGGATATCGGCCCGCTGCCGCGTGAAGGTGGAATACGTTCCGGTCGAGGGCGTCGAACTGCTGGCGGAGCGCGTGACGCTGAACGCGGGCGACGACGCGGCCATCGAATGCGCCGTGCTGCCCCCGAACGCCACCGATCCGACGCTGGAATATGAAATCGAGCCGTCGGACGTGGCCGGGATCGACGCCAGCGGCGTGCTGCGCGGGCTGAAAGAGGGATGGGCCACGCTGACGGTGCGCGCCGCGGACGGCGGATGGGAGGATTCGATCGACGTGCTCATCGGGCCCGCGCCGAAGCGCTGGCGCGCGCTGCTGGTGGGCGAGCAGGGCTATGCCAGCACGGTGGCGGCGGTGCGCACGGGATCGGCCAATTCGGTGGCGGGCATCCGCAGCATGCTGGGCGAGCTTTCGATGGACGGCGCGCGCTGGCAGGTCACCACGCGGCTGGACGTCTCCCGGGACGGCGCGCTGGCGGCCATTGGCGAAGCCTTCGCCGGGGCCGGCGACGGCGACATGAACCTGTTCTACATCACCTGCCACGGCGAGTACACCGGCGGGATGACCTGCTTTCGGATGTACGACGGATCGGTGCTGACGGCGGCGGAGCTGGCGCAGGCGCTGGCCGGCGTGCCGGGGCGGATGCTGGTGGTGATCGACTGCTGCGGCAGCGGCGGGGCGATCGGCCGGGCCGGCGGGCCGGAGGATATTCTGGAGGGCGTCGACGCCGTGTTTTCCGGCATGCGCGGGCCCGCGGTGATGGGCGGCAGCCGGTTCATGGTGCTGGCCAGCGCCGCGCAGGAACAGGACAGCTACCGCATCAGCTTCGGCGAGGGCGGCGCGGAATCCGGCATGGCCACGGTGTTCGCCCGGGCGCTGTGCGAGGCCGGCGGCTGGAGCATCGACCGCGGCGGCCGCGGCGCCATGCGCGCCGACGCGGATTACGACGGCGCCGTGACGCTGAGCGAGCTGTACAGCTATACCGCCCGGCGCGTGATGTGGTATCTGTCGCTGGCGGGCCGGCTGTCCGGCGGCGCGGCGTATGCCCAGAGCGTGCAGGTGTGGCCCGAGGGCTGCGCCGAGACGGTGTTCGCGCGGTAGCCCCCGGGCCGCCGCCATAGAAAAAGCCCTTTACGCAGGTCTTTTGGACTTGCGTAAAGGGCGCTTTGTTTGCCCTTATTCCGCGGGCACCTCGCCGATCAGCTCCAGCGGGCGCTCCTCGTTCATCTTGTTGCACATCTTCACCAGCGTCTCCAGCTTCACGTCGTGCAGCTGCTGCTTCTGGCCGCGCACCGTGATGGCCACGGTGCCCTCAGCGGCCTCCTTGTCGCCGACGACGATGATGTAGGGATCCTTCATGGTCTTGAAGTGCTTGATCTTCTCGTTCATGTTCTTGTCGGCATAGTCCACTTCCACGCGGATGCCCTCGTCCTCCAGCGCCTCGACCACCTTCTTCGCGTAGTCGTTGTGCTCCGGGCGGATCGGCACCACGGCCACCTGGTAGGGGCTGAGCCAGAAGGGGAACGCGCCCTTGAAGTTTTCGATGATGATGCCGATGAAGCGCTCCAGCGAGCCGTACAGCGCGCGGTGGATGACCACGGGCATCTCCATGCCGCCCTCCTTGGTCTGGTAGGTCAGGCCGAAGTTGTGGGGCAGCTGGAAGTCCAGCTGGATGGTGCCGCACTGCCATTCGCGGCCCAGCGCGTCCTTGATCTGCAGGTCGATCTTCGGGCCGTAGAAGGCGCCGTCGCCCTCGTTGATCTCGTAGCCGCCCTCGCCGTACTTCTTGTCCAGGATGCTCTTCAGCGCGGCCTCGGCGCGGTTCCACACCTCGATGTCGCCCATGAAGTCGTCCGGGCGGGTGGAGAACTCGGCGCGGTAGGTGACGCCGAACGTGGCGTAGATCTCGTCGGCGATGGCGATGATGTCGGCGATCTCGTCCTCGATCTGGCTCTCCATCACGAAGGTATGGTCGTCGTCCTGCCGGAACTCCTGCACGCGGAACAGGCCGTTCATCTGGCCGGATTTCTCCTTGCGGTGCAGCACGTCGTATTCGCTGTAGCGGATCGGCAGCTCCTTGTAGGAGTGCACGGTGCGCTTGTAGGTCATCATGGCGTTGGGGCAGTTCATCGGCTTGGCGCCCATGGTGTCATCCAGATCGCGGTTGAACAGCGGGCTGCCGGCGGGCAGCTTCACCGTCGCCGTCTCGTCCAGGCCGTCCTGCGGGTTGTCCAGCACGCCGGGGATCTCGGCGTCGGCGGCCATGAAGCCCTCCAGGCCCGGCACCATGAACATGTTGTTCTGGTAGTGGGCCCAGTGGCCGGAGATGACCCACAGCTTCTTTTTGTTGATCAGCGGCGCGGAGATCTCCGTGTAGCCGTGCTTTTCCTGCAGCTTGCGGGAATAGGCCAGCAGCGTCTGGTACAGCTTCCAGCCGCGGGGCAGCCAATAGGGCATGCCGGGCGCGGTCTCGTCGAACATGAACAGGTCCAGCTCCTTGCCCAGCTTCTTGTGGTCGCGCTCCTGGGCCTCGCGAATCATGTTCAGGTGGGCCTTCAGCTGCTGCGGGTCCGGGAAGGCGTAGACGTACACGCGCTGCAGCGAATCGCGCTTCTCGTCGCCGCGCCAGTAGGCGCTGGACACGGCGCGGATCTTGTAGGCGACGGACAGCAGCTCGGAGGAGTTCTCCACGTGCGGGCCGCGGCACAGGTCCACGAAATCATCGCCGGTATAGTAGACGGTGATCGTCTCGCCCTCGGGCAGGTCGTTGATCAGCTCTTCCTTGTACTTCTGCCCCTTGAAGATCTCCAGCGCTTCGGCCTTGGAAACCTCCCTGCGGGTCCAGGCCTCCCTGCGCTTCATGATCTCCTTCATCTTCGCCTCGATGGCGGGGAAATCCTCGGTGCTGATGCCCCGGGGCAGCAGGAAATCATAGTACATGCCGTCGGCGATCTGCGGGCCGATGGCGATCTGCACGTTCTCCCGGCCGAAGATCTCCATCACGGCCTTGGCCAGGATGTGCGCCAGCGAGTGGCGGTAGACTTCCAGGAATTGTTCGCGATCCATGTGCATACGCTCCTTTTCATTTGGAAATTGGAAACGGGCGGCAGGGGTGCGGGGGAAGCCGGTCTCCCGCCAACAGGATAAAAAAACAGCCTTCGCCCGTGCGTCACGCCGGGACGAATGCTGTGCATCCGCGGTTCCACCCTGCTTGTGTAAACCCCTCGATCGCGCTGTATCGCGCGCGAAACGCCTGCCATCGAGGGGCGGTATCCCGCGGCGGCCGCGGTACGCGCTTTCAGCCTGCGGCGCATACTCTCTTGCCGTGCCCTTCCGGGGGACTTGTTCCCTGTCACCTGATAGGTGAATTGATTCTATCACGTTTCCGGGGGCTTGTCAACGCCTGAACCGGGCCGCAGAGGCGGGGAATCGCCGCCGCGAACCGAAACTTGACGTGGATTTAACGCAAAAACGCCCCAAAGCGCAACTCCGGCGCCGCAATTGCGGGAGGCGCCCCCGAAAAGAGTCCGGGAAGGCCCGAACGCGCCCGCGATTTAACGAAGCAATCTGCAATTATTTAAACGAATATGTCAATCCGCGCCCGGAAAGGATGATAAGATAATCGCGTCGGGCGGGACGGCTGCCCGGCAGAGGGAACCCAAGGAGGTAAGCATTATGAACAATTGGTATGAATTGCAGAACATGAGCACCCGCCTGTCCGAGGACGTCGGCGCGCCGGAACTGCGCAGCCCCAGCGTCAGCGGCATGCGCCCGCAGACCGGCTGGTTTGCGCGGCTGGTGAAGGCGATCGTCGGCTGAGCGCGGACGCATAGAGAAAGCCCGCTTCCCGGAATGGGAAGCGGGCTTTTTGCGCCCTTTGCCGTCAGTCGTTCAGGCACGCGCCGTTGGTTTCGATCACCTTCGCGTACCAGCGGGCGGAATCCTTGGGGATGCGCCGCAGCGTGGGATAATCCACGTAGATGATGCCGAAGCGCTCGTCGTAGCCGCTGGCCCATTCGAAGTTGTCCAGGAAGCTCCACTGCAGGTAGCCCAGCACCGGCGCGCCCTCGGCGATGGCCTTCGACAGCTCGGCCAGATAGCGGTGCAGGAAATCGATGCGCTTGGGATCGTGCACCTGGCCGTCGCGGAAGATCATATCGTTGCAGGACAGGCCGTTTTCGGTGATCATCACCGGCAGCCCGTACCGGCGGTACAGGTTCAGAGGGCCGTAGTGCATCACCTCCGGCGTGACGGGCCACTTGCATGCCGTGCGCGGGAACCCGCGGAAGGGCGGCAGGTCGCGGCCGGCGTCGTCCACCCTGTTGCCGTTGTAGACGTTGATGCCGATGAAATCCGGGGCCTCCATGGCCGCCCAGTCGGATTCGGGGACGGTGGCGGCGAACTTCTTCACCGCGGCGGGCGCGCTGTCGTCGTACTGGCGCAGGATCACGCTGTCCAGGACGATGTTGTGGCAGCCCTGCCAGCCCTGGGACAGATCGAAGGTGGCGCGGTAGGCGGCCTCGCGGTTTTCGGGCGTGTCCTGCTGCGGGAAGCACAGCCGCCCGCAGGGCACCAGGCCCACCACAGTCTCCGGGTCCACGGCCTTGATGGCGCGCTGGGCGGCGCTGTGGGCCAGCGCGATGTGGTGGTACAGCCGGGCGATGTCCTCGTCGGGGCAGCGCCAGCCGGGCGCCATGACCTCGGTGGTGTAGCCCAGGGCGATGCACTGGGGCTCGTTGATGGTCATGTACTTCTTCACGCGGCCCTTGAACCGGCGGGCGACGACATCGGCGTAGCGGGCGAAGATATCGACGATCTCCCGGTTCAGCCATCCGCCGCGGTACTGCAGCGCGCTGGGCAGGTCCCAGTGGTACAGCGTGATCATCGGCTCGATGCCCTCGGCCAGCAGCCGGTCGACGAGGTCGTCGTAGTAGGCCATGCCGGCTTCGTTGACGGCGCCGTCGCCGTCGGGCATCACCCGCGCCCAGCTGATGGAAAAGCGGTAGGCCCGGATGTTGTGCTGCTTCATCAGCGCGATGTCCTCGGGATAGCGGTGGTAGCTGTCGCAGGCGACGTCGCCGTTGTCGTTGTTCTTCACGGGGCCGCCGCCGACGCGGTGGGTGAAGTCGTCCCAGATGTTCGGCCCCTTGCCGTCGGCGTCCCAGGCGCCTTCGCACTGGTAGGACGCGCAGGCCACGCCCCAGATGAAATCCTTGGGAAACTGTATCATCGATAGACCTCCTCGGTGTGTTTCGCCCGATCCGTCCTTGCGATAGCGCCTGGGGCTGAAATCCGGCGCGCATTCGCGCACCCGGGTCACCAGCGCTTCATAGGCTTCGCGGTCGAAGGGCGGGTCGCTGCAGACGATTTCAAATTCGGTTTCCATGTAGAACTGGTACCAGCCGGTGGCGTGGAACCCGTTGCGCAGGTAAAACCCGCGGCGGCGCAGCCGCTGGGCGTGGTTGGGCGCATCCGGGTCGGGCGCCTCGAAATCCACTACGATCTGGCGGCCGGGATACCGTTCGGGCAGCAGGCGCAGCGCGCGACTGCCCACGCCCCTGCCCCGGCATTCGGCGCGGACGGCGAAATAACAGACGTAGGCGCAGCGCCCGCAGGCCAGCACGCTCACAAACCCGGCAAACCGCCCGGCCTCGTAGATGCCCAGCAGATCGCGCTTCAAGCCGTTCAGGTCGGCAAACAGCTGGGCAACGGTGAGCCGCTCCTGCGGGGGAAAGGCCTCGTCGTTCAGCGCCTGCAGCGCGGCCGTGTCGGCGCAGCCGGGGAAAAGCGGGATCAGCTCCATCAGCCGTTCAGCTGTTCCAGCAGCCGGTCCAGGAAATCCGGGGGCAGCTGGTCGCCGCCGAAGGAGATGATGCCGCGCAGCGGCATGTAGTTCATCATCGCCAGGGTCATCTCGGTGGAGATGGCTTCCTCGGCGGCGCTGCCCTCGCCGCCGCCGAAGGTGGCGGTCAGGGCGTCGATGATGGGTTTCATGGCCGCGGCGCCGGCGGGAGACTTCATCACGTCCAGCAGGATGCTGTTGGCATCGTAATGCATCGGCACCGCCACCGTGGATTCCACATGGACCGGCGCGCTGACCTCGATGTCGCGGCTGGACTGGCCGATCTCCACGGCGTAGTCGCCGGACTCCACGTGCCAGTCGTGCAGGGCCGCGTTCCAGTAGGCGAACGAGCGCTTGTCCAGCGTGAAGGTCACGTCCTTCGCCTCGCCGGGCTGCAATTCGATCTTTTCAAAGCCCTTCAATTCGCGCACCGGGCGGATGACCTCGCCCTCGCCGGCGCGCACGTACAGCTGCACTGCCGTCTTGCCCGGGCGGCCGCCGGTGTTCTTTACGGTGACGGTGGCGGTGAGCGCGTCGGTATCCTTGACGGACGCGGCGCTCAGCCGCAGGTTGGAGTATTCAAAGGCGGTGTAGGACAGGCCGTAGCCGAAGGGGAACAGCACGTCCATTTCCTTTTTATCATAGTAGCGGTAGCCCACGAACACGCCTTCGCGGTATTCGGTGGCGTCGCCCTCGCCCACGTAATAGAGATAGGAGGGGTTGTCCTGCAGGCGCAGGGGGAAGGTCTCCGCCAGGCGGCCGGAGGGATCCGCGTCGCCGAACAGCACCCGCACGGTGGCCAGGCCCACGGCCTGCCCGCCCAGGTAGGCCTCCAGCACGGCCTTCACCCTGCCGATCCAGGGCATCTCCACCGGGGAGCCGTTGTGCAGCACCACGACGGTGTTGGGGTTGGCGTCGGCCACGGCCTCGATCAGCTTCACCTGGCATTCGGGCATGCGCATGTGCCTGCGGTCGTAGCCCTCGGATTCGTAGGAATCCGGCAGGCCCGCGAACACCACGGCCACCTTCGCGGCCTTCGCCGCGGCCACGGCTTCGGCGATCATGGCGTCGTCGGCGCGGTCGGCGGCCGTGTCATAGCCCCGGGCGTAGGTCACGTTCAGGCCCTCGGCGGCCTGGACGGCGCTGGTGGTTTTGAAGCAGTGGATGTGGCTGCTGCCGCCGCCCTGGAAGCGGGGCTTCTCGGCGAACTCGCCGATGAAGGCGACGGAATCGGCCTTGGAAAGCGGCAGGATGCCGCCCTCGTTCTTCAGCAGCACCATGCACTCCGCGGCGATCTGGGCGGACAGCTCGTGCTGGGCCTCCATGTCCCAGGGCGTGTCCGGCTTCGCGTTCTCCGTGTAGCGGTAGACGATGTTCAGGATGCGCTCGCAGGCCAGGTCCACGTCGCTCTCCGCCAGCGTGCCCGCGCGCACGGCCGCGACGATCTTCCGGTCGTTGATGCCGCCGGAGGAGGGCATCTCCAGGTCCAGCCCGGCGTGCACGCCCACGGCGCGGTCGGCGGTGGCGCCCCAGTCGGACATCACGTAGCCCTCGAAGCCCCATTCATCGCGCAGCACGTCGGTCAGCAGCCAGCGGTTTTCCGAGGCGTAGACGCCGTTGATGCGGTTGTAGCTGCACATCACCGTCCAGGGCTGGGCCTTCTTCACGGCGGTTTCAAAGGCGGGGAAATAGATCTCCCGCAGGGTGCGCTCGTCGGCTTCGGAGGAGGAGGACATGCGCCGGTGCTCCTGGCTGTTGGCGGCGAAATGCTTGATGGAGGTGCCCACGTTCTGGCTCTGCACGCCCTGGATGTAGGCGGCGGCCATCTCGCCGGCCAGGTACGGGTCCTCGCTGAGATATTCGAAATTGCGGCCGCACAGCGGGCTGCGCTTGATGTTCACCGCCGGGCCCAGCACCACGGACAGCTTTTCATGCTGGCAGGATTCGCCGATGGCCCGGCCCATGCGGTTCACCAGCGCCTTGTCGAAGGACGCGGCGGTGGCGCAGCCGGCGGGGAAGCACACGGCCTCGATGCTGTCGTTCACGCCCAGGTGGTCGGCGCCGTCGTCCTGCTTGCGCAGGCCGTGGGGGCCGTCGGAGACCATCGTGGCGGGCACGCCCAGGCGCTCGACGGCCTTGGTATGCCAGAAATCGGCGCCGGAGCACAGCCCGGCCTTTTCCTCCAGGGTCATTTCGGCGATCAGGGAACGGATTTTGGTGATGTCCATTTGAAGGCTCCTTTCGGGGTTAGGGAGTAGGCAGTAGGGAGTAGGGAGTAGGCAGTAGGGAGTAGGGGAGCGCGCTGGTAACCGTAGGGCCGCCGAATGGCGAGCAGGCAGCCGACCAAGAGCGAGGCCGAAGGCCGAGGAGCGGCGAGGTCACCGGCGAAGCCGGATGGCTGACCCGCCGCGAAGCTGCGGGCCGCCGAATGGCGAGCAGGCAGCCGACCAAGAGCGAGGCCGAAGGCTGAGGAGCGGCGAGGTCGCCGGCGAAGCCGTATGGTGGCACGCAGCCGACTTTACCGGATGTCGTAGACGCTGCGGGCGGAGACGTTCTCCGGCGTTCCGCGCAGCACCTTCACCCGGCGCTCGCCGGCGTTCATGTCGAAGAAGTTGTCCTCCAGCAGCACGTCCGGGCCGCACCGCAGCTCCACCGAGCGGGCGTAGGCCGCCGCGGTGACGACGACCTCGTCGCCCTCCAGCCGCGCTTCCAGCCGCGGGTCGGCGAACCGGAAGTGCTTCGGCGGGCAGAACAGCACGCTGCCACCGCCCACGGTCTCGCCGCGGTCGTCAATCAGCTCGTAGGAATAATAGCAGCCGTAGGTGTCCTCGTCGTGGAAATCCTGTTCGGGCAGCCAGACGGCGGACATCGGCGGCACGGACACGTCGAAGCTGCCCTCGCGGATCACGGAGGCGTCGGGCCGGCGCAGCGCCCAGCGGGCGGTGCCGGCGAAGGGCGAAAGCGTCTCGTTCGACACGTTCAGCCGCGCGGTCTTTTTCAGGTCGAAGGGCTCGGCGTTCACGTTGGTGTCCTGGGAGAGGATGCCCTCTTCGTGGCAGGAGATCAGCACCGGCGCGAAGAACCGCTTTTCATAGTAGTGCAGCGCCTTCCAGCGGCCGTAGTAATCGATGCTGGCCCAGCTGACCACCGGCCAGCAGTCGTTCAGCTGCCACACCACCGCGCCCATGCAGCGGCCGCCGGTGCGGTTGCGGCGCCAGTGCTCCACGCCGTACTGCATGGCCTGCGCCTGCAGCAGCTGCGAGGCGTACACGAAGCCGTCCAGCGTGGACGGGTACAGGTAGTTCTGGGACAGGTAGGCGGCGATGCGGCCGTTGGCGGAGGAATTGCGCTGGTGCTTCTCCATCACATAGGAGAACACGTTCCTGTCCTCCGGCAGGGTGAACGATTCGATGGTCGCCATGCAGGGGAACGACTGGAACCCGAATTCGGACACGTAGCGGAACAGATAGTTCCGGTAGTCGGTGAAGGGCTTCAGGCCGTGCCACACGTCCCAGTAGTGCACGTCGCCGCGGTCCGGGTCCTGGGGCTCGTCAAAGCTGCCGCCCGAGGACGGGCTGGCCGGCCAATAGAAGGTGCCCGGGTCCTCTCGCTTCAGCACCTGGGGCAGGATGTATTCGTACATCTTGATGTAATCGGCCACCTGCCGCTTGCTGGACACCCATTCGCCGCAGGCCACGAACTGCTCCATTTCGTTGTTGCCGCACCACAGCGCCAGCGAGGCGTGGTGGCGCAGGCGGCGGATGTTGTCCGCGAACTCGGCGCGGATATTCTCCTCAAATTCATCGGTCAGGTTGTACACGGCGCAGGCGAACATGAAGTCCTGCCACACCAGCAGGCCCAGCTCGTCGCAGGCGTCGTAGAACCAGTCGTCGGGGTAGTAGCCGCCGCCCCACACGCGCACGCAGTTCATGTTGGCCAGCTTCGCGTCCTCCAGCAGCCGGCGGGTACGCTCGGGCGTCACCCGGGGCAGCAGGTTGTCCTCGGGGATATAATCGGCGCCCATGGCGAACACGTCCACGCCGTTGACGGTGTGGCAGAAGCTCTCGCCCCATTCGTCTTTCCGGCGGGTGACCGTCAGCGTGCGCAGGCCGATGCGCCTCTCCCAGCGGTCCAGCTCCGCGCCGTTCTTCAACAGCCGCACGCAAAGCGTGTACAGCGGCTGGCCGCCCAGCCCGTTGGGCCACCACAGCTGCGGATCGGCGATCTCGATGACCGATCCGCCGCCGGGGATCGCTTCGCCGTCGGGGCCGGTGAGCGCGGTGACCACCTGCACGCCGGAAGCGTCGTAGCGGTCCAGCGACGGCAGCACCGTCAGCGTGACGGAGCCGTCGGCGTGGTGCTGCTGGTGCACGCGCACGGATTCGATGCGGGCCTTCTCCACGCCGATGACGGCGATGTCCCGCCAGATGCCGGCGTCGGGCAGCCGCGGGCCCCAGTCCCAGCCGAACATGCAGTGGGCCTTGCGCAGCAGCGGGAAGCCCACCATGGCGTCGGTGGTGCCGTCGGCGCGGCTCTCGGCATAGGCGGAGCGGATGTAGCGCGTGGGCGAGGCGAAATCGACGCGGATGGTGTTTTCGCCGGGGCGCAGCACTTCCTTCACGTCAAATTCCCAGGTGCGGTGCATGTTGGCCAGCTGTGGGCTGCTCCATTCATCGTTGAGGGTGATCGTCGCCAGCGTGTCCAGCCCCTCGCAGCGCAGCAGCACCGCGTCGCAGTCCAGCAGCGCCGCCGGCACGTCGAAGCTGCGGGCGTAGCTGAAGTCGTGCTCCATCAGCTTCAGCGCTTCGTTTTCGTTGTCGCGGTAAAAGGGATCGGGGATCTCGCCGGCGGTGAGCAGGTCGTGGTACACCGACCCGGGCACCGTGGCCGGGACCTCGTGATCCCAGCCGGAAACCCGCAGCGTCCAGCCGCCGTTCAGGGAGAGCTTTTTCATCGCAGTATTCCTCCGGCCGCGCGCTTTTTTCGGTTCATACGGGCGGCGCGGCCAATCACCACCAATATACTTTATTTTGTAACGTCCGTCAATATATTTACGGATTAATTTGTTCCGGGCGGCCGAACGGGCGCGCCGCGGCGGGATTCGGGGCTGCGGGAAGGGGACGGAAAGCGATGGAAAACAGGTGTTATGCCGCAACAAAGGCCTTGACACCGTATGGCCGGAATGATATACTTATCCCGCTGAATGTTGTTAACAGAAGCATAATAATTTTGTTGTCGAATGAGGAATGCGGCGCGGCCGCGCCGTTCTTTTCCGGGGACGAAAAGAACGGGATTGAAAACGTCGCTCAAGCCCCAAGGGCTTAGCAAATAAAGATTGGAGGAAGAATCCATGAAGAAACTCCTGTGCCTGGCCATCGCCCTGATGCTGGCTCTGACCGCCATCGGCGCGCTGGCCGAAACCACCGACCTGCCCCGCAATGAGACGCTGTATTTCGCAGGCCAGCAGTGGGGCTCCGTCAACAGCTGGAACATCATCGGCACCAACCAGAACAACTCGATGGCGATCGCGGGCAACGCCGGCGGCTATCGCACCCTGATGTTCGAGACGCTGTACATGTACAACTTCCTCAACGGCGAGCTGATCGGCCTGCTGGCCAACGATGACTACGCCTGGAACGAGGACATGACCCAGCTGACCCTGACCATCAAGGACGCGGCCAAGTGGTCCGACGGCACCCCCGTCACCGCCGCTGACGTGCAGCGCACCTTCGATATCGGCGTCGAGATCGGCAACGGCACCGGCACCGGCCTGAAGGGCTACATCGAGAGCATCGAGGCCGACGGCAACAAGGTGATCATCAACGCCAAGCTGAACGACGAAGGCAAGCCCGTGAACCCCCTGAAGATCATGGACTTCCTGACCGGCACCCCCATCGCCCAGGCCGCGTGGATCGACACCGTGGTCGAGCGCAACAACGGCGACGCCGTGTCCATCCTGAACGACGCCGGTGAAGACGTCGTCTGGTCCGGCCCCTACACCAAGTACTTCGCCGACGACCAGAAGGTCGTGCTCATCCGCGACGACAACTACTGGGGCCAGGACGAGTCCATGTGGGGCAAGCTGCCCGTGCCGAAGTACATCGCCCATGCGATCTACGCCGACAACCCCGCCGGTGAGAACGCCCTGAAGGCCGGCGAAGTGGACGTCTGCCAGCAGTTCATCGGCAACGTGCAGAACCTGTGGCTGGAAGACGGCCTGCCGATCTCCACGTTCTATGAAGAGGCGCCCTACGGCGTCTGCCTGACCATGCCCACCGCGTGGTACAACTTCAACATCCCCGTGCTGGCCGAGAATCCGGCGCTGCGCAAGGCCATCGCCATGGCCGTTGACTATGACACCATCATCGCCAACGCCATGACCAACCAGAGCCCCTCCTTCTCCGACGTGCCGCGTTCTCTGATGAACCCCACCGAGGGCGAGCAGGCTCTGTATGACCACGAGGCGGTTGCCGACCTGCAGTGGGCCGGCATGGATATCGACGGTGCCAACGCCCTGCTGGACGAGGCGGGCCTGGTCGATACCGACAACGACGGCTGGCGCGAGTACAACGGCGAGAAGATCTCCCTGAACGCCGTGTGCCCCAACGGCTGGACCGACTGGCAGGCTTCCATGGAAGTGGTTGCGGCTGCCGGCAAGAACATCGGCATCGAGATCACCACTCTGTATCCGGAATGGGATATCTATCAGACCGTGTTCACCAATCCCAGCCAGACCGATTACGCCATCTTCATGTGGTCTCCCGACGCCGCCGCTCCGTCCAACCCCTGGCAGCGCGTGAACCAGTTCATGGGCGGCGAGTTCGTGGGCGTCGAGAACAACTGGAGCGGCAACTGGGGCCAGTATGTGAATCCGGAAGCCGACGAGCTGCTGAAGAAGATCCCGCTGACCACCGATGCTGAGGAGCTGAAGGCTCTGTACACCGAGCTGACCAAGATCTATCTGACCGAGGTTCCCAGCTTCTCCCTGATGTATCGTCCGTCCCTGTTCCACGCCGTGAACGAGTCCGTCTGGACGAACTTCCCCGCTGGCGACGACGGCCGCAACATCCCGCCGGCCGACTGCACCGACGGCTACGGCATCCGCGCTCTGTATGAGCTGGAGCTCGTGGAGGGCTAATGGATAAACGCCGGGCAACCTGAGACCGCGAGGCCGCGGGTTTCCCAATGGGACATGCCCCATCTGCCGGTGGGGCATGTCCCCACGTTTATCCGGCGCGCGTTTCCCGGAGATCCCCGATTGTGGGGGCGCCGATTCGGGGCCGATCAGGTTTCCCAGCGCCGCGCCGGCCAGACCGGCGCCGAACCGGCATCCCTGCATCCCGTTCTTTCACTACGCATGACATGGGGGAATCGATATGAAAGGATACCGCAAATACTTCGGAAAGAAGCTGGCGTGGTTTCTGATCACGCTGGTGGTTGCCGTGATCCTGAACTTCGTGCTGCCGCGGCTGATGCCGGCCGACCCGGTGTCGGCCATCACGGGCAAGATGGCCCAGGGCATGACCGACGCCAGCGCGGTGCAGGAGATCTACAAGCGCTACGAGGCGGAGTTCGGCACCAACAAGCCCATGATCGAACAGTTCTTCATCTTCGTGAAGAACCTGTTCCGGGGCGATCTGGGCACCTCGTTCAGCCAGTATCCCCGCAAGGTGAGCAACATCATCTCCAGCGCCATCGGCTGGACCATCGCGCTGCAGCTGCCGGCGATCATCGTGGGCTGGCTGCTGGGCAACCTGCTGGGCGCGCTGGCGGCCTACATCCGAAAGGGCTTCGACAAGGTGCTGCTGCCCATATCGCTGTTTTTGAGCAACGTACCGGCGTTCGGCATGGCGGTGACGCTGCTGGTGCTGTTCGCCGTCAACTGGAAGATCGCGCCGATCGGAGGCGGCTACGCCTTCGACATGATCCCCAATTTCAGCTGGCGGTTCGTCAAATCGGTCATCAGCCACTACCAGCTGCCGTTCTGGTCGATCGTGCTGGTCTCCATCGGCGGCCAGGCGGTGGGCATGCGCTCCATGTCCATCTATGAGCTGAACGCCGACTACGTGAAGTACGCCCGCTTCCTGGGCATCAAGGACCGCAAGATCGTCGGCTACGTGTTCCGCAACGCCATGCTGCCCCAGGTCACCGGCCTGGCGCTGTCCATCGGCACCATGATCGGCGGCGCGCTGGTGGCCGAGATCATATTCAGCTATCCGGGACTGGGCAGCACGATGTATTCCGCGGTCACCGCCGCGGACTACCCTCTGATCTCCGCCACGACGCTGATCATTACCATCATGGTGCTGATCGTCACGTTCGTGCTGGATATCGTGTACGGCTTTATCGATCCGCGCGTCAAGGCCGCGCAGTTCGACGCGTAAGGGGGTGTGAGGCATGAAGAATACGCTTCGACAGGTGTTTCATTCCTCAAAGTTCCTGGTGGGCTTCATCATCTTCGTCGCCATACTGCTGACGATGTTCATCTACCCGCTGATCAACCCCGGCAATCCGCTGGAGATGATCGGCGTGGGCACCTTCGCCCGCCCGGGCACCTACGTTTCGCTGTATGACGCCGCCAAGACGCCCACCGAGACGCTGCGCCTGGCCGACGCCGACGACAAGCGCCTGGCCAAGCAGCTGTCCGACGAGGACCGCGTGGCCATGGTGGAATGGTTCTCCGCCACGGGCGTGGATATCGAGGGCCTGGATATCAGCGATACCGACGCGCTGCTGGAGCTGTGGCGCGCGAATTACGACCCCGCCGTCAAGCCCAAGGGCATGACCCAGGCCAAGCGCAATTACTACAAGCGCCTGGACGCGGCCATCAAGGAAGTGGGCGCCGCCGACACGCTGATCATCGCCGATACCGGCGAGGGCGGCGCGCTGGAAAAGCAGGGCGCCATCACCAAGACCGATTACGTGAACGTCGGCCAGGTGGCGAACGTGAAGATCCTGCCGCTGGGCACCGACAACTTCGGCCGCGACGTATTGAAGGAGCTGGTCTCCGCCGCGGGCACGTCCATCGTCATCGGCCTGCTGGCCGGCCTGGTGGCCACGCTGATCGGCCTGTCGCTGGGCCTGCTGTCCGGCTACGTGGGCGGGATCTGCGATGACATCATCATGTTCATCACCAACATCTTCACGGTCATCCCCGGATTCGTGCTGCTGATCCTGATCAGCTATTCCATCGGCCAGGAGCAGCGCGGCGCCGCCGTGGTGGCGCTGGTCATCGGCCTGACCAGCTGGACGTGGACGTGCCGATCCGTGCGTTCGCAGGTCATCTCCCTGCGCAACCGCGACCACGTGAACCTGTCCAAGCTGTCGGGCCACAGCCTGTTCCGCATCATACTGACCGACATCCTGCCCTACATCGCCAGCTACGTGGTGATGGCGTTCATCCTGCAGGTGTCCTCGGGCATACTGGCCGAAGCGCAGCTGTCGCTGCTGGGCCTGGGCCCGAAGACCACCGAGGTGCCCACGCTGGGCCTGATGATGAACTGGGCCATGCTGTACTCGGCGCATACGAACGGTTCCTGGTGGGCGTATTTCCCGGTCATACTGACGATTACGCTCATCTCGTTCTCGCTGAATCTGATGAATACCGGCCTGGACCAGGTGTTCAACCCGACCCTGAGAGACTAAGGAGGAGAGACGGACATGAGCAAGACCATGCTGGAAGTCAAGGGTTTGACGACCAAATACGTCACGCGCTTCCGTGAGGACGTGTACGCCGTCGATCACGTGTCGCTCAAGATCGAGCAGGGCAAGAGCCTGGGCATCGCCGGCGAATCCGGCTGCGGCAAGTCCACCCTGGCGCTGAGCCTGATGGGCTACTATTTCCCGCCGCTGCACTATATGAGCGGGGACATCATCATCGACGGCAAGAACATCTCCGGCATGAACCCGGACGACGTGCGCAAGAACGTGCTGGGCACGGAGATCGCCTACATTCCCCAGGCGGCCATGAACGCCCTGAACCCCACGCGCAAGATCCACAAGTTCATCGAGGACGTGATCCTGGCCCACGATCCGAAGGCGAACAAGAAGGAAATCTATGAGATGGCCAAGGGCCGGTTCCAGGAGCTGGGACTGCCCCTGGAGGCGCTGGACAAGCACGCCGTGGAGCTCTCCGGCGGCATGAAGCAGCGCGTGGTCATCGCCATTTCCACGATCCTGAAGCCCAAGGTGCTGATCGCCGACGAGCCCTCCTCGGCGCTGGACGTGACCAGCCAGAAGATGGTCATCAAGATGCTGCGGGACATGATGGACAAGGGCTTCATCCAGGCGATGATCTTCATCACCCATGAGCTGCCGCTGCTGTACAACGTGACCGACGACATCATGGTCATGTACGCCGGCCAGATCGTGGAGCGGGGCAGCGCCAAGCAGATGGTGTTCGACCCGGTGCACCCCTATTCCCGCGGGCTGATGAATTCCATCCTCGTGCCCGAAGAGGGCACCCGCGACGCCAAGCTGACGGCCATCCCCGGCACGCCGCCGAACCTGAAGCGGCCGCCGGCGGGCTGCCGCTTCGCCGAGCGCTGCCGCTACGCGAAGCCCGCCTGCTTCTACAACCAGATGCCCGTCCTGGAATTCGAGGACGGACGCACCTATCGCTGCGGCATGACCGTTGACGAGCTGCGCGAGATCTACCGCAAGGAGGACGCGGAGGCCGAACAGGCGCCCGCGGCATCCGAAGGCGACGGCCCGGTCCGTCTGACCAAGGGGGTGTGACACGTGAGTGAGACCAAAGCGATCCGCCGTGATCTGGCGAACGCGCCTTCCTGCCTGCGCGGCGAGGGCGTGACCCGGTATTTCCACACCGGCAAGATTACTACCAAGGCCGTCGACCACGTGAATTTCGATTTCCACGAGGGCGAGCTGGTCAGCATCGTGGGCGAGTCCGGCTCCGGCAAGACCACCCTGTCCAAGATGCTGCTGGGCCTGCTGAAGGAGACCGACGGCAAGATCTACTTCCAGGGCAAGCCCAGGGACATCTCCTCCCGGGCGAAGCTGAAGGAATACTGGTCGGGCATCCAGGCCATCTTCCAGGACCCGTTCTCCTCCTTCAACACCTTCAACAAGATCGACACGGTGCTGCTGGACTGCATCAACATGCGCGGCGGCAAGAACCTGCCGAAGGAAAAGAAGATCGAGATGATGACGGAGGCCTGCTCCTTCGTGAACCTGAAGTTCGCGGAACTGACCAACAAGTATCCCTTCGAGCTGTCCGGCGGCCAGATGCAGCGGCTGATGATCGCCCGCATCTTCCTGCTGAAGCCGAAGATCCTGCTGGCCGACGAGCCGACATCGATGATCGACGCCTGCTCCCGCGCCACGATCCTGGACATGCTGCTGCAGCTGCGCGACGAGATCGGCATGACCGTTATCTTCATCACCCACGATATCGGCCTGGCCTATTATATCTCCGACAGCATCTATATCATGGAGCACGGCAAGTTCGTGGAGAGCGGCCCCGCCGACGAGGTCATCCTGAACCCCCAGGCGCCCTATACCAAGCGCCTGATCAGCGACGTGCCGAAGATCCACGAGCCCTGGGACCTGTCCACGGTTTAAGGCGCGTTTCCAAATCCGCAAAATGCATTTGGAAACACATTCCAAGGGCGGAAACGGGGCGAAACCACCATCTCACGCGCAGGGGCGGCCATGGCCGCCCCTGCGCGGCTGTCCGTCGAAGCCGCCTTGCGTTTTCCGGACGGCACAGATGGCGCGGGGCGCACTTGATTCAATCGTCCGGACGTGGTATAATTTTCCTATGATATAAAAAAAGGCGGGGTATACCCTCCGCCGTCCGTGGTTGAGCGGCAATACAGGAGCAAAAAACAAATGGCTTTATTGAAAAAGGCGAAAAGAGAAGGCGTTTCCCTGAGAACCATTCACGGATGGCTGGTCATTCTGGCGATCATTACGTGCGGGCTCTTGATCGCATCCACGTTCTATTCCTTCGCAACTTTCCGGCATCTTTCCGAGGCGACCGACGATTACATCGAGCTGCAGAAGGCGGCCTACGAGCTGATGAACGCCTCCGATTATCTGACGGAGATGGCCCAGCGCTTCGCGGCGTCCGGCGACATGGAATACCTGGAAGGCTATTTCAACGAGGCGTTTGAGACCAGGCGCCGCGAAGACGCCGTGGAGAAGATGTCTGAAAAACCCGAGAACGCCGACGCGCTGGCGCAGCTGCAGGAGGCCATGAACGGCTCCGTGAAGCTGATGGAACGGGAATACTATTCGATGAGGCTGGTCGTCGAGGCCTATGGCTATACGGATTATCCCGACGTGCTGCGGGAGGTCGAGTTAACGCCGGAGCACGCCGCGCTGTCTGCCGAGGAAAAGAAGGAACTGGCCGAGGACATGGTGCTGGGCAGGGATTATTATGTGGAAAAGGATATGATCCGCACCGACATGCGCGAGAGCCTGGAGGCGCTGGAGAACACGACCCACGCCACCCAGACCCGGTCCACGTCGGCTTTGGAAACCGCGCTGGTCATCATGCGCATCGCCATCATCATCCAGACGATCGGCATCCTGGCCATGATCTGGCTGACGACCCGCCTGGGCATCAACCCGGTGCTGAAGGCCGTGGACCGCATTCGGGACGACAGCCCGATCCCCGTCACCGGCGCCAACGAATTCCGCTATCTGGCCCGGGCCTACAACCAGATGTACGAGGCCTACAAAAAGAGCGTGGAGCGCCTGAACTTCAAGGCTTCCCACGACGAACTGACGCAGGTCTACAACCGCGCCGGATACGACATGCTGCTGTCCAGCCTGGACATGGACAAGCTGTACATGCTGGTATTCGACGTGGACAACTTCAAGCTGGTCAACGACAACTACGGCCACGAGATCGGGGACAAGGTGCTGAAAAAGGTGGCGGAGACCGTGCGGCACAACTTCCGGTCGGACGACTACGTCTGCCGCTTGGGCGGGGATGAGTTCGTGGTGCTGATGGTGCACGTGGCCAGGAACCAGACGCGGCTGATCCAAACGAAGTTCACCCGGATCAACGAGGAATTGGCCGACACGGCGGACGGACTGCCGAAGGTATCGGTCAGCGTTGGCGCGTCCCACGGGGTGAACGCCTCCGACGCCCGGGAGCTGTTCACCCAGGCGGATCGGGCGCTGTACGAATCCAAGCGCCGCGGCCGGTGTGATTTCACGTTCTTTACCGGCGAGGCCGGGGCATAAACGAGGTTTTCCCGCGGGAACCGGACCGCCGGTCCCGCCGATACATACCGCGCGCGTTTTGCGGTGAGGCCAGCCCACCGCAGAGGACGGCGAGGAAGGGTCACGGGTTATGAGACAACTGTTCGCGCTGATTTTCCTGGTTTTGATCGCGGCGCTCGGCGCGTGCGCGGTCATGGCCCGGCGTTCCCGACGGGCCATCGGCCGTGCCGTGGCGCGGCTGCTTCTCGCGCTCATGCCGCCGGTCGTCGGCAACCTGATCCTCGTCGTTTCCCATGAAAAGCTGGTTTCGACCGTCGGCTGCTATATCTATTTCCTGGGCATGGATCTGGTCGTCTATGCCCTGCTGCGGTTCACCTTCATCTATTGCCGCATCCGGCGGCCGCACTGGGCGGTGCGGGCGTTTGTGTATTTGATCCTGACGGCCGACGCGATCCAGCTGCTGTGCAATCCGTTTTTCCACCACGCGTTCAGCATGGAAAAAATCATCGTGGACGACGCGCCCTATTTCCGCCTGCTGCCCTATGCCGGGCAGACGTTCCACCGGGTGGTGGGGTACGGCATATTCGCCGCGGTGGTGGTCATTTTTATCGTGAAGCTGGTCCGCTCTTCGCGCATCTATTCCGCGCGCTATTCGGCGATCCTGTTCACGCTGGTGGTTGCGGGGGTCTGGCAGACGTTCTACATCTTCTCCAGGACGCCCGTGGACCGTTCGATGGTCGGCTTCGGCGTGTTCGGGCTGCTGGTGTTCTATTTCTCGCTCTGCTATCGATCGATGCGCCTGCTGGACCGCATGCTGGCCAGCATCGCGTCGGGCATGCAGGAGGCGCTGTTCTTCTTCGATACCATGGGGCGGTGCATCTGGGCGAACACCCCCGGCAAGAAATTGACCGGCACCCGGAACGATGATTTCGAGCAGGCCGCCGCGCAGCTGGGCGAAATGTTCGGCGACGTCGGCCAGGAGAGCGGCGAATGGTCGTCCCGGCGCGTGCTGGGATCGGGCGACGACGCCCGGTATTTCGCGCTGGAGCGCCATACGGTGGAGGACAAGCGGCATCGGATGGCGGGCTCGTTCCTGAGCATCCGCGATACCACGGTGGAGGAAAAGGCGCTGTCGCAGGAGCGCTACGCCGCTTCGCACGACGCCCTGACGGGACTGTATACCCGGGAACACCTCTACGAACGGATCCGCGAGACGATCGCCGCCCATCCCGACGGGCATTACATGGTGGCGTTCGTCGACGTGAAGGATTTCAAGATCGTCAACGATATCTTCGGCAGCGCGTTCGGCGATTTCGCGCTGAAGCGCATCGCGGACTGGATCCGGTCGAACATGTCGGAAAACTGCGTATACGGGCGGCTGGCGGGGGACACGTTCGGGGTTTGCCGGCCCGTTTCCGAATTTGACCCGGAGATGATCGAGGAGGAGCTGGCGCGCTTCTCCGTCACCGACGGTTCGGTGGTCCACCACATTCTGATCCACCTGGGCGTGTACGAGATCGCGGAATCCGACCTGGATGTGTCCGTGATGTTCGACCGCGCCCACCTGGCGCTGTCCACCATCAAGGACGAATACAAGACCCATATCGCCTATTACGACGACGCCATGCGCAAAAAAGTGCTGTGGAGCCAGCACATCTCCACCCAGCTGCACGACGCCCTGGCCCAGCGGCAGATCCGCCCCTATCTGCAGCCCATCGTGGACGGCGAAGGCAGGGTGGTGGGCGCCGAGGCGCTGGTGCGGTGGATCCACCCGACGGACGGATTCCTGTCGCCGGCCGCGTTCATCCCGGTGTTTGAGGAAAACGGCATGATCGCCGAAGTGGACAAGCACATGTGGCGCTGCGCCTGCGAGATCCTGGCCCGGTGGAAGTCCGTCCGCGACGATCTGTTTATTTCGATCAACATTTCGCCCAAGGATTTCTACTTCATGAAGGTGGACGCCGAGCTGCGCGCCATCGTGGCCGAATACGGCGTGGATCCGTCCCGGCTGCGCATCGAAATTACCGAGACCGTGATGATGACCGACATCGAAAACCGCGTGAAGATCCTGAACGATCTGCGCCGGTCGGGCTTCGTCGTGGAGATCGACGATTTCGGCAGCGGCTATTCATCGCTGAACATGCTCAAGGACATGCCGGTGGACGTGCTGAAGATCGACATGATGTTCCTGAACAAATCGAACGACGACGAAAAATCGCGGACGATCCTGCGCAACGTCATCGGCATGTCGGAGGATCTGGGCATCTCTCCGCTCACCGAGGGCGTGGAAACCCAGGCGCAGTACCGGATGCTGTCGGACATGGGCTGCCACCTGTTCCAGGGCTATTACTTCGCCAAGCCCCTGCCGTTGGACGAGTTTGAAAAGCTGTACTTTTCGGAGGCGTCCGCCGAAAATGGCGAGGGGGAGGGTACACCTTCCGTCTGAATGCGAATGAGGCGCCGGCGCCGCAGAACAAAAAACCGAACCTGTAAGGGTTCGGTTTTTTGAATTGTGCGCGACCAGGGAAAAGGAGCGTTTTACGGGTCGGCGGAGGGAAAAGCCCCGCGGGGTTTCAGACCATGTCTTCCGGGCGGAAGACCTCATCGAACCTTTCGGGGGTGAGGAACCCCAGTCTGACGCAGGCTTCTTTCAGGGAGATGCCCTCCGCGTAGGCCAGCTTGGCCGTCCTGGCGGCGTTCTCATAGCCGATATAGGGGTTCAGCGCCGTCACCAGCATCAGGGAATTGTGGAGGTTTTCCCGCATCTTTTCCCGGTCGGCGGCGATGCCCGCGGCGCAGTTTTTCGTAAACGCGCGGATGGATTCGCCCAGCAGCCGCACCGATTGCAGGAAGTTGTAGGCGATCACGGGCATGAACACGTTCAGTTCGAAATTGCCCTGGGACGCGGCGAACCCGATGGCCGCGTCGTTGCCCATGACCTGTACGGCCACCATGGTCACCTGTTCGCACTGGGTGGGGTTGACCTTGCCCGGCATGATGGAGCTGCCCGGTTCGTTTTCCGGGATGCGGATCTCGCCCAGGCCGCACCGGGGCCCGCTGGCCAGCCAGCGCACGTCGTTGGCGATCTTCATCATGTCGCAGGCCAGGGCCTTGACCGCGCCGTGGGCGAACACGATCTCGTCTTTGCTCGTGAGCGCGTGGAACTTGTTGGCCGCGGTGACGAACGTCCGCCCCGTCAGGGCGGAGATCTCTTCGGCCGCTTTTTCCGCGAAGCCCGCCGGGGCGTTCAGCCCCGTGCCCACGGCGGTGCCGCCCAGCGCCAGCTCCCGCAGCGGCGGCAGGGCGAGGCGGATCAATTCGCAGTCCCGCTCCAGGGAGCCGCGCCAGCCGCCGATCTCCTGGGAAAAGGCGATGGGAACCGCGTCCTGCAGATGGGTGCGGCCGCTCTTTATCACGCCGGCGTTGTCCGCCTCCAGCTTCCGAAGCGCGGCGATCAGTTCCTCCGCCGCGGGCAGCAGGCGGTCCTCCAGCGCGAGCACCGCGGCGATGTGCATGGCGGTCGGGAAGGTGTCGTTGGAGGACTGGGACATGTTCACATCGTCGTTGGGGTGGCACAGCTTCTCGCCCGCCAGCTCGTTGGCCCGGGCGGCGATCACCTCGTTGGCGTTCATGTTGGACTGGGTGCCGCTGCCGGTCTGCCAGACCACCAGGGGAAAGTGCTTCTCCAGCGCGCCGGAGCGCACCTCGTCCGCGGCGGCGACGATGGCGCGGCACTTTTCATCGGTCATCTTCCGGGGATCCAGCGCGCGGTTGGCCTTTGCCGCCGCCGCCTTCAGGATGCCGAAGGCGTGGATGATCTCGCCGGGCATGGTCTCTATGCCGACGCCGATCGGGAAGTTTTCCCGGCTCCGCTGGGTCTGAGCGCCCCAGTATCTGTCTGCCGGAACCTTCATTTCGCCCATGGAATCGCGTTCGATCCGGTAATCCATCGTCTGTCCCCCTCAATCGTCAGGATGTAAACGGCCGCCGAAAGGCTTTCGGATGGCTCCGCATGGATATTCTCCACGGGAGAGGTCGATCCCTTCAAATCCGGGCATAAAATTCTCGTTGCGCGATCCGGCCCGCTGAAAGGGCCGCGCGGCGCGCGCGGAACGGCCGCTTTTCAGGACTCGTTATTGTAATTGTCGATCCGGTGTGGTAAAATGGAGAAAACAAAGAAGGAGATGGCGAAAATGATGAAACGACTGGCAATCCTGGTTCTCGCCGTTTGCGTGCTGATGTGCGGCGCGACGGCGCTGGCAAGCGAGGAAGACGAGTATCTGTGTACGCTGTACGATGATGGCGTCAAGGTTTTGGCGTACTACGGAAGCGACACGACCGTCGTCATTCCCGAAACGCTCAGCGGTTATCCGGTGAGGGCGCTCGATGAATTCTTCAGCCAGTATTCCACTTCGTCAGACGTCGAAGTCCTCGTCATTCCGGATTGTCTGACGACCGTCATGCCGAATGCGCTGTTCGACTTTCCGAATCTGCAGTCGATTGAGGTTTCCCCGAACAACGAGGGGCTTGAATTCGTCGACAGCATCCTGTACGACAAGATCAACCACGCGCTCATCATGGCTTGCCCGACGAAAACCAGCGGTGCGCTCGTGATTCCCCAGGGCGTGCAATCGGTCTGTGAAGGCGCGTTTTTGCGGTGCGGGATAACCAGCGTTTCATTCCCGGACAGCCTGACCAGGATCGACAAAACGGCGTTCAAATACTGTGACAAACTGTCCGAAGTCAACCTGCCGGAAGGGCTGATCGAGCTGGGAAATAACGCTTTCTTTGACTGCGACGCCATCGAAACGGTGCGCATCCCTTCGACGGTGACGACCATCGGCAGGAACCCCTTTGAGGGCTGTTCGGGATTAAAGTCCATCGAGGTAGCCGAGGGGAATGGAGCCTACGCGGCCGTCGACGGCGCGCTGATTTGTACGTTGGACGGCACGCTGGTGTGTTACCCCTGCGGGAAAAGCGACGCCAGCAGCTATGCCGTTCCCGAGGGCGTGAAGGTGATCGGCCCGGGAGCGTTCAGGAGCTGCAAGAGCCTCGAGGAGATCACCCTGCCGGAGGGCCTGACGGAGATCGGCGACTACGCCTTTGAGGGCCTTAACAAACTGCGCAGTCTGGAACTGCCGGGCACGGTGACGACCATCGGCTGGAGCTCCTTCCTGAACTGCTGGGATCTGGAGACGCTGACCATTCCCGCGAGTGTGACGAAGATCAAGAATCTCGGCGTGAATAGTTCCACGACGGTCAGGGTCGCGGCGGGAAGCTACGCGGAGCAATTCTGCAAGGAAAACGGCATCAACTACGAAAACTACTAAAACGGGTTTCCCAAATGCGGTTCGGGCGTTTTGAACCGGGCTTCGATCTGCGTTTGCCGCGATTTGCCAGGATCCTGACGCGCGTTCTCCTTTGCGCTTTTCCGAAGGATGTCCTTCGGCTTTGAGTTACGGCCCCGCGGCGGTCCGGCAGGCTCGACGAGTCACGGCCGCCCGGGGCATTAATAGATCAGGATCACCACGGAACCGCGTTTGCAGTGCTCGAACAGCCACTTCGCGTCCTTCACTTGCAGCCGTATGCAGCCGTGGGACGCGGGGCTGCCCAGCGCGTATACGGAATTCACGCGCAGGGTGCTCTCGTCCTGTGCGCTGTACAGCACGGAATGGAACATGATGTTCCCCTCGATGACGAAGGAATACTGCGCCCAGCAATCGAATTTCGTGAAATAATGCCAGCGGTTGACGGGGAATCCGTCCAGGAAGATCCCGCGCGGCGTGGAGCCGTGCAGGCCGGAGGAGCACGGGAAGCGCTTGACTTCGTCATAGCCGCCCTGCCCGTTCAACTGGTAGACGGTGACCGTCTGGGCGGCCAGGGACACCTCCACCCGGTAGGGATACGGCTTGGCGACCGCCGCGGAGGAGAAGAGCCTTTCGAGCGTGGAACGATCGGCTTCGCCGGTCTCCCCGAGGCCGTTGGCCGCCTGGAACGCGCGGAGGGCGTTTCGGCTGTTTTCCCCAAACTGTCCGTCCACGCCGTCTTTGGACAGGTAGTACAGCGAATGGAGCCGGCGCTGGATGCGCCTGGCTTCGGCCTTGTCGGCCGTATCCCCGGAACCGGCGCCGAGCAGACCGTCCAGGAGCGCCGTGACCGCTTCTTTGGACAGCTGCGTTTTATCGGCAAACAGCGCGGCGGTATCGGGCGAGGACTGCAGGTATTCACAGAGCCGCTCGACGGCGGTCTCCACCGCGGAATTGTAGCGGCCTCCGGGCGGGATGACCGACATGCCGCCGGTCAGCAGCGCCTCTTCCACATAGCGCACGACCAGGCCCTTGTCGCCGGTGGAGATGCCGTGTAGGGCGCATCGGTCGGCGGCGGGCGCAGAGGCGGAAAAGAGCGATGTAATGGTCTCGCGGTCGGCGACGCCGCTGGCCGGGAGCTGGGCTTTGTTCTGGAAAAGGGTGAGCGCCTCCACCGCGTATTCGTCAAAGGAATCGTCCGCCGCCGCGTCCATGTAGCCCAGGGAGGCAAGCCGCGTTTCCACGCGCTGCGCTTCGCTGCCGGTGGTGCCGAGGGAGACGTCGCTCAGGTAGGAGGAATAGTTCTCTCCATACAGGTAGTAGAGGGTGAGCGACGAGGCCGTTCCGTCGACCTTGACGGAGACGCCCTGCCCGGCCAGGTGGCGCTGGAAGGCGGACACCGCCTTGGCGGTTTGCTTCCCGTAGGCCCCGTCGGCTTTGCCGGCGAGGAACCCGAACTGGATCAGCTTCTGCTGGAGGACGGCGACCTCTTCACCCTTGGAGCCGACGGGCAGACCCTTGGGCAGGGCGACCGCGCCCTCGGAAAAGAGTGCGTCGATCAATTCGCTGCGGGAAACGCCGGTTTCGGGCAGGCCGTTGAGCTGTTGGAAGACCTCGATGGCCGCCGCGGATTTGGGGCCCCATATTCCGTCCGCGCGCCCCTGCAGGTAACCCAGGTCGATGAGCCGCTGCTGCACATCGGCGATGGAAGCGCTGCTCGATGCGAGCTGCGACAGCAGGGACAGGGTCTCGGCGTCCAGATGGCCGGTGGCGGAGAGGCCGTTGTCCTGCTGGAAGGCGCGGAGCGCGGCCTCGGTCTTCGAACCGAAGATGCCGTCGGCGCCGCCCGCCAGATAGCCCAGCGCGATCAGATGCCGCTGGGCCTGGCGGAGGGTATCGGGCTGATCGTCGAGACTGACGTAGGGAGAATCGACGGCGACGGGCATTTCATCCTCCCGGATCTCCTCGGAAAGCGCGGAAAAAGGCAAAATAACTGCGATGACGCAGATGAACACGGCGAAGCGTTTGAACATATCGGCCTCCAGCAGAGCTTGGTGAGGTTACAGTATACCACCCAAATGGTGGACATTTGGTTATGAAAATGGAGATTTCACAAGAATAAAATATAAACGGAATTTGACAAAATTCGACGCCGGAATGATCCGGCAGTTTGGAACCGATGTTCGCGTCCGTGAGTCCAAAAGATGGAAAACGAAAACCGGGGGAGGTATTCCATATGAATAAGATGACGCGCATCCTGCTGATTTTGGTTGGTTTGGTTCTGATTATCGGCGGCGCGGCAGGGATCCGCGGCGCCGTCGCCGACGGGGTCGAAACCGCGGGCGTTCCATTTGAAACGGCTGTGGAGCTGAACGACGGCGCGGGGAATCCCGTGGCCACGCTGTCCACCCGCTGCATCTTCAACGGCGAAGAGCGGCAGGTCGGCGTCGCCTACACGCTGGTCAATCACGGAGAGCGGGCGCTGACCCAGCTGAACTTCTCCGTGACCTACCTGGATTCGGACGGCAACGACCTGCGGGGCAAGTCGATCTACGTGATGATCGGCCTGATGGATGCGCCGGTGCAGCCCGGCGAGGCCCGGGAGTTTGTGAAGCGGCATTACTTTGACGGCGCCGAAGCCACCGCCTCGGTGGTGCTGGACCCGATCGACGTCAAGGACGAGGAGGAACTGCCGCCCTGGACCGAGCCGCAGCCGGGCAATCTGCTGCTGGATTTCTGCAACTACGCGCCCTTCAGCGCGTACTTTGAAAACCTCGACACCAACCCGCCGGTGAAGATGGAATATCACAAGGATCAGACCTTTGATGAAACCGTCACCGACGTGGACGAGATCCTGGCGGAGATCGAAAGCCTGAGGAACATGCGCATCGGCGGGGAGAGCGATATCCGGGTCACGGATTCGGGCATCTCCTACTGGTTTACGATGGCTGACGGAACGGAATGGGGCGTCAGCTTTGAAGCGCCCGGCCTGTTCTGCTGGCATAACAAGGTCTACGAGGTGCTGCACGACTGACGACCCGCCGCGATGCCGCCGGGCGGCGAATCGAAGCGGGGAGCGCTCCGGGAGGTTTTTGGGATTTGATCAGGATACTTTTCATCTGCCACGGCAACATCTGCCGGTCGCCGATGGCGGAGTTCGTGATGAAGAAGCTGGTGCGGGACGCCGGCGCGGAGGACCGCTTTGAGATCGCCTCCGCCGCCACCAGCCGCGAGGAGATCGGCAACCCGGTGTATCCGCCCGCAAAGGCGGAGCTGGCGCGGCACGGCATTTCCTGCAAGGGCCACGCCGCCCGGCAGATGACCCGCGCGGATTACGATTACTTCGATTACCTGGTGGCCATGGAGCCGTACAACATCCGCAACATGCTGCGCATCTGCCCGGACCCGGAGGGGAAGATGCGGCTGCTGCTGTCATTCGCGGGCTCGGACGCGGGCATCGACGACCCCTGGTACACGGGGCGCTTTGAGGAGGTATACCGGCAGATCGAAACCGGCTGCCGGGCGATGCTGGAGAACGAGTTCGGGATCCGGCCGGGAAGGTGAAGGGTTTTATAAAGGAAGCCGCTGACGTCAGTCAGCGGCTTCTTTCGGTCGTCCTCGCGTTTTGGACCAGCCCGGCGGCGGCGCAGGCCAGCGCCAGCGCGGCGGGGACGAGCGCCCAGGCCAGCCGGCCCGACAGCGCCGGCGGCGCCATGGCGGTGCAGCAGGCGAGGGCGGCGGCGGGCCATTTTTTATCCCGGGCCCGGGCCAGCATCAGCGCGGCGCTGGCCAGCAGCGCCACGAGGCTGAGCAGCTGGGAGACCCGCAGCGGGCCCAGGTACAGGCTGTCGGTGCGCAGCCCCTCCACCAGCGCGCGCTCCAGCGCGTACAGGAACACGTAGGCGAGGAAGCCGTCGCCGTCCCGGCGGAACAGCTTTTTCCCGTCGGCGGCCAGCAGCGCGGCGACGATCAGGAAGCACCAGGCGGATTCGTAGAAGAACGTGGCGTAGTGCCACGCGCCGTCGGCCTGGATGAACACGCCGACGGGGAAGCGCTGCTGCCAGGCGCGGCGCACGGCGGCGCCGTAGGCTTCCTGGTTGATGAAATTGCCCCAGCGGCCGATGGCCTGGCCCAGCGCGATGGACGGCGCGGCCAGGTCGGCCAGTTTCAAAAACGGCAGCTTCTTGCGCCGGGAATAGATCCAGCCCGCCAGCACGCCGCCGATGATGCCGCCGTAGATGGCCATGCCGCCCTCCCAGATGCGAAAGACGCGCAGCGGGTCGCCGGCGTAGGCGCTCCAGGAGAAGGCCACGTAGTACAGCCGCGCGCCGACGATGGCCGCGGGGATGCCGGCCAGCGCCAGGTCCAGCACGGTATCCCGGGGCAGGCCCATGCGGCGGGCGCGCAGCGCGGCCAGGCCCACGGCCAGCGCCATGCCCAGCGCGATGATCGCGCCGTACCAGTGCACCGTCAGGCCGAAAACATGCAGCGCGGTGGGTGTGATATAAACCAAGGGAGCACCTCCGGGGAAGGGCTTTGTCCGGGTTCGGGATTCGCGGCGGCGAAGGCCCGTCCGGCCCAATTTGTCCACTCATTATAATCATTTTGGCATGGAAAAGTCAATACATGCGCATTGCATCCGGGGCCGATTGGCGTTATAATAAAGGTTACCATGGTTGTACTCTGTCCAAACCATGGCCGCGGCATGCGCTGCGGCGCCGCATTACCATCGATCGGAGCGTGAGCTATGCGCAGAATTAGAGTGACCGGCAGGTTTTACATATTCGTGCTGGCCCTGCTGGTAATCGCGTTCCTGATCCTGCGGCTGCTGCTGTTCCGCGGCACCCGGGAGACCGTCATCATGATGGCCAACGCCTCCCAGCGGCAGACGGTGGACTGCGTCATCATCCGCGACGAGACCGTCACCGTTTCCGATTCCGCCGCCCGGGTGGAATACATCGCCGCTGAAAATTCGCTGGTATCTCAGGGCGACAACGTGGCCAATATCTATGCCACCGGGTATTCGGAGAGCCTTCTGAGCAACCTGGAGAACACCCGCAAGAACATCCAGGAATACCACAAGCAGCTGCTGGCCAACATCGTGGACGCCGATTTGAGCCGCCTGGACGCCGTGGTGAACCTGATGGCGCTGGAATTCAAGAATCTGATCACGCGCCGGACCACCGGCAACCTGAAGATCGTCACCAGCCAGCTGGAGACCGCCATGGTGAACCGCCAGGAATACCTGCGCCAGAACAAGCGCGGCGACAACAAGCTGACCAAGCTGTACGAGGAAGAGAACGCGCGCCTGGCGAGTATCCAGTCCTGGCGCAAGGTCTCCGAGGCCGGCCGGTCGGGCGTGGTTTCATTTTATATCGACGGGTATGAAAACGATTTGACGCCCGACGCGCTGGGCACGCTGTCCATTTCCGACGTGCGCGCGGTGCTGGCGGGGGACAACCTGCCCAACACCAGGGCGACCCGCAGCGGCGGCATCTACCGCATCGTCGATCAGAACAAATGGTACGTGGCCGTGCTGTCCGACGGCAACACGTGGACGCCCGTGGTGGGCCAGGACAATTACTTCATGCAGCTGGAGGGCTTCGACGATCTCGGCTTTACCGCTTCGGTGACCAGCGTGCAGAAGGAAGACGGCACCACGCTGGCCGTGTTCGAGATCGACGATCCCATCGGCCCGCTGATCTACCAGCGCACCGGCAAGGCGCAGTTCAGCATCACGCTGACGGGCCTGTCCGTGCGCACCGAGGCGCTGTACAACCAGAACGGCCAGATGGGCGTGTGGGTGTACGACGTGCCCGGCGGCACCTTCGTGCCTGTGGAGGTGCTGTCCACCGACGGCAGCATCGCCATGATCCAGCCGCTGGTGGAAAACGCGCTGCAGCTGGGCCAGCCGATTTTGATTAAATAAGAAGGCATGAGCGACATGGACCGCGAAGCACTGATCGCCAATATCCGCGAATGGCAGGCGCGCATCGGCGAGGCCGCCGCGAAATGGGGCGGCGCCGAGATCTGCGGCGTCAGCAAGACCGTGGATCCCGAGACCGTGAACCTGGCCTGGGAGGGCGGCATCCGCACGCTGGGCGAAAACCGCGTGCAGGAGCTGCTGGGCAAGATCGACCGGCTGAACCCGGATTTCAAGATCCACCTGATCGGGCAGTTGCAGACCAACAAGGTGAAGTACATCATCGACAGGGTGGCCATGATCCAGTCGCTGGACCGGCCGGCGCTGGCGCAGGAGATCTCCCGCCGGGCCGTCGCCGCGGGCGTGGAGATGCCGGCGCTGGTGCAGGTGAACATCGCCCGCGAGCCGCAGAAGGCGGGCATCGACGAAGAATCGCTGGTGCCGTTCATCCGGGAAAGCGCGCAGCTGCCGGGGCTTCGGATCCGCGGGCTGATGGCGATCATGCCCATCGCGGACGACCCCGAGGACGTGCGCGGGTATTTCCGGCGCATGCGCCAGTGGTTCGAGCGCCTGCGGGATATGGATATCCCCGGCGCGCGGATGGACGTGCTGTCGATGGGCATGTCCGACGACGCCGTCGTCGCCGCCCAGGAGGGCGCCACGATGGTGCGGCTGGGCCGGGCGCTGTTCGGCGCCAGGCCGGCGAAGATCTGATATTACCTTGCCGCGGCCCCGCGGCGCAAGATAAGATTCCAGGGAGGGAAACGCTATGGCGCGCAAACAATCCGGCGGCTTCAACAAGCTGCTGAATTTCATCGGTCTCGTGGACGACGACGATTCCCGGGACACCTATGGCGAGGAATACTCCAACGGCAATTACGGACGCCAGGGCGCCTATACGCCCAGGCAGCCGCGCACCGCGCCGGGCAGCCGCTCGTCGTCGCGCCAGCCGGCCCAGCGCCGGCTGCCGGAGCCCGCGCCCCGCAGCCGCTATGATGACGACGGCGGCCGGTACGATGCCCGCGGCCGCGGCGATGCGCGCGCGCCCAGGGGCTATGACGATTACCGGCCCGTGGAGCGGCGCGTCAATTCCCGGTTTGACGATTCCGGCTACGATTATCAGGCCCGGTCCCAGCGCGAGCCTTCGCGCTACGGCCAGCCCGACGCCCGGTACGGCGGCAGCAACCTGCCCCAGCGCGCGCCCCAGCAGCGCCCGCGGGTCAGCCAGCGCTCGCGCACGGTGATGTATTCGCTGCATTCCCTGGAGGACTGCTGCGAGGTCATCGACCAGCTGATCGCCAACAACACCGTGGTGCTGACGATGGACGAACTGGACGGCCGGCTGCTGCAGCGCGCCGTGGACACGCTGTCCGGCGCGGTGTTCGCGCTGCACGCCAACATCCGCAAGGCGTCGGACAAGACGTATCTGATCGCGCCGATGTCGGTGGAGGTCAACGAGGCCTACGATTTCGACCGGCGGTTCTGATCCGCCGGCTGGTTCTCATTCTGGCAGGGAGGTGAAGGCGCGTGCGGGGGTTGTACGAGGTGTTTTACGCGGGCTACCTGTTCCTGCGGCTGATCACCGCGGCGATACTCATCTACTGCATCCTCAGCTGGTTCCGGCCCACGTTCCGGGCCTACGAATGGCTGGGAAGGTTCATCCAGCCGTTCATTTCGCCGTTCCGGAAGCTGTCGATGAAGGCGATGCGCTATTTCCGCGCGCCGGTGGACTTTACCTGCCTGTTCGCGCTCATCGGATACCAGATCATCGAACGGCTGTGGTGGCGGCTGTACATCCTGCTGGCGCGGGCGCTGTAGCGGGATGCGGTTCGCGGCGCGAAAACAAATTATTATGCCGCGCAGGCAGGAATTTGCAAGGGTCGCGGCGAAAAGATCATAAATAGGCGAAATTTGGCGCATGCGCCAGTCACAATACCCGGCATGAAAGGAAGGTTATCAACATGGCGATCAGCGTACGCGATATTCAGGAGAAGGAATTTGCAACCCAGGCTACCGGCGGCTATAACATCGAGCAGGTCGACGATTTCCTGGACGAGGTTTCCGAGCAGCTGGCCGCTCTGGTTCGCGAGAACCTGGAGCTGGGCCAGAAGGTGCAGGCCCTGCAGGCCGATGTGAAGGCCGTGGAGGCGAAGGTTCCGGATTACAACGAAAAGGATTATTTCCAGAACCTGCAGAACGCCATGCGGGAATCGCTGATCGGCGCCCAGCGGATCGCCGACGAGACCACCGAGGAGGCCAACCGCAAGGCCGACCAGACGCTGGCCGACGCCCAGGCCCAGGCCGATCAGATCACCGCCGAGGCCAAGGAAAAGGCCGACGCGCTGCTGAGCCAGGCGAAGGAAGAGGCCGAGAAGCTCGCGGCCGACGCCAAGGAAAAGACCGCCGCGCTGGAGGAACGCTTCGCCGCGCTGAAGGCTTCCGCAGCCAGCTACAAGGCCGAATTCAGCCGCGTGCTGGACAAGCAGGCCGCCGCGCTCAAGGAGAGCGCCGGTCTGTTCTGATCGGACGATGATCCAAGGCGCTTCCGCGGGAAGCGCCTTTTCAATGCATACCCTTCGGGCCGGATGGGAAAAATACCCATAAAAGCCGGGAGGGGAACGACGTGACGGGACGGGAAAGGGCGGCGCTGGAGCGCCTGCTGGACGCGCTGGAGCGCATGCGGCTGGACGAGTACGTGGAATACGTGTCCAACCGCAGGCGGATGATCGGGCAGAACATACTGTACGGCCTGTGCCGGGGACTGGGCTTTACGCTGGGGTTTTCGGTGCTGGGCGCGCTGCTGGCGGTGGCGCTGCGGTCGCTGGTGGTGGAGAACATACCGCTGATCGGCGGTTTCCTGGCGGAGGTTATCCATGCGATTGAGGCGAGGATGTAGGGGATGGTGGATCGCGCTGCTGGCGGCGCTGGCGGATCGGATCACCAAGGCGGCCGTGCTGGCCGCGCCGCGGGCGGACGGCCCGCTGATCCCCGGCATAATGAATATCCGGCTGACCGCCAACCGCGGCATGGCCTTTTCCATGCTGTCCGGGCAGACGCTGGGGCTGACGCTGCTGACGGCGGTGCTGGTGGCGGCGCTGACGGGATGGCTGATCGCCCGGCCGGACGAACCGAAGCTGCTGCGCGCCGGACTGTGGATGATCGTGGGCGGCGGCCTGGGCAACCTGTACGACCGGCTGACCCGCGGCAGCGTGGTCGATTTCCTGGAGCCGGCGTTCGTGCGCTTCGCGGTGTTCAACGTGGCCGACGCCTGCATCACCGTGGGCGCGGCGCTGGCGATACTGGCGCTGGTGCTGGGCGAACTGCGGGGGAGGAAGACCCATGGCGGATGAGGCGCGGATCATCGAAGGGCGGCTGCCGGCGGAGCGCGGCGGCGAGCGGCTGGACGTGTTCGCGGCGGAGCTGGCGGACATCACCCGTTCGCGGGCGGGCGCGCTGGTGCGCGAAGGCCGCGTGCGGGCCGGCGGCGAGGTCCAGTCAAAGCCGGGCTTCAAACTGAAGCCGGGCGACGCCGTGCGGGTGGAGATCCCGCCGGCGGCCCCGGCGGGCGTGGCCGCGGAGGATATCGAGCTGCGGATCGTCTACCAGGACGACGACCTGGCCGTGGTGTTCAAGCCTTCGGGCATGGTGGTGCATCCCGCCGCGGGCAACGAGAGCGGCACGCTGGTGAACGCGCTGCTGAAGCACCTGGACAACCTGTCCGGCATCGGCGGGGAGATCCGCCCCGGCATCGTGCACCGGATCGACAAGGACACGTCGGGGCTTCTGCTGGTGGCGAAGAACGATTTCAGCCACGTGGCGCTGTCGGAACAGATCCGGGCGCACACCGTGCAGCGGGCCTACCGCGCCATCGTGATCGGCGGGTTCCGGGAGGACGAGGGCGTCGTCAGCGGGCCCATCGGCCGGCATCCCGTGGATCGAAAGAAGATGGCCATCGCGCCGGGCGGCCGGGAGGCCGAGACCCACTGGCGGGTGCTGGAGCGGCTGCGCGGCGCGACGCTGATCGAGGCGCGGCTGACCACCGGGCGCACCCATCAGATCCGCGTGCACATGGCTTCCATCGGCCATCCGGTGCTGGGCGACCCGGTGTATGGGCCGAAGAAATCGCCGTTTCCCGTGGCGGGCGGACAGCTGCTGCACGCCTTCCGCATCGGGTTCGTGCATCCGCGCACCGGCGAGGAGATGCTGTTCGAGGCCGAGCCGGAGCCGCGGTTCACCCGCTGGCTGGAAAAGCTGAGGATGTGAGCGCCGTTTTTGCGCAAAAATATTTCAGAAGTATTACGAAACTTCTTGTTTTTTCCCCTCCGTTGTGATAAAATGGCAGTACCATTTTTGAATGGAGGGGTTTTCTTGCAATTCAGGCGGTTTTTCTGCGCGCTGCTGGCGCTGTGCCTGCTGGCGGCGGCGGTGCCTGCGTTCGATCTGACGGCGCGGGCGGCTTCCCCGTATTACGTCGAGGTGGATCTGACCAATCAGATCGTCACCGTTTACGATAACGGCAACGTTTCGGAATCCGGCATCGTCCGGCAGATGATCTGCTCTTCGGGCAAGGCGAGCACGCCCACGCCCAAGGGCACGTTTACGCTGCCGAAGAAATCCCGCGCTTCCGAGCGGAGCGAGTGGTATTACTTCGCCAGCAGCCGCTGCTACGCCAAGTGGGCCACCCGCATCAACGGCGGCATACTGTTCCATTCCATACTGTTCAACAGCAAGAAGGGCAAGCCCACCAGCACGTCCGTGAACGCGCTGGGCACGAAGGCTTCGCACGGCTGCGTGCGGCTGAAGATCGAGGACGCCTACTGGATCGCCATGAACGTGCCCGCGGGCACGAAGGTGAAGATCTTCGACGGCAAAAAGAACAGCGCGCTGCACAAGCTGATTCTGAAGAAAACCTTCTCCCGCGACAGCCAGACCTACGACAGCTATCTGGGCCGCGCGCCTTCCGACCCCAACCTGCTGGGCAGGTACAGCAACAGCGAAAATGTGCGCGCGCTGCAGAACAGGCTGGCGGCGCTGGGCTTCCACGACGGCGCGACGAACGGCTATTTCGATGCCGTGACCGTGGCGTCCGTGAAGCGGTTCCAGGCCGCGATCGGCGCGGCTGCGACCGGATCGATTTACATCGGCGGCGACGATTGGAACCGGTTGTTCGCCGGGGACGCGCCGCTGTCCACCTTCGCCACGCTGTCCCAGGGCGAGCAGGGCCCGGCGGTCCAGGCGCTGCAGCAGGCGTTGAAGGATTGCAAGATGTACGACGGCCCCGTGGACGGCAATTTTGACGCCGCTACCGCCGACGCCGTGCGCCGCTATCAGGCGGGCTTCGGCTTTGTCGCCAACGGCGCGGCCGCGACCGCCATGCAGGACGATGCCCTCCGGCGCGCCGCGGACCTCCGCCAGCAGTTCGGCGACGCCGAATACCGGCTGGTGGAGACGAGCAATCCCATCCTGCTGGCCAGGGTGAAGCCGCGCACGCTGTACATGCGCAAGAAGAAGTCCACCCGCGCGAAGACGGTCAAGAAGCTGAAGAAGAACAAGGCCGTGCGCGTGCTGAGAAGGGGCAGCTGGTGCCTGGTTCAGTCCGGCAGCAAGGTCGGATACGTCCAGAAACGGTATCTGAAGTTCTATTACGGATCGGAGACCGTGTTGACTTACGAAGCCGTGCCGCAGGAAACGCCGGATCCCACGCCGTTCATTCCCGCGCAGGATTCCGACGTGCAGGTGGCCGCCCTGCCGATGGCGCCCGATCCGACGCCCGTTCCCGAAGCGGAACCGGTAGCCGCGCCCATAGAGGCGCCGGCGGCTGTGCCCGAGGCGGCGCCGGCAGTTGTGCCCGAGGCGGCGCCGGCGGCTGCCGAACCGGTGCAGGCGCAGCGCTGCGCCGTGGCCCTGAGGGACGGCGTGAAGCTGTTCGCCGGCCCGGACGCGGAGGTTGAACCCGTCGCGGTGATGAGCGCCGGCGCGGGGCTGGATGTCGTCGCGGTCGAGGGCGATTGGGTGAAGGTCAACTGCGAAGGCTGCGTGCTGTACGTTGCGGCGGCGGACGTGGAACTGACCGACGCGCTGCCCGCGGCTTCCCCGGAGGGCGAACTGCAGCCCGGCAGCGAACCCGAGAGCGCGCCGCAGGCTGAGGCGCAAGCCGCGGACGAGACCGCAGGCACGGGCCTGGTGATCGAGGAGGCCTCCGAGCTGGATCAGGCCGACGGCTCCGGCGTGGAGATCGGATCGACCGGAGAGACGAACGAATAACCGAATAAAGGTGATCTCGAAAAACCCGGCTTTGCCGTATACTGAATGGTCAAAGTACGCAAATACAGGGCTTTTCGAAGTCGCCTGAAGATGAACCGCAGCCGGAAGCGGTGGGCAAGCCCGCCGCTTCCGCGCGGCGTATTTTGGAGGAAATGCTATGAGCCGCTTGGGCGATACCATTCGTACCGCGCGCCTGAAGGCGAAGATGACGGAAAAGGCGCTGGGCCGCAAGTGCGGCCTGGCGGAGAGCTATATCAAGGATCTGGAATCGGGGCGCAAGATCGTGTCCGACGAGCAGGCCCAGCGCATCCTGAAGGTGCTGGGCGTGGACAATCCCGTATCCACCGAGCTGGAGGTGGCCGCCGAGCCGCCGGTGAAGCTGCGCCCGAAGCCCCGGGCCTATGTGCTGCCGGTGGAGGACCAGGTGGAGGCCGCGAAGAACGCCGAGGCGGAATCCTCGGACGCGTGGCTGGACGCGCTGGGCGGCGTGGTGAAGCGCGTGCCGGTGATGGCGCCGGACGGGCTGGTGATCGACCATGTGCTGACGCCCGTGGTGAACGGAAAGATCGAGGGCGGCGCGCCGGACAAGGTGCTGTATTACCGCTGCCCGGACGACATGCTGCGCGGTTTTCGCGTGCACGCGGGCGATCTGCTGCTGGTGGTGCCCGCGGGCCGGGCCGAGGACGGCCGGCTGATGCTGGTGGATTACCGGGGCCAGCGCATGGTGCGCAAGGTGCTGAAGATGGACGGCGAGCGCATCCAGCTGCAGGCCTTCGACCACGAGTTTTCCTCCGTCACCGGCACGACCATGGACGTGCGCGTGCTGGGCCGCTGCGTGAAGCTGCTGCGAACGCTGTAGCGATATTGCAGAAAAAACCCGCATGCATCGCATGCGGGTTTTTGTTTGGCCCGATCTTCCGCAGATCAGTTGGACAGCTCCTCGATGCCGTCGATGATCAGGTTGAAGTAGGGCGCGGACTGCGCTTCGGACTCGTGGAACTCGCCGTCGTAGATGTAATCGGCGTAGGCGGCGCCTTCCTCGGTCTGGGCGAAATCCTCGGGGGTCAGGCCGCCGATGGTGAAGGTGGCGGTGTCGAACACCTTGATCTCGCCGGCGATCAGCTTCGCGATGGCCTCGTCAACGGCCTCGGCGGTGCCTTCGGCCACGGCGGCATCGTTCAGCTCGGTCAGCGCCACGGCGCCCTCGGCGAAGCCCTGGCACCAGTCGGTGTCGAAATTCGTGCCGTCCATCACGCACTGCAGGGCCATGGCCATGTAGGCGGACCAGTCGATGCGGGAGGAGACCAGCGCGCAGGTGGGCGCGACACTGATCATGGAGATGTTGTAGCCCACGCAGGGAACGCCGGCGGCCTCACAGGCGATGGATTCGCCGGTGGTGTCGGCATGCTGGCTGATCAGCACGCAGTTGTAGTTGCCGATCAGCGCCTCGGCGGCTTCCTTTTCCATGGCGGGGTCGCCCCAGCTGTTGATGTACTGCACGGCCATGGTGGCGGTGGGGCACACGGAGCGGGCGCCCAGGAAGAAGGAGGTGAAGCCGCTGATGACCTCGGCGAAGGGGAACGCGCCCACATAGCCGATCTTGGCCTGTTCGGGGGTGATCTTGCCTTGGTCGATCATCTCGTTCAGCTTCATGCCGGCCACGATGCCGGCCACGTAGCGGGCTTCGTAGATGCTGGCGAACGCGTTGTGCATGTTCGGCAGGCCGCTGCCGGCGGCCTTGAAGCCGGTGGCATGGGAGAACTGGATATCCGGGTAATCCGCGGCGACCTGGATCACGTAATCCTCATGGCCGAAGGAATCGGCGAAGATGTAGTTGCAGCCGCTCTCGGCCAGCTCCACGGCGGCGTCCTCGGCGCCCTCGCCGTCACCGGCGTTGAACTTGATGATCAGCTGGTCTTCGCTCAGACCCAGGCTGGCCAGCGCCTTCTTGGCGGCGTCGATGAAGTTCACGTCATAGCCGCTGTTCTCGTCGCCGATGCAGATCAGGCCCATCTTGATGTCTTCGGGAGCCACGCCCTCCGCGAACGCGGCGGCGCAGAGCAGCATTGCCAGAACCAGGAACATGGAAACGATTTTCTTCATGGTAAATGTCCCCTTCTTTGTATTAGCCCCGGCGGGGCTTCATCATTATCATACACAAGCAAAGTTACATCCCGGCGCTGTATTTGTAAATTGTCGGCATTTTCAACGGGAAAGTTCGTGTTTACGGGCAGATTTCGGGATGATGCGACAAAACGCGCCGCGTTTCGCGGCGCGCAGAAGCCAAAAGGCGAACAATGGGGCGATTCACCAGGGCAGGACGCGGTCGCCCTTCACCAGGAAGGCCTCCTTTGACAGGGCGGCCAGCGGCGCGTCGGAGCGGGAGTCGGAATAGAAGCGGTCGATTTCGTCGCCGGGGAATCGGGCCCGGAAGCGATTGACCTTTTCCGCGCCGTGGCAGTTCGGGCCCAGGAACAGGCCGCTGCGCTTGTCCACCGGCGAGCCGATGACGGTGCGAATGCCCAGCTTTTCGCAGGCCGGGCGGATCAGGAATTCCGGCGAGGCGGAGATCACCACGTCGTCGTCGCGGCGCTGCGCCGGGTACCAGGCCTTCACCCGGGGCAGGTTTTCCTTCCAGAAGGCGTCCACGGCGGCGTCCACGTCGCCGATCAGCGTGACGAAATGCAGCATGCGCTGCTTGAAGACCTGCTTCGGCCGGAGGCGCAGCACGAACAGCAGGCCGTTCCACGCCTGGGCCGGCGCGTCGCGCCACATGCGGGGACGGTGCCGCAGGCACCAGGCGAAAAACCGCGCGGTGCTGTCGCCGCGGAGGATGGTGTTGTCAAAATCGTAGACGTTCATGGGCAATAATCCCCTGATGATGGAAATGTTGGGTTTTCTATTCTGCCCGGATGGGCCGAAATCCTGCGTGCATGTGCCAAAATCAGGCATTTTTCGTCGATGTCGGGTTGATTTGTTGTTGTTTTTTGGATATGCGGTTGATTTTAACCATCGCGGCTGATACAATTATGGGCACCAATACGATATATGTTTTGATGATTCACCGGAGGAGTGCAGATGATTGTAAAGAAATGGATGGCGCTGGCGATCGCGCTGTGCCTGGCGCTGAGCGCTGTGGTCGGCGCGGCGGCGGAGGAACCGGACGTGATAGGCGATTTGCTGAGCGCTTTCCTGGGCGGCGCGCCCGCCGAGGAGCAGCCCGCCGAGGAACAGCCCGCCGAGGAACAGCCCGCCGAGGAGCAGCCCGCCGAGGAGCAGCCCGCGGAAGAAGCGTCTGCCGAGGCGTATCCCCAGATCGACGAGAGCTATGTGTACGACGCCTGGGATCAAGAGGATGAAATCGTGGTGGACGAGCTGATCCAGGTGGACGATTATGCCATCACCGAGGGACTGCCCGAGGACTGGCAGAACATCCTGCTGCTGGGCACCGACAACCGCGGCACCAGCAAGTACAGCCGTACCGATACCATGATCATACTGTCCGTCAACGCCAAAACCGGCGAAGCCAAGCTGTCTTCGATCATGCGGGACACCTGGGTTTCCCTGCCCGGGCACAGCGGCGCGAAGCTGAACGCGGCGTGCGTGTACGGCGGCCCGCAGCTGACGATGCGCACCATCAACGAATACTTCGATCTGAACATCGAATACTACGTGCTGGTGAACATGCGCTGCCTGGTGGATATCGTGGAGGCGCTGGGCGGCATCCGCATCGACGTGTCCGAGGCCGAGCGCAAGGCCATGAACGCCCTGATCACCTCCGACGCCGAATCGGAGGACGCGGGGGATCGCGCGTTCGCCACTTCCCTCGTGTCGAGCAGCGGCCCGAGCGTGCTGCTGAACGGCAAGCAGGCGCTGGCCTATGCCCGCATCCGCAAATCGGATTCCGATTACGCGCGCACCGAGCGCCAGCGCAAGGTGCTGGTCACCATCGCCAAGCAGCTGCAGCAGGAGAACGTGTTCGCGCTGGCGGGCATCATCACGAACCTGCTGCAATACGTGGAAACCAACCTGACCTTTGACGAGATCATGAATCTCGCCGCCGTGGGCATGCAGCTGAACGTGGACGGCATGCCCCAGCTGCGGATTCCTGCGGACGGCACGTATACGTCCGGCATGCTGGGCGACGTCTGGTGCATCCAGCCGAATTTTGAGGAGAACGCGAAGATCCTGCGCGCGTTCATCTACGGAGAATAATGACCGGCGCCTGTGAAGGGCACCGGGCGGGACGGCGGGCGCCGGCGGATTGAAGGATCCGCCGGCGCCCGTTTCCATGCGCGCGGCCTTCGGGAGACGATCCGATCCGGGCCGCGGATCGAACGGCAATAAAATTTGTCATCGACAATTCATACTTTCTTCCATTCTGGCGGGCGGAAAGCTGGTATACTGAAACCACAGGACGCGGCCCGGGGCGGGCCGATACGGCGAAACACGCGAGGAGGAGAGAACATGAGGAAGACGTTTGGCGCGAGGATTCTGGCGCTGGCGCTGGTCTGCGCGCTGCTGGCCGTGCTGCCGGCGGTCGCGGCGGCCGAAGGCGACCGGTGGGATTACATCGCCGATGTCGATGCCGACGGGAACATCTGCTATACCTTCGACGAGGTCATCGTTACCCTGCCCGCCGACTGGATGGGCAAGTATTACATGGAAATCGGCGACGATTACGTGTCCTTCTACCAGGCGACGGGCTATCTGCTGTACCAGTATACCTACGGTTATTCCGGCGGCCTGCTGTTCTCCGTGGGCTATTCGGAGAACACCGATTACAGGAACCTGCCCTCCTATGACGAGCTGGGTCCCGGCGCGGAGGGCTATTATTTCCTGGTCTATCCCACCGATTACCAGGCCTACATGGAAGACGAATCCGTCCGCCGGGAATTTGACCAGATGCAGAAGGGCGTCGAGTTCGTCACGGCGAATTCCTACAGCTTCATCTTCCACACCGATCCGGTGACGCCCGCGGAGACCGACGTGCAGACCGGCGGCAAGGTGAGCGCTTCCAGCGGCGCGGTTTCCGCCGTGGACGACGAGCTGGAGGGCAACATCGCCTTCACCGAGGCGGCCGCCGGCTTCCGGGGCACCTGGGTGCCCTTCCGGGACGGCTTCCAGATCTACCTGCCCTCCGAATGGGTGTATTACGTGCTGGACGACCAGGAGACCGCCAAGGGCGTGCTGTACCACGCGGGCAACGACGGCCGCGACAGCCTGGTGGGCGCCGCGCGCATGGACGTGGTGGTCTGCTACAACGAAGCCGGGCAGCTGCGGACGCTGGGCGACCTGGAGGCCAAGCTGTCGGCCAACTACACCGGCGTGCAGAAGATCGGCATCAACGGCATTCCCTGCGTCACGTATGAATCCGCGCAGGGGGATTACCGCGGCGTGGCTTTCTTCCACCCCAGCAACCCCAATTACGTCTTTACCGTGAGCGTATCGCCCTTCGGCGCGAACGACCAGAACGTCAGCGACGTGGGTTCGGCCATACTCTGTTCGCTGAGCCGCTATGTCGGCTGACGGGCCGATCCGTTCCGCGGGACGCAGAAATCCCTTCCGAACCATGGCGTTCGGAAGGGATTTCTGTTTGTTCTGCGGGTTTACTGGGCGTCGTCTTCCATGCGGGCCAGGCGCTCTTCCAGCGCGGCCAGCCGGGCGGCGATCACGTCCGGCACGTCCTGCTGGTTCAGATCGTCGCTGGGCACCACGCGCGTGCCGTTTTCCCGCACGATCCGCGCGGGCACGCCCGCGGCGGTGACGTTCGGCGGCAGGCTGGTCAGCACCACGCTGCCGGCGGCGATGCGGGAATTGCTGCCGATGGTGACGGGGCCGAGGATGCTGGCGCCCGCGCCGATCAGCACGTTGTCGCCGATGGTGGGGTGGCGCTTGCCGGCGTCCTTGCCGGTGCCGCCCAGCGTGACCTGGTGGTAGATGGTGCAGTTCGCGCCGATCTCGGCGGTTTCGCCGATGACGATGCCCATGCCGTGGTCGATGAACAGCCCGGGACCGATGGTGGCTCCGGGGTGGATTTCGATGCCGGTGCGCCGGCGGGCGCGCTGGCTGATCTGCCGCGCCAGGAAGAACCGGCGGTGCCGGTACAGCCAGTGGGCGATCCGGTGGTGCACCAGCACGTGAAAACCCGGGTACAGCAGCACGACCTCCAGCACCGAGCGCGCGGCGGGGTCTTTGGATTGTATGTTCCTGGCATCCGCAATCAGGCTCATGGAAACCTCCAGATCGGTCGAATCTCCCGGCGTTTTCCGGGCGCGGGCGGCGCGTTCCCGGCGTCAGCCCCAGAACACCGACAGCGCCGGGATGATCTGCTTCTTCCGGGAGAGTATGCCCGGCAGGAAGGCGTGATTCCCGTCGGGCCGCACGTTGAACGCCTGGGCGATCACGTCGGACGCGCCCAGGAACAGCAGGTGCGAGCCCTCCTGCAGCATGTCGGTGATCATGAACAGCATCATGTCCATGGATTTCTCCTCCATGCGCTGGCGCATGACGTCCAGGAACTCCGCCTCCCGGCGCAGCACGCGCTCGGAATCCAGCGTCACTACCTGGCCCACGCCCAGCGTGTGGCCGGAGATCATGAACTCCTTGTAGTCCTGGAACGCCACGTCGGCGGCGGACTTGTCGTCGGCGGTGGAGGCGGAGAAGATCATGCGGCCCAGCTCCTCGGCGGAGACGTGGGCAATGCTGGCCATGCGCTCGGCGGTCTGCACGTCGCGGGGCGTGCAGGTGGGGGATTTGAACATCAGCGTGTCGGAGACGATGGCGCAGCACAGCAGTCCCGCCATGGCCATCGTGGGCATCAGCCCGCGCTCCATGAACATGCCGGCCACGATGGTGGCGGTGCTGCCCACGGGCTCGTTGCGCATGTAGATGGGGTTGCCGGTCTGCACGTCGGCCAGGCGGTGGTGGTCGATGATCTCCAGGATCTCGGCCTGCTCCAGCCCGGGAACGGACTGGGCCACCTCGTTGTGGTCCACCAGCACCACGCGCTTGCGCCGCGGTTTCAGCAGGTGGATGCGGCTGAGCGTGCCCACGACTTTGCCGTCCTCGTCGATCACGGGGAAGGCGCGGTGTTTGTTGTCCTGGGCCATTTCGCGCACGTCGTCCACGTAGTCGGTCAGCCGGGCGGGGCACAGGTTCGTGGTGCGGCACACCCGGGAAATGGGGATGGACTGGAAGATCATCCGCGCGGCGCGGTAGGGCTCATGGGGCGTGGAGATCACCAGGCTGCTGCAGTCGATCTGCCGCGCCTCTTCGGGGATGCCGGCCTGGCACACCACGATGCAGGGCACGTCGGCCCGCAGCGCCGCCAGGATGACGTCCGGCTGGCTGCCGCAGATCAGCAAGGTGTTCCGGTTCAGGGGCAGCGCCTCTTCGCCGTTGGCCGGCAGCGCGATGGTTACGCGGCCGCTGACGCGGTTGGTGGGCTCGCCGGCGTCCAGCACGATGCTGCCCTCCAGCGCGCTGACCAGGTTGAACACGGGGATGTCATCGATCTCCGGGTGCAGCACCGAGCGCATGTCCTGGGCGGCGATGGTGTTGGTGGACAGCATGCCGAACAGCGTGCCGTCGTCCTCCACCACCGGCAGGGCCACGGTGTTTTCGTCCTGGTGCAGCAGCTGCCAGGCGTGGTCCACCGTCACGGCCTTGTTCAGCACCGGCGGGGTATCGAAGTTCAGGTCGCTGACCTGCGTGCGCAGGTTGTGGATCAGCACCGGCGGCTCAAAGCCGAAGCGGTTCAGCACCAGCTGGGTCTCGTCGCTGACGCGGCCCAGCCGCGCCGCCACGTATTCCCGGTCGCCCAGCGCGTTGCGCAGCTGGGCGTAGGCCATGGCGGAGACGATGGAATCGGTGTCGGGGTTGCGGTGCCCGGTGACGTAGATCGGATCCATAGCCGTCCCTCCGTAGTTTCGATTTCCTACGGACAGTATAGCACATTTTCGGGGAGATTGCAGTAAAATTTCGGTAGAGATGGAGAG
>CACWVN010000004.1 GCA_902764285.1 uncultured Eubacteriales bacterium
ACGATGGCCCCGGCGCACATGGGGCAGGGCTCCAGCGTGGCGTAGAGCGTGCAGTCGTTCAGCCGCCAGCCGCGCACGGCCTCCGAGGCCCGCCGGATGGCCAGCAGCTCGGCGTGGGCGGTGGCGTCGCCGCGGGCTTCGCATTCGTTGTGGGCGCGGGCGATGATCTCGCCGTTGCGGACGATTACACAGCCCACCGGCATCTCGCCCGCCGCCGCGGCCAGCCCGGCCTCGGCCAGCGCTTCGCGCATGAAATCGGTATCGGTCATGGGCGCTCCTTTCCCGACGCGGCCGTCGCGCTACTTCTCTCCATCATTATACGGCGGCGGCGCGGGCGCGTCAACTGCGGTTTCCGATTGACCGCCGGATGCGGCAAAACGCCATCGTATAGGGCAAAATGCAATTAACAAAAGAATTATGTCAAATATACTTGACAAAATGACGACGACGGCATATACTATAGCCGTGCCCGAGAAGGCGGAGACGGCCGTTCCGCCGCGGGCGGAGAAACGGGGTAAAGTGAAACGGAGGCAATATCATGTCCAAAGACGCATTTTTCGCGCTGGGTCTGCTGGCGGGGTTGATGATCGCGGCCTGGGGGCTGGGCCGCAAGGCGTTCAAGAGCAAGCATTACGACGAGATGCAGCTGAAGATTCGCGCGACGGGCTACCGCATCGGCTTTTTTACCGCGCTGGCGCTGATGGCGGTGCTGATGCTGCTGTTTGAGCTGGACTGCCTGGGCATCGTGTCCCCGGCGTTCGCGCTGCTGGCGGTGCTGATGGTCAGCATCACGGTATTCGCGGTGTACTGCATCCGCCACGAGGCGTTCCTGTCCGTGGACGGGCAGGGCAAGCGGTACATCGCGCTGTTTGCGCTGGTCGTGCTGTGCAACGGGCTGGCGTCGGCGCTGCGGCTGATTCGCGGCGAGGCGCTGGAAAACGGCAGGCTGACGCTGTCCTTCGGGTCGCCGCTGCTGATGACCGTTGCGTTCCTGGTGATCCTGGCAGCGCTGCTGATCAAAACCGTGAAAGCGGGGAAAGAGGCGGCGGAATGAAAAACCTGAAGATGAAGGCGGCCCGGGCGGCGAAGGACCTGTCCCAGGAGCAGCTGGCGGCGATGTGCGATGTGTCCCGGCAGACCATCAGCGCCATCGAAAAGGGGGATTACAACCCCTCCGTCAACCTGTGCGTGGCCATCTGCAAGGCCCTGGGCAAGACGCTGAACGACCTGTTCTGGGAAGAGTGAGGCCGAAAAAAAGAGCGCTCCCGACGTCCGTCAGGGGCGCTCTTTCCATTTCAGCATCAGCCCGCCTTCCCAGATCAGCATCAGCGTCCAGCCCGCCGCGCAGGCCAGCGGCACGGCGTCCAGGCCCATCCGGCCGATCAGCAGGAACGTGAGCGCCGCGCGCGTCAGCATCTGGGAATAGGTGACGACCATCGTGACGTTCATCCGCCCCGTGGCGCGCATCCAGCCCTGCAGGCCGTTGGTGATGCCGGGCATGATATAGAAGAAAGCCATCAGCCGCAGGTATCGCGCGCCCAGCCGGACGACCTCTTTCTCTCCGGGATCGACGAACAGCCGCATCAGCGGCGGCGATGGACAGCGCCAGTCCATAGCCCGCTTCGATGGCCTGCGCCGCCCAGAAGCCCCGACGCATGCGGTCGGGCTTGCCCGCGCCGTGGTTTTGCGCCACCAGTACCGTTTCGCCGCTGGCGATATCCCGCTCCGGGATGATGGCGTAGTCGTCGATGCGGTTGACGGCGTTGAAGGCGGCGATGGCGCTGACGCCCAGCGGGTTCACCGCCGACTGCACCAGCAGCTTGCCCACGTAGATGCCCGCCTGCTGCAGCGCGCTGGCATAGCTGAAGCGCAGCGTGCGCCTTAGCAGCCCGCGGTCTACGCGGAAATCCCGCCGCACGGCGAACAGCATGCGCTCGCGCCGGCGCAGCATTGCCGCGCACAGCGCCGCCGACATCGCCTGGGCGATCACGGTGGCCCAGGCCGCGCCGGCCGCGCCGAGGGCGAACCGCGCCACGAACAGCAGATCCAGCCCCACGTTCAGAAGCGAGCCCGCCACCAGGCAGGCCAGCGGCGTCAGCGTGTCGCCCACGGAGCGCGAGGCCGCCGCCAGCGCGTTGTACAGCGACGTCACCACCATGCCCGCCGCCACGATGCGCAGATAGCGCGCGGTGTCGGCCAGGATCTCCTCCGGCGTGCGGCACAGCTTCAACAGCGGCCCGGCCAGCGCGAACAGCGCCAGCGCCACGGCGGCGCTGAACGCGGCGCTGATGGCCAGTGCGGTGGCAAATTCCCGGCGCAGGGAACGCGCGAAGAACATCGCCACGTTCATCAGCGGCGCGGCCACGCCCACCGCGGCCAGCGCGCCGGCCCCGGCGTACTTGCCCACGATCACGGAATCGACGGTGTTGTAGGTCAGCTGAAACAGGTCGCCCAGGATCACGGGGACGGCGTAGCGCAGCAGATGCCGCGGAATGCTGCCCTCCGTCATCGCGCGGGTCGCGCGGCGCATGGCTCCATCCCCCTTTCGCGAAAGCGGTATGGGACCATTTTACCGGGCGTATATTATGAAGTCAAGCGCGTCAATAGAGATTCGACAGCCGCGGCGACTGCTCGTCCCGGATGTGGTTCAGGTTTTCCTCTACGACGGCCATGCACCGCAGGAAATCGTCCCTGTCCTCGCATTCCAGGCAGATCTGCGCTTCGGCCACGGCGGACTGCACCTCGTGCAGCGCGTCGTGGCTGGCCATCATTTCCAGCAGGCTGGCCTTCCGCCGCCAGAATTCCGCCAGCTCCAGCATCGCGGCCTTGGCGTCGGAGATCCGGTTTTCCTCCTCCGCCAGCACGGCCGCGCTGCGCAGCCGGTCGGCCCGGTCCACGGCGCCGTTCAGCGCGTGCATCGACAGCGCGCATACCGCGACGGCAGCCGCCAGCACCGCCAGCGTTACGATCAGCGTCTTGCGCATCTCACCAGGCCACCTTTCCCGCGTCCACGGCCTGAAACCGCAGCAGCCCGCCGCCCTTCAACTGCAGCGTCATGCGCCCCTGGGTGTCCAGCAGCGCCAGGTAAACGGCGTCGGCCCGCAGCCCGCGATCCGCCAGCAGCCGGTCCAGCCACGCGGCGTCGCGGCCCGACTGGCTGATATTGCGCTCCTGGGGCTTTCCGTCCATGATCAGCGCCAGCGGCAGTCCCTCGTAACCGGGATCGACGCCCATCTCGGCCGTCGTGGGCGGGCGGCTGGCGGCGGCGGCAAAGGCGGAAATGCTGCCGTTGGCCTCCACCACGGCGGTGCCCACCTCCGCCGGGTCCAGGAAACCCGCGCCGCGCAGACCCTCCAGCAGGTCGGACAGGCTCAGGCACAGGCGGTCCAGCTCGCGCTGGTCGATCACGCCCTTGCTGATCACCAGCGACGGCCGCCCGCTGACCAGCGCCCGGGCCCAGTCCCATTTCAGGCACGCCAGCGTGATCAGCCCGTGCACCACGAACATCGCCGCCACGGGCAGCAGCCCGTGCAGCAGCGGCGTGGAGACGCTCTCCATGGGCGCGGAGATCAGATCGGCCAGCAGGATGGTCATCGCCAGCTCGTAGGGTTCAAATTCGCCCAGTTGGCGCTTGCCCAGCCCGCGCATGGTGACGATCATCGCGATGTACAGCAGCGCGCCGCGGAAGAAAAGGGTAAACACATCCATCCCTCCGAAAAAGCGTTCCTGGGGCCAGTTTTCCCCGGGAAGGCGGGCAAACATGCAATTTGCCGCCAAATAATGCGGCGGATGGGCTTGATTTCTAACAAAGATGGGGTTATGATGATATATCATAGGTTAATTGTGTCGTGACGGAGGTGCGGCCCATGGATTTTCTGAGCGGATTCAGCAAGCGCTTTTCCAGCGCCGCCCGCTCCGTGTCTGAAAAGAACCGGGAGAGCGCGGAACAGGCGCGGATCAGCGACGAGCTGCGCGAAGCCACCGCCGAGCTGGAACGGCTGTTCGCCGATTACGGCCGGGCGTGCTATGTGCTGCGGCTGGGCGAGGGCGACCGCGCCGCCGCGGACGACCTGGTGGTGCGCATCCGCGCCGCCCATGCCCGGGTGGACGCGCTGTCGGCCCGGCGGGACGACTGGCGCGCGCCGGTGAAATGCGCGGCCTGCGGGGCGCTGATGCCCCGGGGTGCGCGGTTCTGTTCCAACTGCGGCAAACGCGTGTCCGCGGCGGAGGTCCAGCCCAGGCCGCTGCCTGAGCCCGACCGCTATTGCCCGCGCTGCGGCGCGGCCTGCGGGGAATCGGAGAGCGTCTGCGCCGTGTGCGGCGCGATGCTGGATGGCTCCGCCGGCGAACCCGCGCCCAGGTTTGAACCCGACGCGGCGCTGCTGGCGCGGATCGACGTGGAAGAGCCCGCGCCCGGCGAGACGGAATAAGATAAGAAAGATTACGGCCCTACATCGGATTCGGAGGTATACCAATGCAGCAAAGACCCAGTTCCTATCGCCGGCCCATGTCCCGCCGGGCTTACGAAGCCATGCGGCGGCGGCAGCGGCAGAACCGCATCGCCTTCGCGATTATCGCCTGCCTGGCGGTGGCTGTCATCGCGGCGGTGATCCTGATCCTGCGGCCCAAGGGCGCGCCCGATCCCGCTGCGGCGGTGGTCGCGGATGCGGCGGCTCCGCAGGCGACGGTGGAAGCCCTGCCCGCCGCGGAGGACGCGCCGCAGGAAGAGCCGGCGGTCCCTGAAGCGGAGGATGCGGCGGATCAGCCGTCTGAAGCTGTGGATCAGCTGCCCGACGAGGAAGGCGACGACGCCCTTGATGAAACCGTCGTTTCCGAGCCGCTGGTCACGCCCGCACCCGCGGTGGAAACCGTCCAGCGGCCCGACGGCGCGCTGAGATCGGTGCGCATGCGCGTGGTGGGCGATATCATGATGTGCCAGTCGCAGCTGGTGTACGCCAAGAACAGCGGCTACGATTTCCACAACCAGTTCGCACTGATCGCCGACGTGCTTCAAAACGCCGATTACACCATGGGCAACATGGAGGGCACCGTAGGGCGGTACGGCAAGAAGGCCTATTCCGGATACCCGCTGTTCAACTGCCCGGACGTGGTGCTGCAGACGCTGAAGGACGACGGCATCGATTTTCTCACGCTGGCCAACAACCACATGCTGGACCGCTGGTTCGACGGCATGAAGAACACCGTGAACTGGGTGGAGCAGTACGGCTTTGACCACGTGGGCGCCTATCGCACCCCGGAGGAGCGCAACAGCCCCGTGATCTACGAGATCGGCGGCATCAAATTCGGCTTCGTGGCCTATACCCACACCACCAACACCCAGGAGCGGGTGTGCGACCCGGAGGGCGTGAAATACGGCGTGCCGTACCTGTACAAGGCCGACATCGAGGGCGATATCCAGCGCCTGCGCGACGCCGGGGCCGAAGTGGTCATCGCCTTCCCGCACTGGGGCGATGAATACCGGCGCACGCCCGACAGCACGCAGAAGAAATACGCCCGCAGGCTGGCGAAGGCCGGGGCGGACATCATCCTCGGCAGCCATTCCCACGTGGTGCAGCCCATGGGCTTCCAGACGGTCACCGATCCCGACGGCCGCGAGCGCAAGGTGTTCACGATGTTCTCCCTGGGCAATTTCATCAGCGATCACGTCACCCAGTACACCGATAACGGCATCGTGGTGGATTTCACCATCAACGAAAACCCGGACGGCACCTTCACCTGCGACAACGTGGGCTATATCCCCACCTATACCTGGAAGCAGGACGGCGCGATCACGGTGCTGCCCTCCGGCCGCTATCTGGATCAGCGGCCCAGCGGCATGAACAAATCCAACTACAAGCGCATGGTGGAGAGCTACAGGGAGATCGTGGAGATCATCGGCAGCGATTTCCAGCCGATCAGCGGATAATCCGGATACGCATTCGACCAGGACCAGCCGAGGAGGAAGTTCCATGACCAGGAAGAAACCCATCGGTCTTTTCGTCGTGCTTTTGATCGTCGCGGGCCTCGTCGCCTGGATCGCCGTCTCCACGCATCGGGAGAATGTGCGAAGCGAAACCTATGCCCGGGCGTGGAGCCTGTGCAGGGACGGCCAGTATGCGGAGGCCGCCGAACTGTATGAGCAGCTGGGCGATTACAAGCGGTCAAAGGCGCTGTTCGCGGACTGCAGCGCCATGGTGGCCGTCGAATCCGCCCGGGCGGAGGCCTTGTCGCTGAAGGAATCCGGAAAGCTGGAGGAGGCACAGGAATGTCTGCGGGAATACCGCTATATTGACATCAGAGACGACGACATCAGGGAATGCGCCCGGGAGTCGGTCGGCACGCTCTACGCGGAGATCGTCGAAGCCCGCGCCGCGGAGATGGCCGATCAGGGCAACGCCGCGGAGGCCGTCCAGATGTTGCGCGACGAAAACGTTGGCGATTCGCACCTCTGCCTGGTCTACGACCAGATCGCCGATGAGCAGGCCTTCCGGGCGGCCCTGAAGGCGGGCGACATGGATGCGGCCAGGAAGTCGCTGGACACCATCCGGCACTATCGTTCCTATGTCGACCGGCTGACGATCGAGGATATCGACGCCATGGAGGCGGAATACAAGGCGGCCAAGGAGCGCCAGGACGCGCTGGACCTCCTCGAAAAAGGCAGGTTCGAACAGGCCTTCAAGGCCTTTGAGGGTATGGACGACGAGGCGGGCATGCGCGCGGCCATCGACGCCATGATGGAGAACCAGGCATACGCGCAGGCCTTCGACGCGTGCGACAGGCTCGGCGACGAGGCGGGCATGCGCGCGGCCGTCGACGCCATGGAGGCCGCCGGCGACGTGGCCGATACGCTCGTCCACGCCGCGAAGATCGGTGATTTCGAACGGGCGAACGCCATGTTCGGCCGCCTGGAGACGGAGGACTTCCTGCTCTACGAGGAATCGGACGCGGGAAACCTGAAATACCCCGCGGTGATCGCGACGCTCGCCGATATGGCGGACGACGAGGCGGCGGCTGCCATCGCACAGAGGTACATGGCGAAGGTCGCCGAGGAATGCCGGGGTCAGATCGATGATGGCAGGCGCAGCATCCCGTATTACGCGCTGGCGCAGCTGAAATCGAAAGCGGAAGCGCTCTGGACGGACGAGCTGCAGGCGCTGATGGAAAGCTGTGTGGAGCCGCTTCCCGTCACCGGCATCTTTCGGGACGACGGCATCGTGCGCGAGGGCAGAGGCTCCGACATCGCCGCCATCACCGTGGAGAACAAGGGCTCGGCCAACCTGGTCTTCTGCCTCAACCGGTCGTTGAAAGCCAGAGTTTTTGTCTTCCTGCGGCCGCACACGCGGTTTAGCTTCGGCGTCGTCGCCGGAGGGGACTATTGGGCTTCGGTGTCAAGGAGTCGGGCGAACGACGATCTCTGGTTTGGCGAGCAGGAGATGTTCGGCATCCACGCCAGCTATGATTCCGTGGTCATCAACAACGGCAGGGGCCGCAGCGGAACCGCCGCCCTCATCCCGAATCCCGACTACACGGACGTGTACAACAACGAGCATAGCCTGGACGGCGGCGAAAGCTACTACGCTTCGCTCCAGTGAGTGTCCGAAGTCAGAGGAGATTCCGATATGCGAACCGTACACGCCCGCGCCAAGATCAACTGGGCGCTGAACATCACCGGCCGCCGCGCGGACGGCTATCACCTGCTGGACATGCTGATGCAGAGCATCGACCTGTGCGATGAGATCGCCTTTGAGCCCGCCGGCGCGCTGTCGCTGTCGGTGGACGGCATGGCGCCGGCCGAACCGGAGCAGAACCTGGTCATCCGGGCGGCGAACGCCCTGAACGCCTGTGCGGGGACGAACTTCGGCGCGCACATCGAATTGACCAAGCGCGTTCCCGAGGGCGGCGGCCTGGGCGGCGGCAGCGCCGACTGCGCCGCGGCGCTGCGGGCGCTGAACCGGATGTGGCAACTGGACCTGCCGGACGAAAAGCTGATGGCGATCGGCGCGAGGCTGGGCGCGGACGTGCCCTTCTGCCTGGCGGGCGGGCTGGCGCGGGTGCGTGGCATCGGCGAGGCGGTCGATCCCGTTCCCGGCGCGCCGGAGATCCCGCTGGTGCTGGTGCGCCCGGGCGGCGGGCTGTCCACCGCGGCGGTGTTCCGGCTGTGGGACGAGGGCGGCTATCCCGCCGTGCGGCTGGACGTGCCGGCGCTGGCGGACGCGGTGCTCCGGCGCGATCTGGCCGCCGTGGACGAACTGTGCGCCAACGCGCTGACGGCCCCGGCGGTTTCGCTGATGCCGGAAATCGGCGCGGCGATGGATGCGCTGCGCCGGCTGGGCGCGGGCGCGGCCTTCATGACGGGCAGCGGTTCCACCGTCGTGGGCGCGTTTGGGGACGAAGCAAAGGCCCGCGCGGCCGCGGACAGCCTGCCCGGTTCGATCCTCAGCCGCACCCGGACGACGATTGAGGAACCATCTGAAGAATAACAAAAAATCGCGCGCGGAGCGCCAAAAGTATGCTGTCTGCATCCCTTTTGGCGCTCCGTTTGTGGTATAATGATTAGGAAAACGGAACGTTTTCCGGGTCGGCGGGCCCCGAAGGGCAGCACGTCGACAATCATGGTATAATCCAGGCAAAACCAGGGAGAGGCGGACGTGCGATGAAGAAGCTGAAATACTGCCTGCCGGCGGCACTGCAGCTCTTCGGCATGACGTTTGCGCTGGCCGAGGCGGGCGAGGGCGTGCGCGTGACGGGATCGAAGCTGCCGAGCATCATCGGCGGCATCGCGGCCATCGCCATCGGGCTGCTGATCACGATCGTCATGGTCGCCACCAAGGAAGGGCGCGCGATCGCCGTCACGCCCACGGGGCTGCCGATTCCCGTGCCGCTGATGCCGCTGATCATCGGCGTCGTCATCGGCCTGACGCTGTTCACCACCAAGCCGGACGACAGCTATACGCTGAACGGCGTGCGCTATTCGCTGGGCGAGAAATCCGCCGCAGCCGTGGGCTTCGCCAAGGGCGCGGACGTGCCGGAGGTCCTGAAGCTGCCTGCCGAGGTGGAGGGCCTGCCGCTGGAGAGCGTGCGGGGCTTCGGGGGAACCGCCGTGCGCGAGGTCGTGCTGCCGTATTCGCTGCGGAGACTCGACGACAAGGCCTTCAAGGACTGCGCCTCGCTGGAGACGGTGCGCTTCGAGGGCGGCGAGGAGCCGGCGGAAGAATTGCGGTGGCAGGGGCTGAAGATCGGCGACGAAGCCTTTTCCGGCTGCGCCGCGCTCCGGGACCTGTCCCTGCCGAAAAGCACCTCGGGCGTCGGCAGCCGGGCCTTCATGGGCTGCGCCGCGCTGACGCATATCGAACTGCCCGGAGCCTACGGCGGCGTCGGCAGCCGGGCCTTCTCCGGCTGCGGCGCGCTGAAGTCGGCGACGCTGTCGCCCGACATCCAGAGCATCGGCACGGAGGCGTTCGCGGGCTGCGCCGCGCTGGAATCGGTGCGGCTGGCGTTCGACGAGGGCAAATCGTCGGCCGAGAGGTATCCTGGCGACCCGGGCGTGGAGCGCAGCGATTCCACCAAACTCGTGATCGGCGACCGCGCCTTTGAAAACTGCGCCGCGCTGCGCGTGATGGAGTTTCCCAGGGGAAACAGCATAAAGTCCATCGGCGAGCGGGCCTTCGCGGGCTGCGCGCGGATGGAGACCGAAGTGCCCGCCGCGCACTTGGAGAAGTACTGCTTTGAGGGCTGCGCCGCCCTGCGCTCCGTGGCGACAAACAAGGGACTGGCCATCGGCAACGACCGTATGACCGTGCCCGAGGGCGCCTTCAAGGGCTGCACTGGGCTGGTGATCGCCGATCTCAGAGGCATCGAGAAGATCGGGGCGGGCGCCTTTGAAAACTGCGCCGCGCTGCGGCAGGTGACGGCGACGTGGGCGGAAAACATCGGCGAGCGGGCCTTCGCGAACTGCCCGGCGCTGCAGGTCGTCGGCGTTACGGGTCTGAAAAAGCTGGCGAAGGACGCCTTCGAGGGCAGCGATAATGCCGTGATCTTCGACGGCAACGATGAAAAGACCCGGAAGCTGGCCGGGGATGCCGGCCTGAAAGCGGATGGCGGCTGGTGGTTCCAGTGCGAATACCTGCCGGACGGCAGCCTGCGTCTGACCGGCTGGCCGGAGGGCAGCGGGGACAGGACGGGCGCGTTCACCGTGCCGGGCGAATGGTGCGGCCTGCCGGTCAGCGCCGTGAACCTGTATGAACACCGCTACAACACGGAGTATTCACTCGGGCATGAGGAGATCATCGTGGAAGAGGGCGTCCGAACGCTGGAAGAGAGATGCTTCGAGAACTGGGAGAAAACGCTCCGGCGCATCCGCCTGCCCGGGAGCGTCGAGGCCATTGAAAGGGACGCGATCCCAAAGCTTTACGATCAGACGCTGACGGTGTACACCGACAATCCCGTCGCCGTCAAATATGCGCAGAGCCGGGGCTTTGCCGTGGCCGAACCCTGACGCCGCGCTTCCCTTTCGGGGCCGGCCTGGGCGGAAATTGTGCTTGACATTCCGCACTCCCGTGTGTATAATGACAATGGTTATGCGGCCGTGGCGGAATAGGCATACGCGCACGTTTGAGGGGCGTGTGGGAGACCGTACGGGTTCAAGTCCCGTCGGCCGCACCAGTTTAGCCTCAGCATGTTTGTCTGGGGCTTTTTCGGAATTATGCAGGGCTGCGCCCTGTTTATCAAGCGAGAACCGTGTTCTGGTATCTCGGTCCGTATTACGGCGGAAAGGAGGAAAGCGGTTCGCAGTTCTGCGTTTCGTCCGAACCGGCGAATTGAGACAGTATCCCGCAGGATTCTATCCTGTCAAAAATGGACAACCGATCGGCAACCCGTCGCATTGAACGAACACATTGAAGAATAGGAGTGAACACCATGCGTAACTTCAACCTCAAAAAGACCGTAGTCGTCTGCTTCGCTTTCGCGCTCATGCTCGCCATGGTCCTCGGAAGCACCGCCGTCGCCGAGAAGGCCCAGCTGCGCTCCACCCAGAACTTCCTCGATTTCCTCGATTCGAAGGGGATCAAGTACACCTACGCCGGCATGACCGATGACGGCGACCGCGAGATCGTCAGAGTCGGCTACACGCTGGACAACTATCCCTCGCTGGACTGCAACCTGTTCTTCAAGAACGATTGCGAGGAAGTCAGCCTGCGCATCTGGAACATCGTCACCACGACCGCCGGCAAGAATCACGTGCTCTCCACGCTGAATTCCCTGAACGCCGCCTACAAGTTCGTGAAGTTCGTGCTGGACGAGTCCGATTCCACCGTCCAGGCCGAGATCGATATCTACATCGACGGCGATCATTGCGGACGTTCCGTGTATGACGCCATGATGGCCGCCTTCAACGTGACGGACAACGATGACGCGGCTGCCCAGCTCCACGCCCTGGAATAGAAAAACCGCGGTCCTGCAGGCTTGACGCCGGCATGACGCCGGAGTGCCTGTAAGCCCGCGCCGGACCGCGCAGCGGGTATAATCAGCCGCCCGGAGCCATCGCTCCGGGCGGCTTTGGATCATTCCAAAGGGGCTCCAGTCATTCGACTGAAGCCCCTTTCTTTGTCGGCGCTTATTCCTCTTCGGTGGGCTCCTCCAGGGCGTCCTTTATCTCGCCGGCCACTTCCGCGGCGCCTTCGGCGACTTCCGCGGCCTTGTCCTTCACGGCGTCGGCGGCCTTGTCGAGGATGTTCTCGGCCTTCTCCGCGGGCGCTTCCACGGCGTCCTTTATTTCGCCGGCCACTTCCGCGGCGCCTTCGGCGACCTCCGCGGCCTTGTCCTTCACGGCGTCGGCGGCCTTGTCCAGCAGGTTCTCGGCCTTTTCCGCCGATTCGGAGGCGGTGCCCGTCACCTGCTCGTACACGTCCTTGACCTTATTGGACAGGTTCTTCATATTCTCGCCCAACGCTTCCTGCACCTGGCCGGCGGCCTCGTGCAGCTTTTCGGCGGCGGTGTGGGCGGCATCGGCGACGTCCTGCAGGGGCGCGGCCGGCGCTTCCTCGGCCTTGGGCTTGAGCGTATCGGCGTATTTATTCTGGATGAAATCGTGGATGGAATCGGTGCCGGTGGCCGCGGCGGCGCGGATTTCGCTGACCTGCGCCTTGACCTCCTGGTCGATCTGCGCGCGCACGTCCTGCGCGGCGTCGGCGGTTTCGCCGGCCTTGCCCAGCGCCTGCTGGGCCTTGTCCTTGATGCCCTTGGCGGCGTCGACGATCTTTTCGTCGATGTCGGTCTTGTCCAGCATGGCCTTGGCCTTATCCTTGATGCCCTTGGCGGCGTCCACGATCTTCTCGTCGATGTCGGTCTTGTCCAGCACGGCCTGGGCCTTGTCCTTGATGCCCTTGGCGGCGTCCACGATCTTTTCATCGATATCGGTCTTGTCCAGCAAATCCTTCGCGCCGTCCACGGCCTTGGAGCCGAGATGCGTCAGCTTGGAGACCGCCTTGTTGAGTCCGTCCATCAAACCTGCCATGATTATTCCTCCTCGTTAGCATATTACCTGAATGTATTATACCAAATTTTACGCCGCGTTGCAAGCGGCAGGAACGGCGCTTGAATAATTCCGCCGCGCGTGATATGATGGAGCCAAAACCGGGCCCGCGGGCCGCGGAGAGGAGCGGATTGCGATGCGCGAAATAGCTTACGGAGACTTGCGGATCAACCCGATGACGATGTTCGGCGACGAATGGCTGGCGCTGGCGGCGGGAAACGAAGGCGGCTGGAACGCCATGACCGTGGCCTGGGGCCATCTCGGCGCGATCTGGGGCCGCCCCGGCCGGCCCGGCAGCCTGCCCACTGCGGTGGTCTACGTGCGGCCCAGCCGCTATACCAAGGAATTTATGGACCGGGAGGGCCAGTTCACGCTGAGCCTGTTCGGCCCGGAGCGCCGCAAGGCGCTGGCGGCCATCGGCTCCCGTTCCGGCCGCGACGGCGACAAGTGCGCCGAGGCCGGGCTTTCGCCGGTGTTCGACGGCGGCACCGTATACCTGGACGGCGCGAAGCTGGTGCTGGTGTGCCGGAAGCTGTATCAGGCGCCGCTGGCGGCGGAGGGCTTTGTGGAGCCGGGGCTGCTGGACGCCAATTATCCCGAGCGCGACCTGCACGAGATGTACGTGGGCGAGATCACCCGCGTGCTGGTGCCGTGACCGCGCAGGCGCCGCTACTGGCGGTCTATCACCCGGAGATCCCGGATTTCCTCGGGCCGTTCTGCGAAACGGCGCCCATGCGGCGGCTGACGGGCGTGGGCATGAACTGCGGCTGCGAATACACGGCCTTTCGCCGGTTTGCGGGATTGCGGCCCTATTCCCGGTTCCGCCACAGCCTGGGCGCGGCGCTGATCACCTGGCATTTCACCGGCGACCGGGCGCAGGCGCTGGCGGCGCTGTTCCACGACGTCGCCACGCCGGTGTTCGCCCATGTGATCGATTTCCTGCGGGGCGATTACCTGGTCCAGGAGGCCACCGAGGACGGCACCGAGCGGATCCTGCGGGAATCCGCGGAGATCGAGCGGCTGCTGGCGGCGCAGGGGCTGGCGGTGGACGACGTGAAGGACTACCACCGCTATCCCATCGCCGACAACGATTCGCCGCGGCTGTCCGCCGACCGGCTGGAATACACGCTGGGCAACCTGGAAAACTACGGGATCCGGGCGATCGAGGAGCTGGCGCGCTGGTACGGCGGCCTGACGGTGGCTCGGGCGGAGGACGGCGCGCCGGAGCTGGCCTTTGTCCGCGGGGATGTCGCCCGGGCGTTTGCGCGGGACGCCTTGCGGTGCGCGCGCATCTGCGTGTCCGGCGAGGACCGCTACGCCATGCAGCGGCTGTCCGAGCTGGTGGGAGAGGCGCTGGAGCGCGGCGCGATCGGCGAGGAAGATCTGTATACCACCGAGCCGCGGGTCATCGCCCGCTTCGAGGCCGACCCGCAGATCCGCGCCCAGTGGCGGCGTTATTGCGGCTACAGCCGCATGGTCAGCGATCCCGCCGAGGCGCCCGAATCCGAAAGGCGGGTGATCCGCGCCAAGAAGCGGTACATCGACCCGCTGGTGGCCGGAGAGGGCCGGCTGTCCGAGATCGACGCCGGATTCCGGGCCGAGGTCCGCGCCTTCCTGGACGAATCCCAGGAGGGCTGGCTCTGCGCCACATAATTTGCGTTTTTGCCGGGAAAACCCTTGATTGAATCCGCCGCATCCGTTACAATGGATGTGGCGTTTTGCGGCGTGCGGCGCCGGAACAACCATTCCACAAAGGAGCGAATACTCATGGCGGAAATCATTCGGGAGGACGGCCTTTTTCACCTTCGCAACGATGCCATCAGCTACGTGATGCGCGAGATGCCCGGCGGCGTGCTGGCGCACCTGTACGCCGGGCCGCGGCTGGCGCGCGTGAACGCGGCGAACCTGCTGGCCCACGCCGGCATGCCGGCGGACGGCACCTTTTCGGTGCAGGAGATGGCGCTGGACAAGCTGCCCCGGGAATACCCGTCCTTCGGGCTGGGCGATATGCGCGAAGGCGCGCTGACGGTGCGCGCCGCCGACGGCACCACGGCCGTGGACCTGCGGCTGGAGACCGCGGAGATATTGGAGACCAAGCCCGCGCTGGAGGGCCTGCCCGCCACGTTCGGCGATGATTGCGCGGCGCTGCGGCTGACGCTGAAGGACGCGCACACCGGCCTTAAGGTGGAACTGAATTACGCGATCTACGACGACTGCCCCGCCGTGGTGCGCAGCGCGCGGCTGGTGAACGGCGGCGAAGCGCCGCTGACGGTGACGCGGGCGTTCAGCCTGTGCCTGGACCTGCCGGACGACGACTGGCAGCTGATCACGCTGTCCGGCGGCTGGGCCCGGGAGCGCAGCGTCTACCGCCGGGCGCTGGTCCCCGGCGAACAGGGCGTATCCAGCCGCAACGGCGCCAGCAGCCTGCAGGCCTCGCCGTTCCTGGCGCTGGCCCGCCCGCAGGGCACCGAATCCGCCGGCGAGGTCGTCGGCGCGGCGCTGATCTACAGCGGCAACTTCACCGCCACCGTCGCCGCCACCCAGTACGGCGCGGCGCGGGCGCAGATCGGCATCAACGACCGGGACTTCGCGTGGCAGCTGCTGCCCGGCGAGGCGCTCCAGACGCCGGAGGCTGCGCTGGTGTTCTCCGACGCGGGCATCGGCGGCATGAGCCGCGGGTTCCACCGGCTGTGGCAGAACCACCTGCTGCCCCGGCGCTGGATGAACCGGCCCCGGCCGATCCTGCTGAACAGCTGGGAGGCCGCCTATTTCGATTTCGACGAGGAGAAACTGGTATCCATCGCCGCCGCCGCTGCGGAGATGGGCGCGGAGCTGTTCGTGATGGACGACGGCTGGTTCGGCCGCCGCGACGACGACACCACGTCGCTGGGCGACTGGGACGTGGACGCGCGCAAGCTGCCCGGCGGGCTGGGCCGTCTGGGCGACCGCGTGCGGGCACTGGGCCTACAGTTCGGCATCTGGATGGAGCCGGAGATGATCTCCCCGGAGAGCGAGCTCTACCGCGCGCATCCGGACTGGTGCCTGCGCATCCCGGGCCGCGAGGACATCACCGGCCGCCACCAGCTGATCCTGGACATGGGCCGCGCGGACGTGCAGGATTTCGTGGTGGAATCCGTGTCGCGCACGCTGCGCGACAGCGGCGCTTCCTACCTGAAGTGGGACATGAACCGCAATTTCAGCAACATCGGCTCGGCGGTGCTGCCGCCCGAGCGGCAGGGCGAGGTGCCCCACCGGTACATGCTGGGCCTGTACGCCGTGATGGAGCGGCTGGTGCGGGCGTTCCCGGACGTGCTGTTCGAGGGCTGCTCGTCCGGCGGCGGGCGGTTTGACGCGGGCCTGCTGTACTACGTGCCCCAGTACTGGTGCTCCGACGATACCGACGCGCTGCGCCGCTGCCGCATCCAGTACGGCACGTCGATGCTGTTCCCGCCGTCCACGATCGGCGCCCACGTCAGCGCCGTGCCGAACCACCAGACCGGTGTGGTCACGCCGCTGGAGACCCGGTTCGCCGTGGCGCTGGGCGGCACGTTCGGCTACGAGCTGGACCCGCGCGCGCTGTCCCCGGAGGAGCGCGAGGCGCTGCGCGGCCAGGTGGCCTTCGCGAGCGAGACCCAGATGCTGCGGCTGTACGGCGATTTCTACCGGCTCGTCTCGCCGTTCGAGGGCGATATGACGGCCTGGATGTCCGTTTCCGCCGACAGGGCTGAAGCGCTTCTGACGGTGGTGCGCGACCTGTCCCATCCCAACAGCATGCCGCCGATGGTGCGCCTGCAGGGCCTGGACGCCGCGAAGCGCTATCGCGTGCGGGAGACCGGCGAGGTCTACGGCGGCGACGAACTGATGCGGATCGGACTGTGCTGCCCGCTGGGCAACGGCATCGCCGCGTCGCTGGTCTACCGGCTGGCGGCGGTCGAGGAATGATGAAACGGGGGAATGGAGCATGCTGAACGTCGCGGCGGTGTTTTCGGACCACATGGTGCTGCAGCGGCAGAAGCCCATCGCCGTGTTCGGCGAAGCCGACGGCCCGGTAAAGGTGTCGCTGGCGGGCGCGGGCGCCGAAGCCGCGCCGGTGAACGGCCGGTTTGAGGCGTTCCTGCCGCCGATGGAGGCCGGCGGGCCCTTCGAATTGAAGGTGACCTGCGGCGGGGAAACGCGCGCCTTTTCGGATGTGATGGTGGGCGAGGTGTGGCTGTGCGGCGGCCAGTCCAACATGGAATTCATGCTGATGAACGACCGGCACGGCGCGCGGCAGGTCGCCGAAGGCGACGATGCGCTGCTGCGCTTTTACACCGTGAACCAGGAGGGGAAGATCGACGAGGCCATGCTGGCGCGGGAACGGGCCACCGCCTGGAAGCCGCTTTCGCCCGGCGCCTGCGGCGACGTGAGCGCCGTGGCCTGCTACGCCGGGCAGATGCTGCGCGAGCGGCTGGGCGTGGCCGTGGGCATGCTGATCTGCTGCGTGGGCGGCACCGAGGCCTGCTGCTGGGTGCCCGGCGAGGCGCTCCGGGAATTCCCGGAGGGCCGCGCGAAGCTGGCGGAATTTGAAAGGAACGTCGAGGGGATCACCGAGGAGATGTTCGAGCGCGCCGACGCCGAATACCGCGCCCGGGTGGACGCCTGGTGCGCCGTGGCCGACGCCATGAAGCGGGCGGACGCGAACGTCCGCGCGGAACAGATCATCGCCAAGGCCGGCGATTTCCCCTGGCCGCCGCCGACCGGTCCGCACATGCTGCGCCGCCCCGGCGGGCTGTGGGAGAACATGACCGCGCGGATCACGCCCTATACGGCCCGCGGCCTGTTCTGGTACCAGGGCGAGACGGATTCGGGCAATCCCGGCGCGTACCCGGCGATGTTTACCCAGCTGATCCGCCGGTGGCGGCAGGGGTTCCGGGACGACGGGCTGTGGGTGGTCGCTGCGCAGCTGCCGGGGTTCGGCGCCGATCCCGCCCAGGAGGACTGGCCGGGCATCCGCGGGGCGCAGCAGGCGGTGTGCGATTCGGTGCCCGGCTGCGCGCTGGCCTGCCTGCTGGACCTGGGCGAGCGCAACGACATCCACCCCTGGGACAAGCGGCCCGCGGCGCGGCGCATGGCCGCCCTGGCGCTGGAGAAGGCCTACGGGCTGGAGCCGCCGGAATCCGCCGAGGCCCCGCGGCTGGTCTCCGCCGGGCGCGACGGGGACGCGGTGGTGCTTCGGTTCAGCCGGCCGATCCATGTTTCCGGCGACCCGTCCGGCCTGACGGTGAACGGCGGCCCGGCGGCGGGGCTGCTCGTCGGGGACGGCGCGCTGCGGCTGGACGCGCCGGCGGGCGCGCGGGTGGCCTACGCCCAGGAAAACTGGCCCGAGGTTTGCCTGTACGGGGACAACGGCCTGCCGGCGTTCCCGTTTGAAATCGAGGTATAACTTTATGCAAAGGACAAAGCCCTGCGCTGGATGCGCAGGGCTTGTTTGATTTGTTCCGGCTTACCGGGACCACAGCTCGTCCCAGTATTCGCGGATGGTGCGGTCGCTGGAGAACTTACCCGCGCCCGCGATGTTGTTGAGGCACTTCTTCGCGAAGGCGGTTTCATCGCGGGTATCGCGGATGGCGGCCAGCTTCGCTTCCAGGTAGGAATCGTAATCCTTCAGGATGAAGTAGTGGTCCGGACGGTGCCAGCTGGCGCCCTCCAGCAGCGACTGCTTCAGCTCGGCCAGGTCGCCCTCCTGCAGCGGCTCGCCCTCCTCGCGGGCGGGCTCGAAGGTTTCCAGCGCGTCGATGGCCCGCTTCAAATGCGGGTTGGCCGCGTAGATCGCCGCCGGGTCGTATTCCTCGCGGATGGCGTTGATCTCGTCCACCGTCGCGCCGAAGGGGAAGTTGTTTTCCTCGCCAGCCTGCTGGAAGATCTCGATGTTCGCGCCGTCCCGGGTGCCCAGCGTTACCGCGCCGTTCAGCATCAGCTTCATATTGCCGGTGCCGCTGGCCTCGGTGCCGGCGGGGGAGATCTGCTCGGAGATATCCGCCGCGGGGATGATGTGCTCGGCGTAGGAGCAGTTGTAGTTCTGCACGAACACCACGCGCAGCCTGTCGTTCACGTCCGGGTCGGCGTTCACCAGCGCGGCGATGCGGTTGATGAACCGGATGACGGCCTTGGCCCGGCGATAGCCCGGCGCGCTCTTCGCGCCGAAGATGAACGCCGTGGCGGGGAAATCCTTCAATTCGCCGTCCTTGAGGCGGTAATAGATGTCCAGAATCGACAGCGCGTTCATCAGCTGGCGCTTGTACTCGTGCAGGCGCTTCACCTGCACGTCGAAGACGAAATCTTCGGGGATATCCACGCCTTCGCGCTCGCGGATGATCCCGGCCAGCTGGCGCTTCTTTTCCTTTTTGACTTCGATGAACCGCGCGGCCAGCCCGTCGTCGATCAGCGGCTTCAAGCCCTCCAGCTCGAACAGGTCCGTCAGGAACCCGTCGCCGCCCAGCGCGTCCTTCAGCAGCTCCGTCAGCTCCGGGTTGCACAGCCCCAGCCAGCGCCGTTGGGTGATGCCGTTGGTTTTGTTGTTGAACCGCTCGGGGTACAGCGCGTACCACTCCCGGAACACGTCGTCCTTCAAAATCTGGCTGTGGATGGCGGCCACGCCGTTGGTGAAGCTGGAACCGTAGACCGCCAGGTTTGCCATGTGCACGCGCTTGTTTTCGTCGATGATGGCGTAGGGCGCGGGATCTTCCACCTTTGCCTTTTTCAGATCGCGGTTCAGCTTCGACTGGATGCGCCTGATGATGCTGACCAGCTCGGGCGACAGCTCGTTCATCAGCTTCAAATCCCAGCATTCCAGCGCCTCGCGCATCACGGTGTGGTTCGTGTAGCGGAACGTCCTGCGGGCGATGTCAAAGGCCTTGCCGAAGGGAATGCCCTCTTCCATCAGCAGGCGCACCAGCTCCGGCACGGCCATCGCGGGATGGGTGTCGTTCAGCTGGACGGCGTGGGATTCCGCGAAACGGGAGAACGCCTCGGCGGCCTCGTCGTCGATGAGCTCGGGGCAGCCCCGGCCGATGAGGAACTGGGTCATCATATCCTGCAGCGACGCGCTGACCAGCACGTACTGCTGCCTCAGGCGCATCAGCTTGCCGGCCTTCAGCGTGTCGTTGGGATACAGCACCTTGGTGATGTCCTCGGCGGCGTTCTTGTCGCGGCACGCGGCGGCGTAGTCCTGGGCGTTGAAGGCGTCGAAATCAAATTCGCTGACCGATTCGCACTGCCACAGCCTGAGCGTGCCGATGCTCCTGCGGTTGTAGCCGATGATGGGCATGTCGTAGGGCACGGCGTACACCGTCAGCCCCTTCATGACGACCACCTGCGTCAGATCGTCCCGGCGCACGCTCCACGGGTCGCCGAAGGCCGTCCAGTCGTCCGGCTCTTCCATCTGCGCGCCGTCTTCGTCAAAGCGCTGCTTGAACAAACCGTATTTGTAGCGCAGGCCGTAGCCGTCCAGCGGGATATCGTGGCTGGCGGCGCTGTCCAGGAAGCAGGCGGCCAGCCGGCCCAGCCCGCCGTTGCCCAGCGCGGCGTCCTCGATGTCCTCCAGGTCGGCCAGATCGATGCCCTTCAGCGCCAGGCGCTCCTTTACGTCCTTCAGCACGCCCATGTTGTACAGGTTGTTGTACACCAGCCGGCCCATCAGGTATTCCGCGGACAGGTAGACCGCGCGGCGCTGCTCCAGGCGCGCGGCGTAGTCGTCCGCCCACTGGGGCGCGATATCCATCATGGCGGCCCTGGCGACGGCGTCGTGCAGCTGGATGGGATCGTCTTCCTTCAGCGGCGCGTGCCAGTCGCACACGCTGATCTCCTCCGCCCGGGCGATCAGCGCCTCGCCGGTCATGGCCTTCAGCGGGCCGCGGCCGGTCAGCCGGTTCAGCCGGCGGATGCGGCGGGCGATGGCGTCGTAATCGACGGGCTGCATGCGCCACAGCCAGTTGCCGCCCACGGTGCCGGGGAAATTCATGCGGGCCTCGGTGCCCAGCCCCAGCCAGTCCTGCATGGGCACGATGGCGGTGTCGGCCACGGATTCGAAGGCCTTCAGGATGATATGGGGCAGCAGGTCCTCGCCGTCCGGGGCCATGCCCAGCTTCGCGCGGGCGCGGGCCTTGGTTTCGTCGGAGGCGTCGTCCCACCAGCCCTGGGTGGTGTTGTTGTCGTGGGTGCCGGTGTACACGATGCAGTTCTTCACGTGGTGCTCCGGCAGGTCGGGGTTTTCGTCGCTGTCATAGGCGAACTGCATCACCTTCATGCCCGGGTAGCCGCAGTAGGCCAGCAGCTTGCGCACACGCGGGCTGACCACGCCCAGGTCCTCGGCCACGATGTTCAGGCCCGGCAGCGCCTTCTGGATGCGGGCGAACAGCTTTCGGCCGGGGCCGAGCTCGTATTTGCCGTTGCGGGCGGTGGGCTCGGTCGCGGGGATGGCGTAGTAGTTGGCGAAGCCGATGAAGTGGTCGATGCGCAGCATGTCGAACATCTCGCTCAGTGCGCGCAGCCGGCCGATCCACCAGGCGTAGCCGGTTTCGGCATGCTTCTTCCAGGCGTACAGCGGGTTGCCCCAGCGCTGGCCGTCCTTCTGGAAATAATCCGGCGGCACGCCTGCGATGCGAATGGGCCGGCAGTCCTCGTCCAGCTCAAACATATCCGGGTTCAGCCACACGTCGGCGGAATCCTCGGCCACGTAGATCGGCATGTCGCCCATCAGCCGGATGCCGTTCATCCGGGCGTAATCGTGCAGCCGCGTCCACTGGTCGAAGAACAGATACTGTTCGAAGATATAATAATCGATGTCCCCGGCCAGGGCCTTTTCGTACTTCGCCACGGCCTTCGGCTTGCGCAGGCGGATATCCCCGTCCGGCCATTCCATCCACGATACTTCGCCGAAATGGGCCTTGATCGCCCGGAACAGCGCGTAATCCCGCACCCAGGCGTGGCCGCGTTCAAATTCCGCGATCTCGGCGGACAGCGATTCGAACGAGGTTTCGAAGGCCTTGCGCAGCAGCGCGGTCTTTTGCGCCTTCACGGCCTCGAAATCCACGTTAGGCAGGATGTCCAGCGGCTGGTAGCTGCCCGCGGGCAGCACGCCTTCGGCCTCCAGCATGTCGAAATCGATCATCAGCGGGTTGCCGGCATAGGTGGATGCGCTCTGGTAGGGCGATTCCGCGTAGCCGGTGGGGCCGATGGGCAGCATCTGCCAGATGGACATGCCCGAGGCCTTGACGAAATCGATGAAATCATAGGCCGCCTGTCCCAGCGTGCCGATGCCGCCGCGGGAGGGCAGCGAGGTGATATGCAGCAGGATGCCGCTCTGTCTCATGGGTATCACTCCTTGGCGCATATATGCTTTTCATATTATAAGCGCATCGCGGCAAATTCTCAAGTCTTTTTTCGATCCTGTCCGGCGGGCCGGCGGGAAATCGGCATTTTGCAACACAATTGATACAATTTCACACCGCTGCCCCAGTGCTGTAACCAAAGTATTTCAAAACTAAGTTCTGTCACCAGATGCACGATTGTTTTCGCGGTTTGTTCGCGGGAATGTCTTTGCATTGGGCGCCGCGCAGGGATATGCTGGAATGGCACAGCTATTGCTGGGGGAGGTTACTATGCGTTTACTGACGAAACTGGCCGCCGCGGTGCTCGCGGTGGTCCTGATGCTTGCGCCGCTCGGCGGCGCGGAGGGGATGTATTACGGTTCCCATCCCGCGGACGACGTGTTTTTGACGCAGTCCGTGGCCCATACCTGCACGCTGATCGCGGCCACGATGATGCTGCGCAACTATTCCTGCCAGCGGGGCAGCCCCTATGAACAGGTGACGGACACCGGCGTGGGGCGTTTTGCCTGGACGAAGCAGTACGGACTGAGCCAGAGCTTTGATATCGGCCAGGTTTCCGTGCGCTGCTCGCCGGAGATCCGCACCATCAAGGATAAAAAAGCCTATCTGATCATGTGCCTGCAGGAGCACGAGGAGGGCGTGGTGATCTACGATACCGGCATGCCCCACGCGATCTGGCTGTTTGGCTACGACGAGGATACCGACACCTTCTACTGCGCCGATACGATCGCCCGGAACGGCGGGCACGCCATACCGCTGGTGGAATCCATCATCCGCGGCGAGACCCAGGAAGACAAGATCAACACCATCGACAAGATCTGGTACGTGATGTGATATGGACAAGAAGCTGTTCGTCCGGGCGCTGACCCGGTTCTTTGCCGGTGTGCTGATCGTGGGCGCGCTGCTGTTCATTCCCGCGGGCGGATTCGCATATCGCTGGGGCTGGCTGTTCATGGGTCTGCTGTTTGTGCCGATGTTCGCCGCGGGCCTGGTGATGATGGCGAAAAACCCGGCGCTGCTGGAACGCCGGCTGAACGCCAGGGAGGGCGAGGACGCCCAGAAGGCGGTGATCGCCGGCAGCGCGCTGATGTTCACGGCCGCGTTCGTGCTGGCCGGGCTGAACTGGCGGTTTCGCTGGGTCGTCTGCCCGACGTGGCTGGTGATCCTGGGCGCGGCGCTGTTCATCACGGCCTACGCGCTGTATGCCGAGGTGCTGCGGGAGAACGAGTACCTCTCCCGGACCGTGGAGGTGCAGGAGGGGCAGAAGGTGGTGGATACCGGGCTGTACGGCGTCGTGCGGCACCCGATGTACGCCGTCACGCTGGTGCTGTTCCTGTCGATGCTGCTGGTGCTGGGATCGCCGCTGTCGCTGATCCCCATGCTGGCCTACCCGGCGCTGATCGTCCGCCGCATCCTAAATGAAGAGGTCGTGCTGGCGCGGGGCCTGCCGGGCTATGCGGACTACATGAAGAAGGTCAAATACCGGCTGATGCCGCATATCTGGTAACGCCGCGAACAGATCTGTGATAACAATCATGCATCCAACGCCCGGGCCGCGCGTCGCCGCGGCCCTTTTCGCGCGTTAAATCCTGATGAAACCAGTCGGAATTATTGACGCCGGAACGCGGACGTGATAAAATAAATCGGAAAGGCGATCAAAAAGATCGGAATTACTGCGACGACCGGGAGGATGCCATGAAACTGTCCACGCGCGGGCGCTACGGCATGCGGGCCATGTTCGATCTGGCGCTGCACGCCGACGAAGGGCCCCAGTCCATCCGCTCCGTCGCCCGGCGCGAAGGGGTGCCCGAGGCGTACCTCGAGCAGCTGGTCCCGGCGCTGAAGCGGGCCGGACTGGTCACCAGTGCCCGGGGCGCCCAGGGCGGATGCGCGCTGGCCCGGCGGCCGGAGGAGATCACCGCCGGCGACGTGCTGCGGGCGCTGGAGGGCGGGCTGGAGCTGGTGGACTGCCTGGACGGCGAAACCTGCGCCCGGTCCCGCGACTGCCCTTCGCGGGCGGTTTGGCGGAAGCTGCGGGACGGCATCAACCAGGTGGTGGACGGCATCACCCTGGCGGACATGGTGGAGGATTACAGGCGCGCGAGCGCCCGGGAGGATGAATAAATGAAAGTGTACATGGACAATGGCGCCACGACCCGCGTGACCGAACCGGTCATGGAGGCCATGCGCCCCTATTTCTGTGAAATTTACGGCAACCCCTCGTCGGTGCACGGCTTTGGGCGGGAATCGCGCCGGGCCGTGGAGGCGGCGCGGGCACAGGTGGCGCAGGCGCTCGGCGCCGAGCCGGGAGAGATCTATTTCACCGGCTGCGGCACCGAATCCGACAACTGGGCGCTGCGCGGCGTCGCCTATGCCAACCGGGACAAGGGCCGGCACATCATCACCACCGGCTTCGAGCACCACGCCGTGCTGCACACCTGCGCGCAGCTGGAGAAGGAGGGCTTCGAGGTCACGTACCTGCCGGTGGACGCCGACGGGCTCGTATCGCCGGAACAGCTGGCGGCGGCCATCCGGCCCGACACCGTGCTGGTCAGCATCATGTACGCCAACAACGAGATCGGCACCGTCCAGCCGATCGCCGATCTGGCCGCCGTGGCGAAGGAGAAGGGCGTGCTGTTCCACACCGACGCCGTGCAGGCCGTCGGCCACGTGCCGATCGACGTGAAGGCGCAGAACATCGACCTGCTGTCCCTGTCCGGCCACAAATTCCACGCGCCGAAGGGCGTCGGCGCGCTGTACATCCGCCGGGGCGTGAAGATTCAGCGGCTGATGCAGGGCGGCGCCCAGGAGCGCACCCAGCGCCCCGGCACCGAAAACCTGGCGGGTATCGTGGGCCTGGGCAGGGCCATCGAGCTGGCGACGGCGGATATTCCCGCCCATCAGGCGAAGGTCGGCGCGATCCGCGACCACATCATCCGCCGCATCATGGATGAGATCCCCTACACGAAGCTGAACGGCCATCCCACAAAGCGCACCTGCGGCAACGTGAACGTGTCGTTCCGGTTCATCGAGGGCGAAAGCCTGCTGCTGCACCTGGACATAAAGGGCATCGCGGCGTCCTCGGGCTCGGCCTGCACGTCCGGCAGCCTGGACCCCAGCCACGTGCTGCTGGCCATCGGCCTGCCCCATGAGATCGCCCACGGCAGCCTGCGGCTGAGTCTGAGCGACGAGAACACGATGGAAGAGGCCGATTACGTGGTGGACAACCTGGTGGAGATCGTGGCGCGGCTGCGGGAGATGTCGCCGCTGTACGACGATTTCCTCAAGGGCGTGGAAACCGAGGGCAGCTGTGAGAGCTGCCACCTTCACTGAACCGCTTACAGGAGGCAATAGCATGGAATACACCGAACAGGTCATGGACCATTTCATGAATCCCCGGAACATGGGCGAAATGGAGGATCCCAGCGGCGTGGGCACCGTGGGCAACGCCAAGTGCGGCGACATCATGCGCATCTACATCAAGGTCGAGAATGACGTCATCACCGACGTGAAGTTCAAGACCTTCGGCTGCGGCGCGGCCATCGCCACGTCCAGCAAGGCCACCGAGCTGGTGAAGGGCCTGACGCTGGAAGAGGCGGAGAAGATCACCAACAAGATGGTGATGGAATCGCTGGGCGGGCTGCCGCCGGTGAAGATCCACTGCTCCGTGCTGGCGGAGGAGGCGCTGCACGCCGCCATCCAGGATTACCGGCAGCGGCTGGCGAACGGCGAACCGCCGCGGACGGAGGAAGGCGACGAAGACGTGCGCTACGTCTGAGCCGTTGACAACCGGGCAAAACCATAGTATATTGAATACGCGCCATCCTTCGCATGGAGGATGGCGCGTTTGAAAATGCGACGACGATTGCTTCCACAGGAGGACTGACCATGATCCACGGCAACCTGACCGGCATCCGCGAGAGTACGCTCGCCGAGCTGGAAAAGCTGTACGACGCGGAATTTGAGCGGGACGCGTTCCTGCCCGACCGGCTGCTCAACATCCTGGTGCGCTACACCGACCTGCTGAACCGCGAGATGCTGGTTTACCTGGGCCGCGACGGCTCGGTGCTGGAGATCGCCATCGGCAGCATCGGGTCCATCGCGCTGCCGGAGCTGCACCTGCGCCGCAACCTGGACCGGCTGTCCGGCTTCCGGTGCATCCACACCCATCCCGGCGGGGATGCCCGGCTGTCCGACGTGGATATGCAGGCGCTGCGGCTGCTGCGCTTCGACGCCATGTGCGCCGTGGGCGTGGGCGAGGGCCGCTGCACCGGCATCAGCGCGGCGTTCCTGGGCGAAATGGAATATGAAAACCTCTCCGTGGTGGTCAAGGGCCCGGTGAAGCCCGGCCGCATCCCGCAGACGCTGTGGATGAAGGAGATCGAGCTGGCCGAGGAGCGCGTCCAGAAGGCCATCGAAAAGGGCGGCATCGTGGAGACCGCGGAAAAGGTGATGCTGATCTCCACCGACAGCGAGGATTCGCTGGACGAACTGGCCTCGCTGGCGGAGACCGCCGGGGCGATGGTGCTCACCCGGGTGCTGCAAAACCGCATGCGGCCCGACCCGGCGACGTTTATCGGCAGCGGCAAGGCCGAGGAGCTGGCGCTGACCTGCCAGGCGCTGGAGATCGACCTGGCCATCCTGGACGACGAACTGACCGGCGCCCAGCAGCGCAACCTGGAGACGATCCTGGGCGTGCGGGTGATCGACCGCACGGCGCTGATCCTGGACATCTTCGCCCAGCGGGCGCAGTCCGCCGAGGGCAAGCTGCAGGTGGAGCTGGCGCAGATGAAATACCGGCTGCCGCGGCTGACGGGCCTTGGCGCGGTGCTGTCGCGCCTGGGCGGCGGCATCGGCACGCGCGGCCCCGGCGAAACGCAGCTGGAGGTGGACCGCCGCCGCATCCGCCGCCGCATCGACGACCTGGAGGCGCAGCTCTCCCAGATCAAAAAGCAGCGCGATCTGCGCCGCGCCCGCCGGGAAAAGACCGGCCAGATCACCGTGGCGCTGGTGGGCTACACCAACGCCGGGAAATCCACGCTGCTGAACGCGCTGTCCGGCGCGGACGTATTGGTGGAGGACAAACTGTTCGCCACGCTGGACCCGGTGCTGCGCCGGGTGGAGCTGCCGGAGAACCGGGAATGCCTGGTGGTGGACACCGTCGGCTTCATCCGCAAGCTGCCGCACCAGCTGGTGCAGGCGTTCCGTTCCACGCTGGAGGAGGCGCTGTACGCCGACCTGCTGGTGGTGGTTTCCGACCTCTCCAGCCCGCATTACGCCCAGCAGCGCGCCACGGTGTTCGAGGTGCTGAACGACCTGGGCGCCGCCGACAAGCCCGTGCTGGAGGCGCTGAACAAGGCCGATCAGGCCTCGATCGGCGGCATGATCGAGCCCGCCGACGCCATACTGATCTCCGCGAAGAACGGCGACGGGCTGGACAAGCTGAAGGCGGAGATCAGCCGCCGCATCGCCGCGCTGCGCCACCGGGCCGAGCTGGTGATCCCCTACGCCAAGGGCGCCGTGCTGTCGCTGATCCACGAAAAGGGCCAGGTGCTCGGCGAGGAATACACCGCCGAGGGCACGCGGGTGGAATGCCTGCTGGACGCGGCGCTGTACCGGCGGGTGACGGATATGCTGGATTGATCGCGTCCGACCAGATCGGGCGCGGCGATAAACGCTGCAAACGGATGGCGCGTGGTTGCGAAGGACGAAAGGATCGGGAGGAGGATCATCATGCGGTTTTCGAATTGGCGCCGGATCGCGTTTTTGGCTTTGGCTGTGGCGACGGCGGTCAGCCTGTGCGCCTGCGCGGCGGCCAAGCTGACGTGGGAGGTGGACGGAGCGGGGAAGCTGACCGTCTCCGGAAAGGGCAGGATGGACGATTTCGACCAGGCGCCCTGCGGCCCCTGGGGAACGGGGGTCAAGTCGGCCGTGATCGGGGAAGGCGTGGAGAGCGTCGGCAATTTCGCCTTCGAAGGCTGCGCCGGCCTGACGGAGGTGACGCTCCCCGAAGGGCTTAAAACGATCGGCTACAAAGCCTTTGAGGGCTGCGCGGCGCTGACGAACGTCGCGATCCCGGCCAGCGTCACAACGATCAAGGGCAAGGCGTTCCGCCTCTGCGAAAGCCTCGAGAGCATCGTGATCCCCGACGGCGTGACCGAGCTGAAGAACTCGACGTTCCAGGGCTGCGAGAAGCTGGCGGAGGTCATTATTCCCGAGAGCGTGACGCACATCGACTGGGGCGTCTTCCATGGGTGCGTGAAGCTGCGCGAAGTCGCGCTGCCGAAAACGCTGACTTCCATGGACAGATACGTCTTCGCCGAATGCATCAATTTGCAGAAGATCGAGATCCCGGAGGGCGTGACGTCCATCGGGGAAATGATGTTCCACAACTGCATGGGCCTGCAGAGCGTGTCGCTGCCGCAGTCGATGGTCAGCATCGGCGAATCCGCGTTCAAGGGCTGCTACAACCTGCCGGAAATCGCGCTGCCGGAGCATCTGACGGAGATCAGCAACGAGATGTTCGCTTACTGTATTGCGCTGGAACAGATCAGCATCCCCGCCGGCGTCACGCGCATCGGCGACGGCGCGTTCGAGAGATGCGACGCGCTGAAGACGGTGCGCTTCGCGGGCACGCCCGAGGAATGGGCCGCCATCGACGTCGGCGAGAACAACGACGCGCTGCAGGCGGCGGAGATCGTGTTCGGGTGACGGCGGCGCGCCATGGAGACTGGCATTTGACAGCCGCCGCAGGATTATATATAATGTCAGCGGAATAATTGAAAAGAGGCGCACGGATATGCGGATATCGGAATTCAACGACCGGGTACGGCTGGGCGCGATGGTGCTGGACGGCGCCACGGAATCTGAAATGCGGGCGGCGGGCATGCCCGCGGGCGCGTGCGCCGGAAGCTGGATCATGGCGCATCCGAAGCCGCTGATGAAGCTGCAGCGCGCTTACGCCGCGGCGGGGTGCGATATCATCTGCGCGCCGACCCGTTCCGCCGGCCGGGCGAATCTGGAAGCCCGCGGCCTGGAGGAGCAGATGATCCGCCTGAACGCCGGGCTGGTGGCGATGAGCCGCGAGGCCGCCGAGGGCCGTGCGCTGATCGCCGCCAGCGTCGCTTCCGACGGCGCGCAGCCGCTGGACGCGGACGATCGCCGGGCGCGGTTCGAAGCGTATCGGGAACAGATCATTGTGATCGCGGCCGCGGACGCCGATCTTTTGACGGTGGAACTCATGGGTTCCGTCGACGACGCCCTCTGTGCCGTCGAGGCCGCGCGGGACGCCTGTGGGCTGCCGGTTCTGTGCGCGCTGGCGGCGAACGCCGACGGACGGCTGAAAGGCGGCGGCAGCGCGGGCGAGGCGGCCAAGGCGCTGCATGCCGCGGGCGCCTCCGCCGTGGGACTGGCCTGCCCCGCCGGCCCGGAACGCCTGAAGGACGCCGTCGCCGCGCTGAAGGATGCCGCCGGGCTGCCCGTCGTCGTCCGGGTTGGCGCGGGCGGACTCGGGCCCGAAGCCTTCGCCGGGGCGATGCTGGCGCTGGCGGACGCCGGCGCGGACGTGCTGGGCGGCTGCCACGGCGCCGGGCTGGAGCATATCGCGGCGCTGGCCGCGGCTTTGCGCAAGTGACTGGGAAGGAGAGATTCAGGATGCAGATCGGCCAGAGATTCCGCCTGGAGCGGACGGTGACCGACGACGTGACGGCGGCGTCCTTTCGCGAAGGGCTGATGCCGGTGCTGGCGACGCCGTATCTGGTGGCGTTCCTGGAGGACGCCGCCGAACGGTGCGTGTCCGGGGAACTGGGCGACGCGCAGATCACGCTGGGGACCGCGGTGAACATCCGCCACCTGTCCGCCGCGCCGGTGGGCATGACCGTGACCTGTGAAGCGGTGCTGACCGGCATCGACCGCCGCCGGCTGACCTTCGACGTGCGCGCGTGGGACGACGCCGGGCCGATCTGCGAGGGCACGCACGAGCGGTTCATCGCCGACAGGGAGCGCTTTATCCGCGAAGCCTACGCGAAGCTGGACGCGCCGAAGAAGGCGGAATAAACGGGACATACGGGGCCGTCTCGACCTTCGAGGCGGCCTTTTTTGATTTTCGACAGTCGGGATCCGCACCCTGTGTGTTGACAATGCGTATAAAGCATGTTATCATTCGGTTATGCCGCGGCGCGGAAACGGCCGGCGGCGTATACAGCGGTTCAGGACGGAGGGATTGGCATGGGCGGGATACCGGTATGGGTGATCGTGGTGGTTGTCATCGCGGCGCTCATTTTCATCTATTGGTGGCGCAGCGAAAGAGAGCGGGACAAGCGGGTCAAGAGCATCTATGCCCAGGCCGTCGCGATGATGAACGGCGGGAAATACGACGAGGCGGCGAAGGAGTTCCAGCGTCTGCAGGGCTATCAGGACAGCGCCGCGCTGGCGGAAAAGTGCCGGGCGGCGATCCCGCGGCAGCGCTACGAAAAGGGCGTCGAGCTGATGAACAAAGGGGATTACTCGGCTGCCCTGCTTTACTTCGACGAAACGGGGCCCGACGCCGCTTCTGCCAGGATGATGATCGGGAAGTGCCAGGAGCACCTGAACCAGCAGCAATACGATCAGGCGGTCCGGTGGATGGAGGCGGGGGATTACGAGTCGGCGCGGCAGGCGTTTGAACGGCTGAAGGGCTTCCGGGACAGCAAGGACAAGGGCTTCGAGTGCGCCCGCAAGCTGTGGGAAGCCAAGAAAGCGGCCGAAGAGGCCAAACAGGAAGCGGACTATGCCAAGGGCGTCCGGTATTTTGAGGCGGGCGACTACAACTCGGCCATCCTGTGCTTCCGGGCCCTTCCCGACGGGTACGAGGATAAGGACGACTACATTTTGCGCATTCACGCCGCGCAGTACGAAAAGGGCGTCGAATGCTTCGAGAAGGGCTGGACCAACAAGGCGAAGGAGTTCCTCGAATCTGTTCCCCGCGAATATAAGGACGCGGACAGCTACATGCGGCGCATCTGCGCCGAGAAGTACGGGCCGGATTTCTGCGGCGACAGTCCGTCCTACCGGCACGTCTGGGAGAACCTGTACCATGTCGTCGATCTCGACAGCGTACTGCGACAGATCGGCCATGGCCGCAATCGGTGCCGGTACTGCGGCAAGGAAGAGGATTTTTCCTACGATCACGACTCCGAAGGGTCTTGACCGGCAAAAGAAGCCCCTGTCCGAAAACGGACAGGGGCTTTGTCATGCCTTTTTCCCTTACAGCGCCTGCACCTGGGCCAGCTGGCGGTTCTTGTAGGCGGGATCGCCGGTCACTTCCCGGATGACCTTCAGTTCCGGCGGCCGGTCGGCGTCCACCTTGCCGTACTGGAACAGCACGGCGCGGTCGTCGCTGAACGGATAGACGTCGATCTCATACCGGCAGCCTTCGTAGATGAAGCGGTACTTGGTCTTGCGCACGCTGTGCAGGCGGTTGTCGCCCTCCATCAGGTACTGGATGTATTCCTTTTCGGAGACCGGCTTTTCGGTGACCCACTTCGCGCCGTCGGGCCGGGTGTGCTTTTCGGTGTAGAAGTACAGGTAATCCCCGCCGTTGCGCTGCTGGCGGATGCGGCGCTCCACGTCGGGGTTCGCGGAATACAGGTAGGTCTGCATCATGTCCAGCGCCACGGCGTTGTATTTCGGAACCAGCGAAGCCACGTCCGGCATGGCGATCAGGTATTTGCGCTTGTCGACCATCGGCTCCGGTTCGCCCAGGATGCGGTAGATCTCCCGCATGGCGCGGTTCATCTTCTCGTCGAAGTCCGCGGAGTTGTCCACGATCTGCAGGTTCGGGTGGCCGCTCCAGGCGCGCAGCGTGCGGTCGTCCATCTCCCGGGCGTATTCCAGCGATTCCGTGCGCGCCTCGTTGCCCAGGTTATAGGCAAATTCCGCGCCCTTGGCGCAGGTGACCAGGTGGATCACGGCGTCGTAGTTCGCCAGCACGTCGGCCTCGGTGCGGCCGTCGAACCGGGCGATGACTTCGGCGAATTCCTCGTCGGAGATATAGGCCTTGTCGTCCATCAGCGCCCGGTCGTAGATGATCAGTATGTTGTCCTCGGGCACGATCTGCGCGGCGTCCAGGGCCAGCTTTTCCTTGTGGATCTGGTCGGCCACCACGAAATCCTGAAAGGCCAGCATGCTCATGCAGCCGCCGAAGGGGCGGATGCCGAAGCCGGAGATCAGCTCGGTGGCCGTCTCGGGGATGGTGATCACGCGCCAGCCGTCCTCCGGTTTGAATTCGTGCAGTATGCGGCTGATCAGCGTGGTCTTGCCGGCGGCAGGGCCGCCCGTCAGCACGATTTTTGTGATTTTCTTGGCCATGGGGTCTTCCTCCATCAATCGAAAAGATAAGCCCGCAGCTCGGGCACGGTTTTAAAGTACAGATCGCAGTTTTCGCGCATGAAGCCTTCGATTTCGGGAATGTCGTTGGCCCAGCCCGCCGCCGCGAACCGCACGCCGCAGGCGTGCGCCATGTCGTATCCGGGCTTCAGATCGTCCAGCATCAACAGCGCGTCCGGGCCCAGGCCGGTCTTTCGCATGATCTCCTTCAGTGCCCAGGGATCCGGCTTGCGCCGTTCCGGCGGGCATTCCCAGCCGTACACCATGTCCGGCTCCGGCAGGTCGTTTTCCCGGTAATCCCGCAGGATGTTCTTCCCGTAGGAATGGGAGATGACGCACAGCTTTCCGCCGCGGTTCTTCTGTTCCCACAGGATCTCCCGCATGCCCTCGTAGGCCCGGGGCACGTGATCCTGCACGTATTCATTCCAGTAGGCCTGTTCGTGCTTCATCTGGGCTTCGCTCAGGCCCACGTCGTCGCGGAAGAAGGCCACCACGCCCGGATCGAAGTTCTTGATGAAGTATTCCTCCAGCGTGCAGCTGTAGCCGGGGAAGAACTCCTTCACATACTGCACGAAGCAGGGATAATGCACCGTCGCCGTGCTGTTTACGACGGTATCGTCGTGATCGACCACCAGACAGGGATATTTCATGGGCCCCTCCGCGCTTTCATTCCTGTTATACTATTTGACAAATCCCCTCTGAAATCCTGCCGATTCCGAAAGAAAAGCCGCAAAAGCGGCCGCCGTCAACGCACTTTTTGCCGCTGTATGACCGAAAAAGAGACCGGGACGGTCATCGTCCCGATCTCTTTTCCGGCGTTCACGGTCCGAACGCCGTCGCGTTTGCGCTAAACCCCTTTTTCGTTCGCTGCGCCTATCGGCTCTGCTCCGCCAGATTCAGCTGGCCGGCCTTGCGCTGCTGGGCGCTGCGCCAGGCGTACATGATCAGCGCCACGGCGATGACGCCGTAGGACAGGAACGCGCGGAAGTATTCGCCCACGGCGGAATCGCCGAACAGCGCCGATGCGGCGCTCTGGGCCGTGATGAACAGCGAATGGAACAGGAACGTGCCCACCATCGCCTGCAGGTTCGTGGCCCGGTCGATGGACGCGCCGCCCACCAGGATGGCCGCGCCGGCGTACAGGCCCACCTGCTCGTGCGCGGCGTAGGTCTGGAACGTGCCGATGCCGTCAGACTGCATGAACACGATCTGGCCCCAGCCGGCCAGCACGGTGGAGATCATGATGGCGATCACGCGGGTGCGGTCCACGTTGATGCCGGAGGCGTTGGCCACGGTCTGGCTCTGGCCCACGGCGCGGAACTTCTGGCCCAGGCGCGTGCGCATGATCGTGGAATTGAACAGGCACAGCAGCAGGATCAGCATCCAGGTCACCAGCGGCAGCTTGATCACGCGCCCGTGGGTGCCGTTGAAGATCGCCGCGATGGGCGGAATGCTGAATACGCCCGCGAGGACCGCCGACAGCGCCAGCGTGACGGCCAGCCGCTTGACGGAGATCTTCTTCAGGAGGTACTGAACCACCGCGGCGCACGCCAGCGCGCCGGCGATGATGTACAGCGCCGTCAGGAAGGGGATGTGGGCGATGCCGTCGATGGCGGTGTACAGGCCCACCTTGCCGGTCAGGTTCAGCGTGTTCTGCACGCCCGACGCGCCCACGATGGTCACGTTGTCGTTCAGCGGGATGATGGTGCCGAAGATGAACAGGAACAGCAGCTGATAGGCGCCGTTGGCGAAGTAGCCCAGGATCAGCGAGCCGATGGTCTCCTGGCCCTTCATCTTGTTCAGCAGCTTGCCGATCAGCAGCCCGAAGAACGCGGCCAGGGGCAGCGTGATGGCCGCCGCCAGCAGAATGCCCGGCGCGCCGGTTACACCCCAGTTGATCGTCAGCAGCAGGGCGATCTGCGCTGCCATGGCGCCGATGGTGATGGCGAAGTTGATGCCCATGCCGGCGATGATCGGTATGATCAGCGCCAGCACGATAAACGCGTTGCGGTTCAGGCGCAGCAGCAGCTGGCTGGCGACGTAATTGATATCCAGCCCGGAAACGACGATGAACAGCGCGCTCAGCGCGATGAACAGGTAAGTTACCGCGTATTTGCTGACGTGCGCCAGGGCCTTGTTCTGATTATTCACGACGGCCACCTCCACTCTGCGTCAGGGCATACAGTATGATGCCGTTGGAAATCATGATTCGCATGACCTCGCTCAAGCCGCCGCCGGACAGCACGGAATTGGCGATCTGCTGGCCGAACACCAGCACGCCCTCGAACAGGAACACGCCGATCAGCACGTGGCTGACCTTCGCCTTCGATACAGTGGCGCCGCCGATCAGTATGGCGCTGGAGGCGATGAAGCCCAGCTGGCGCGGCGCGGTGTACAGCTGCGCGTAGCCGAAGGCCTGGGAATAGATCACGATGCCCAGCGCGGCGATCATCGTGGACAGCACCGTGCCCACCGTGCGCATGCGGTTGACGTTGATGCCGCTGGCTTCGGCGAAGCGGGGGTTGGAGCCCGCGGCCGTCATGGCGATGCCGGTGCGGGAGCGGGAGAACAGCCACATGATCCCGCAGCACACGCCCAGGAACAGCAGGCCGCCCGTGGGCACCTTAATGCCGAGCACCTTGAAGGCCAGGAAGTTATCCAGCAGATGGGCGAAGCTGCCCAGCAGGCTGTGGGTGACGCGCAGGCCGTGGCCGCTCAGCAGCCAGATGATCTTCGGGTTGTTGAAGGGCAGCATCATCCATCCGATGCACATCAGCGAGACGAAGGAGAAGCCCACGTAGGTGGAGATCGTCATTTCGTTGCCCTTCATGCGGTTCAGCAGCTTGGAATAGGCCCAGCCCAGGGGCAGGGAGATCAGCGCGCCGCTTAAGCAGGCGAACAGCATGGCGAGGAAGCCCGTCATGTTGAACTGCAGCGACAGCACGATGCCCATCAGGCCCGAAATGCAGCCGATGGTCATGCCCATGTTCAGGCCGATGCCGCACTGGATGCCCGGCATCATGGCCAGTACCAGCACGCCGTACATCGTCATGCGCTCCAGCACGTTGCCCAGCATCATGCGGACGCTGATGTTGTACAGCTCTGCCAGCAGGCACAGGTAGATGAAGAACAGCGTGATGATGGTGCGCGGCACGCCGAAGCGGGCGGTCAGCGTCTCCCAGAACAGCATGACCAGCGCCAGCAGCAGCAGCGCGATGCCGCCCAGCAGCAGCGCCTCGGCCTTGGAAGCCAGCTTCAGCGTGTTGGCCGCGCCGCCCGAAAGGACGCGATCGGCCTTCTGCGCCATGTAGGCTTCATAGCGCGCGGTGAAATCCAGGCTGCCGGGCCAGATCACCTTTTCGATGTCGGCCCGCAGCGTATCCTGCAGCTTGCCGGTCAGGCTGCCCAGGTCGGGGATGATGGTTACCAGCTGGGCGTCCAGCGCCTGGAAGGCCTCTTCGTTGTCCTGCTGTTCCTTGGCCAGCTCCGCGCTCGGCGCGAAGTAGGCGTAATCCACCTGGGTTTCGCTCACGGGTTCCACGCCCTCTTCGGAGGCCTGAGCTTCCGGCAGGGGCTCGCCGCTCTCCGCGGCCGCGACGTATTCCGCCGCCTTTTCCAGCAGCGCATCCTTGAAGCGCTCGTTTTCCGCCAGCTCCGGCAGCTCCGCCGTCAGCTTCTCCCACAGGGCGTCGCCCTGCAGACCGGCGTATTCGGACCAGTCGGCGATGCCGCCGGTCATCATCGTGGTCAGCTGCTCCTGCAGCTCGGCGTCCTGCCGGGCCTGCTGGGCGGCGGCCATGTCGCGGGCCAGCTTTACGAAGCCGGGGCGCAGGTGCGCGTTGGCTTCGTCCTTCAGCGCCGGGGACGTTTCGGCCAGGGCGCTGATCACGGCATCGTCGTCCGCGCCTTCCGCGGCCACGGCGGTCCAGTCGGAGATGCCTTCCACCAGTTCCAGATAGATATCGGAATAGACCGCGCGCTCCGCGCTCTCCAGCTTACCGGAGGTCGCCAGCACGGCCTCGAAGCCCTCGATGGCGCTTTCCAGCGCGGCCTCGTCTTCCACGGCGGGATTGCTGTACAGCTTTTCCGCTTCGATGCGGGCGGCGCTCATGGCCTCATCGCAGATGCTGTTGACTTCATCCAGTCCGCGCTTGCGGAAGTTCTTGTCCGCGCGCAGCTCCTTCAGCTTTTCCGCGCGGGCCGTCTGGGCGATATTTTCTACCAGGCCTTCGGTGGCCGCGTGCAGCACCGCGCTGTCGCGCATCTTGTCCAGGTTGGCCCGGGTGGACGCGCTGCCCCGCAGGATATATCCCGCGACGGCCCCGATCAGCAGGATGCCGGCCAGGACGAACAGCACAATCGACAGGTAAAAGCGATTGCCGCGCTTTGCCGCGCCCTTGCCTTCAAGGCGTTCGCTCATGCCGATTCACCTTCCTTTATTTTCTTTCCGGACATCGCCAGGCCGAACGCGGTATCCGAGGCGTCCGCCGTCAGGATATCCACCACCTTGCCCTCGGCGACGATGGCGATTCGATCGCAAATGCTCCTCAGTTCCTGCAGCTCGGACGACACCATCACGATGGTCATGCCCTGCTCGCGGTTCAGCTTCACCAGCGTCTCCAGCACCAGCTGCTTGGCGCCGATGTCGATGCCGCGGGTGGGCTCGGACACGAACAGGAATTTCGGCTTCATCGCCAGCGCGCGGGCCACGCAGACCTTCTGCTGGTTGCCGCCGGACAGCGTGCCCACCGGCTGGGCCGGGGAAGTGCAGCGGATGTCCAGCTCGCGGATCATCTCCTCGGCGTACCTGCGGATGGCGCCGGTGTCCTTCTGGCGCAGGAAGTGCTTCATGAAATCGCCGTGCACCTGCATGGCGGTAAAGGCGATGTTGTCCTCGATGGACTGATCCAGCAGCAGGCCCACGCCCCGGCGGTCCTCGCTGACCATCGCCAGGCCGGCCTTCAGCGCCGCGCCGGCACCGCCCAGGGCGATCTTCTTGCCCTCAAAAGTGACCTCGCCCATAGCCTCGTACAGGCCCATGACGCCGTTGGGAATGCCGATCTTGCCCTGGCCGGCCAGCCCGCCGACGCCCAGGATCTCGCCCTCGCGCACGTCCAGATCCACGCCGCGGACGACCTCGCCGGGCATATTCACCCAGAGGTTCCGGATGCTCATGGCGATGCCGCTTTTGAGCTCCTTTTCGCGCCGGGCGACGTGGATCACGCCTTCGCTGCCGCGGCCGATCATCAGCCCGGCCAGCTGTTCCGGCGTGGTTTCGGCCTTGGCGACCGTGGTCACCAGCGTGCCGTCGCGCAGGATGGTGATGGTGTTGGCGGCGTCCATCACCTCGTCCAGGCGGTGGGTGATGAATATGATGGCGATGCCCTGGGCGGCGATCTTTTTCATCACCCCCAGCAGCTGCTGCGCTTCGCTCTCCGTCAGCACGGCGGTGGGCTCGTCAAACACCAGCAGCTTCATGCCGGATTTGTCGATCTCGCGGGCGATTTCGATGAACTGCATGTGGCCGATGGGCAGTCCGCTGACCAGCGTGTATTCTTCGATGTTCATGCCCACAGCGTCCAGCGCCTTGCGCGCGTCCGCGGACATGGCTTCGCGATTCATGAATTCCAGATCCTTGCCCAGCACGCGGCTCACCGGCCAGGGGCGGGTGATTTCGCGGTTCAGCTTGATGTTGTCCGTCACGCTGAAGCCGGGGATCAGCATGAATTCCTGGTGGACCATGCCGATGCCCTTTTCCATGGCGTCCATGGGGGAGGCGATGTTGACCTTCTGCCCGTCGAATATCACTTCGCCCTCGAAGCCGCCGGTGGAATGGATCACCGGCATGCCGAACAGGACGTTCATCAGCGTGGATTTGCCCGCGCCGTTTTCGCCCAGCAGCGCGTGAATTTCGCCGGGGCGGATGCGCAGCGTCACGTCCTTCAGCACCGCGTTTGAACCGTACATCTTGGTGATGTGGTTCATTTCCAGTATAAATTCGTTTGCCAACAGCCACAACTCCTTCCCGCGATCCCCGCGGGGACGGCGGATGATTTGGTACATAAGATACGGCGCCGTGCGGGTGCGCAGCGCCGTGAGTGGTTTTTCCGACGCACGCCGCCGGGTGTGGCCGGCCGCGTCCATCGGGGAAACCGCTCGTTCGCGCGCGGGCGCGCAAGGCTTCCCGAGAACGGGATCTCGAAAACTCAACTTTTCCGCATACCTTACTTCGGAAATCCCGTAAAACAAGGCTTTCTGAATTGCCAAAGCCCTCAATGCAGGGCTTTTCGAAGTTGTCAGAAACGGAAAAGGGCCGTCCGGAACGCCGGAAGCCGGTGTCCCGGACAGCCCTTTATACCATCGGGGGATTAATCGAGATAATCCGCGAAGTCGATGGGCTCCAGAGCGATGAGCAGATAGTTCGGATACTCATTGCCGGAAGCGTCGACATAGGTGCCCAGCTCGATCTCGCCGCCCGCCGCATTGGCGAAGCACTGGTTCAGCACGTCCATATCCACCTTGCCGTTGGTCTTGCCCTCGGCATAGGCGACGGCGTACTCGAAGCCGGCGTTGATCATGGACATGTTCACCGGCAGGCTCCAGGTGGAGAAGCGGTTCACGGCGTCATGCTCGTTCAGGTAGGTCGCCAGGTTCTTGATGGCGCCTTCGATATCGCCGTAGGTGGCGGTCAGGCCGAAGGCCTCCTGGAAGCCGTGATAGGGGCTGGGGCAGCAGGGCAGCGCATAGTAGGCGTCGGGCTCGTTCACGATCGCCTGCTGCAGGGCCACCTGCAGGCCGCAGTTGGTGCAGTAGAAGCAGACCTTCTTGCCGGCATACTCCTGCATGACCTTCGGGATATCTTCCAGCACGGCCGCCTGAGCGCCGGACATGCCCGCGTCACCGGTGGGATCGGGGCAGTCGCGCTCGACGAACTCGATGCCATAGCCTTCCGCGGTGGCCTTCATGGCGTCGCGCTTGGCAACGATGGTCTCATAGGACAGATGGCGCGCGAAGCTGTAGTGCACCAGCACTTCGCAGCCCCACTGGCTGGCCAGGTCGGCAACCTGATAGCCGCAGCCGATCTCGTCGTTGGCCAGAACGATGTCGGACACAGCGGAGATGTCGGCGGGATCCTCGGCGGGAACGCCGGAGATCAGCAGGATGTCATCGCGGCCCATTTCGCCCTTGATCTGGGTGAAAGCGGCGGTCGCGCCCTGCACGGCCTGCACGAAGATGATGGCCTTGACGTCGGGATCGCTGGCGAAGGCAATCAGCTTGGAGATGGTGGTCTCAACCTCAGAGGAGAAGGCATCGGGATAGGTGTCGTGGAGAACCACGCCGGGATACTGTTCCGCCAGGGAAGTGGCGGCATAGTATTCTTCCTCACCCTGAGAGGTGGTGCCGGTCATAATGGCGATTTTGTAGGCGGGCGTCGCGTCAGCCATCGCCACGGTGCACAGACCGACGATCATCATCGCGGCCATGAGCAGTGCGAGCAGTTTCTTCATGGTATTACCTCCTTGAATTGTTCCGCATTTTCATACGTTGCATAAATTATAACGTCTGACAGGCAGACTGTCAAGCGCTTTGCCGCATAAAGACTGTTATTTTGCAACTTTCCGTTCGCCTTATTCATTTTTGACGCCGCGTCATTCAGTCGGCGGCGCGGGAATGTTCGGGTTTTCCCCGCGGCCGACGGCCTGCGCGGCGGGGAAAAACGCCCGATAGGCGTCGTAGCCGGTGTGCACGCCCGCTTCTTCATCGTAGCTGAGCAGGGCGTGGAACGGCTCCAGCGACCGCGCGGGGCTGAACCCCTTTCGCCGCAGGTCGAGATAGGCGTCGATCGTCTCCTTTCGCGCGGCGATCAGTATCCATTCCCAGCGGTCCGCCTCCGGCATATCCGCGTTGAGCTCGTGATGGTGCACCAGCCCGTGTTTTTCGATGATCCCGCAGGCCTCCGCGCCGTACTGCCCGTATTCGCCGGGCTGCAGCGGCGGCGACAGCGCCAGCCGCTTGCAGCCGCCCGCCACGCACTCGGAAAAGGCCGTGATCATCCCCATGATAAACGAACGCTTGTCGTAACCCATGCCGTTCCTCCTGAACCAGATTTTTCCTATCTATTATAGGAGAACCCGGACCCGATGTCAACGCGCCGCGGCCCGCGGGGCTTGAACCGCGGCGCGGACTGTGATATGATGAAAAGGGCCGTCAAATAGACCGTTCCGGGAGGCTGAATCCGATGAAGGACCTGATTGTGTATTATTCCCTCGAGGGCAACACCGATTTCGCCGCGAAGCGGATCGCGGCCGGCACCGGCGCCGATCTGCTGCGCCTTGAGCCGGTCAGGGAATACCCGAGGAAAGGCTTCCGCAAGTTCCTCTGGGGCGGCAAGAGCGCCGTCATGGCGGAGACGCCCCGGCTGCAGCCCTACAGCGTCCGCCCGGAGGCGTACGATCGCGTGATCTTCGGGTTTCCCGTGTGGGCGGGCAACGTGACGCCGCCCATCCGCAGCTTCATCCGGGAAAACGACCTTTCCGGCAGGCGGTTCGCCGCCTTTGCCTGCGAAAGCGGCGCGGGCGCGGAGAAGGCCTTCGGAAAGCTGAAGGCGTGCCTGGGAACGGAGGCGCTGGACGCGGAATTGATCCTGATCGATCCGAAGGACAGGCCCAGCGCCGAGAACGACCGCAGGATCGCCGATTTCTGCGAAGCGCTCCGGGCTGCGCACTGCGAGGAAGCGTGACGGAAACGCGGATTTCCCGATTCGACGTAAAAAGGGGACTGAATACGCTATTCAGTCCCCTTTTTTTCACCTCAGGCCGAGGGCTTGGCGTCCTCGATGGGCGCTTCCTCGATCCGCGGGGCCGGTTCCGGCAGGGCTTCCGGCTCGCCGAAGATCAGCCGCGGCTTTTCGCCGTTCAGCACGGCTTCCTTCGTGATGATGCACTTCTTGACGCCCTCCATGCCGGGCAGCTCGTACATCGTGTCCAGCATCACGCCTTCGATGATGGCGCGCAGGCCGCGGGCGCCGCTCTTGCGGCCCAGCGCCTGCTGGGCGATGGCCTGCAGCGCGTCGGGCGTGAACTCCAGCGCCACGTTGTCGAAGGACAGCAGCTTCGCGTACTGGCGCACCAGCGCGTTCTTCGGCTCGGTCAGGATCTTCACCAGCGCCTCTTCGTCCAGGCTGTTCAGCGTCACCAGCACCGGCAGGCGGCCGATGAATTCGGGGATCAGGCCGAACTTCAACAGGTCCTCCGGCCGCACCTGGGACATGATCTCCTCGTCGGTGTGGTCGTTCTTGCCCTTCACGTCCGCGCCGAAGCCCATCACCTTCTTGCCGATGCGGCTTTCGACGATCTTTTCGATGCCGTCGAAGGCGCCGCCGCAGATGAACAGGATGTTGGTGGTGTCGATCTGGATGAACTCCTGCAGCGGGTGCTTGCGGCCGCCCTGCGGGGGAACGGACGCGATGGTGCCCTCCAGGATCTTCAAAAGCGCCTGTTGAACGCCCTCGCCGCTGACGTCGCGGGTGATGGACGGGTTTTCGCTCTTGCGGGCGATCTTGTCGATCTCGTCGATGTAGATGATACCGCGCTGGGCCAGCTCCACGTCGAAATCGGCGTTCTGGATCAGCCGCAGCAGCACGTTCTCCACGTCCTCGCCCACGTAGCCGGCCTCGGTCAGGCTGGTGGCGTCGCCGATGGCGAAGGGCACGTTCAGGATCTTGGCCAGCGTCTGGGCCAGGTACGTCTTGCCGCAGCCGGTGGGGCCGATCATTACGATGTTGGATTTCTGCAGCTCCACATCGCTCTTCTTGTTGCCCATGCAGCGGATGCGCTTGTAGTGGTTGTACACGGCCACGGACAGCGCCTTCTTAGCCTGTTCCTGGCCCACGACGTACTGGTCCAGGATCTCCTTGATCTCCTGGGGGCGCTTGATCTCCACTTCGCCGGCGGAGCCGATGGACTCCACGTCGTCGGAAACGATCTCGTTGCACAGCAGCACGCACTCGTTGCAGATATAGGTGTTGTTGGGCCCGGAGATCATGCGGCGCACCTGGTCGTGGCTCTTGCCGCAGAACGAGCAGCGCACCGTCTTTTTGATTTGATCCTTGTTATTCGGCATATCTTATCTCCTCGGGGCGATGATTTCATCCACCAGGCCGTAATCCCTGGCCTGCTCGGCGGTCATGAAGTGGTCGCGCTCGGTGTCCTTTTCGATGGTCTTCAGGGGCTTGCCGGTGTTCTGGGCCAGCAGCTCGTTCATGACCTTCTTGATGCGCAGGATCTGCTCGGCGTGGATCTGGATATCCGTGGCCTGGCCCTGGGCGCCGCCCAGGGGCTGGTGGATCATGATCTCGGCGTGGGGCAGGGCCTTGCGCTTGCCCTTGGCGCCCGCGGCCAGCAGGAACGCGCCCATGGAGGCGGCCATGCCCACGCATAGCGTGGAGACCTCGCACTTCAGATAGCGCATGGTATCGTAGATGGCCATGCCGGCGGATACGGAGCCGCCGGGGCTGTTGATGTACAGCATGATGTCGGCGTCCGGGTCCTCCATCTCCAGGAACAGCATCTGGGCGACGACGGTATTGGCCACGTCGTCGTCGATGGGGCCGCCCAGGAAGATGATGCGGTCCTTCAGCAGGCGGGAATAGATGTCGTAAGAACGCTCGCCGCGGTTGGTCTGTTCAATGACATAGGGGATCAGGTTCATGGGCGCACCTCCTGTTGATGCTATGCAGTATTTTCCATATTATGCGTTCCCCGGCGAAAGTTATGCGGGGGATTACAACTATCCCGCGGCTGGAACGCGGCGAGCGAGAGCCGGCCGGGAAGCCGCGGGATCCGATGGCTTTATTCGGCGTTCGCCTTCAGGAAATCCACGGTCTTCTGCATGGCGGCGGCTTCGGCGAAGTACTCCCGGTCGCCTTCGGAGAGCATCTTCTTGAACTCTTCCAGGCTCTTCTTGTTCTGCTCGGCGTACTTGCCCATCTCGGCGTCGATCTCCTCTTCGGTCGCCTCGATGTTCTCGGCCTTCTTCACGGCCTCCAGCACCAGCTGGGTCAGCACGCGCTCGCGGGCGGGCTCCTTGTACATATCGCGCACCTGTTCGCGGGTCTGGCCGGTATACTTGAAGTAATCGTCCAGCTTCATGCCCTGATAGGCCATGCGCATCTCCATGTCGCGCAGCATGCTGTCCACCTGGTCGTCGATCATCGCCTCGGGGATATCCACCTTGGCGTTTTCGCTGATCTTCTCGATCACTTCGCTCTCGAAGGCGGACTCGGCGCGGCCGTCGGCAGCCTTTTCCAGGTTGGCGCGGATCTCGGCCTTGTACTCGTCTACGGTGTTGGCGGTCTCGGAGGCTTCCTTCACGAACTCATCGTCCAGCGCGGGCATTTCCTTCTCGCGGATGCCGTTGATCTTCACCTTGAACACCACGGGCTTGCCGGCCAGCTCCTCGGCGTGGTACTGTTCGGGGAAGGTTACGTTCACGTCGCACTCCTCGCCGACGCTCTTGCCCACCAGCTGGTCTTCGAAGCCGGGGATGAAGCTGCCGGAGCCGAGGATCAGATCATGGCCCTGGGCGGTGCCGCCGTCAAACTGGTTGTCGCCGTCAAAGCCGGCGTAGTCGATGTTCACCTGGTCGTCCAGCTTCGCGGGACGGTCGTCCACCTCCACCCAGCGGGAGGCGCGGTCGCGGGCGCGCTCGATCTCGGCGTTCACGTCGTCGTCGGTCACTTCATCGACGGTCTTGACGATGCCCAGGTGCTTGTATTCGCCCAGCTCCACGTCGGGGCGCACGAACACTTCCACGGTGAACTTCAGTTCCTTGCCGCGGCCCATCTGCTCTACGTCCAGCTCCGGCCGGTCCACGACGTGCACGTCGTGCTCCTTCAGCGCGGCCTGGTAGATCTCGGGGAAGATGGCGTCGAAGGCGTCCTCATAGAAGATGCTTTCGCCGTAGTGGTTTTCGATGACCTTCATCGGCGCCTTGCCCTTGCGGAAGCCGGGGATGGCGATGCGGCCCTTCATCTTGTTATAGGCGGCCTTCAGGCCCTCTTCGAACTTTTCCGGTTCGACGACGAAGCCCAGCTTGACCTTGTTGGAAGACAGTTTTTCAAAAGTGGTGGTCATGGTATTCCTCCTGATGTCTTTGCTTACATATTTATAGCGCAAGTGACAGTTTATCACAGCCGGGGCGGTTTTGCAACAAGGGAAGGTAAAATCTGGCTGTCGAGAGGTTAGAATTGCGTTAAACGCTGAAAATGCGCGACGTTCGGCCCTTGACACGCCCCGGCGGGGCTGGTATAATGACACTTGGCTTTGAAAAGCCCTGTGCCACAGACAGCGAGTGCTCTGCATAATGACTTTATGTCGCTCGCCGAGGCGCAACGGTCGTATTTATACCGCCCTTGCGTCTTGCGCAAGGGTTTTTAATTGCCGTCAATTCAGGACGGAATGTGAGGTGTAAGTATTATGTCCAAGAACATCGAAATCAAGAAGGGCGTCGTGGCCGGCATCAAGGATAAGTTTGAAAAGGCCCAGAGCGCCGTTCTGGTGGACTATCGCGGCCTGAACGTCGCGGAAGTCACCGATCTGCGCAACCAGCTGCGCAAGGCGGGCGTTGAATATGCGGTTCTGAAGAACACCATGATCAACCTGGCCGTGAAGGATATGGGTCTGGATGACATGAAGGCCCATCTGGAAGGCCCCACCGCCGTGGCGTTCGGCTATGAAGACGCAGTCGCCCCCGCCAAGATCCTCTCCGAGTATGCGAAGAAGACCAAGAAGATCACCATCAAGTGCGGCGTGTGCGACGGCGCCTACATCGACGAAGCGGGCGTGCAGGCCCTGGCGAACACGCCGAGCAGGGAAGTCCTCATCGCCAAGATCATGGGCAGCATGATGAGCTCTGTTTCCAAGTTCGTGTACGCTCTGGAAGCCATCCGCAAGAAGCAGGCCGGCGAGGAATGATCGCCGCGTGAACCCAACAACCATCAATAATTATGGAGGATAATATCATGGCTAACAATGCTGAAATCATCGCTGCGATCGAGAACATGACGATTCTCGAGCTGGCCGATCTGGTCAAGGAAATGGAAGAGAAGTTTGGCGTGTCCGCTGCGGCTCCCGTGGTCGTGGGCGGCGCGGCTGCCGGCGCCGGCGAGGCTGCCGCGGCTGAGGAAGAGAAGACCGAGTTCGACGTCGTGCTGAAGGCCGCTGGCGCCAAGAAGCTGAACGTCATCAAGATCGTCCGCGAAGTCAAGCCCGGCCTGGGCCTGAAGGAAGCCAAGGATCTGGTCGACAACGCGCCCTCCACGCTGGCCGAGGCCGTGACCAAGGAAGCGGCCGAGGAACTGAAGAAGAAGTTCGAAGAAGCCGGCGCCGAGATCGAGATCAAGTAATCTCCGCCTGAATCCCCGAAAGCCCATGTGCCTTCGCGCATGGGCTTTTGTGGAGGTATGTAAAATTTGCAGACAGCCTGTCCCGGCTATTGCAATTGAAGCGAACCTATTCTATAATATATTAGTCTGCCCCGGATGTGGGTTGCTGTTGTCGACGGCTGAAACGGCCGTCGGATATCGGCGGCCGCGGAAGTCTGCGGGTGCCGAATAAACATCAGGGAGGTGTCAAGCATGGCATCGGATAAGCGAATCAAGGTTACGCTGGCGTGCAGCGAGTGCAAGCAGCGCAATTACAATACCATGAAGAACAAGAAGAACGATCCCGACCGTCTGGAAATGAACAAGTATTGCCGCTTCTGCAAGAAGCACACCAGCCACAAGGAAACCAAGTAAAGCGGGCTTTTCGCCGCTGAACGCATAGACAAGGAAGTGACTGACATGGCAAAGGCAGAAACCAACAAGAATGCCAAGCCCGGCTTCGTGCAGCGCTGCATCAATTTCTTCAAGGGCATCGGCCGCAGCTTCAAGAACATGTTCCATGAAATGAAGAAGGTCACCTGGCCCACGAAGAAGGATCTGCTGAACTACTCCGTGGTGGTATTCGTGTTCATGATCGTTATGGGCGTCATCATCGGCGTGTTCGATCTGGGCGCCGGCGCGCTGATCCGCCTCATCACGGGCTGATCGCCCGGAACGCGAGGGAATCAGTATGTCTGAAAACGCGGATATCAAGTGGTATGTAGTGCATACCTATTCCGGGTATGAAAACAAGGTTCGCGACAGCCTGCTGAAGGCCGTGGAAAACAACGGCATGCAGGATAAGATCGTGGACGTTCGCATTCCCGTGGAAGAGGTCGTCGAAGTCAAAAACAACAAGCGCCGCCTGGTGCAGCGCAAGCTGCTGCCCAGCTACGTGATCGTCAAGATGGAAATGACCAACGAGACGTGGTACGTGGTTCGCAACACCCGCGGCGTCACCGGGTTCGTGGGTTCCGGCAGCAAGCCGACGCCCCTTTCCGAAACCGATTTCGCCGCCATATTCGACAACGTGCCCCAGGCCCGCGTCGATATCCAGGTGGGCGACAGCGTGCGCATCCTCACTGGCCTGTTTGAGAATTTCTCCGGCAAGGTGACGGGGATCGACCCCAAGACCCAGCAGCTGACCGTCACGGTGCCCATGCTGAAGCGTGAGACCGACGTGCAGCTGGCCTATGACGAGGTCGTTCGCGAGGATTGACCCGGTTCAGCCCGGCCGAACGCGGCCCGGGCGCTGTCCTGACTGAATCCCCGATTGGGTTTCAGGGAGTGGGAGGGATGTTTGCCGCATCCCGCTTCACCACATACATGTAGAGGAGGATACCCAAATGGCAAAGAAAGTTACTGCACTGATCAAGCTGCAGGTGCCCGCCGGCAAGGCCACGCCCGCGCCGCCCATCGGTCCCGCGCTGGGCCAGCATGGCGTGAACATCCCCGGATTCTGCAAGGAATTCAACGATCGCACCGGCAAGCAGGCCGGCCTGATCATCCCGGTGGTCATCACCGTGTATCAGGATCGTTCCTTCACGTTCATTACCAAGACGCCGCCTGCCGCCGTGCTGATCAAGAAGGCCTGCGGCATCGAGCACGCGTCCGGACGCCCCAACAAGGACAAGGTCGCCAACATCACCAAGGCCCAGGTGAAGGAAATCGCCGAGCTGAAGATGCCCGACCTGAACGCGGCGTCCCTCGAAGCAGCAATGAGCATGATCGCCGGCACCGCGCGCTCCATGGGCGTCGTGGTGGTCGACTGACGACCCAGACAAAAGTGGGAGGGTTTTGATACCCGCTTCACCACAAGGAGGATGTATTCATGAAACAGGGCAAGAAATATTCCGACAGCCTGAAGCTGATCGACCGCACCAAGCAGTATGACCCCGAGGAGGCCGTGGCGCTGGTCAAGCAGACCGCCAAGGCCAAGTTCGATGAAACCGTGGAAATCTCCGTCCGCCTGGGCGTCGATCCCCGCCATGCCGACCAGCAGGTCCGCGGCGCGGTGGTGCTGCCCAACGGCACCGGCAAGACCGTTCGCGTGCTGGTGATCTGCAAGGCCGACAAGGCCGCCGAGGCTGAGGCCGCCGGCGCGGATTACGTGGGCGCCGAGGATATGGTCGCCAAGATCCAGGGCGGCTGGTTCGATTTCGACGTGGTCGTCGCCACCCCGGATATGATGGGCCAGGTCGGCCGCCTGGGCCGCGTGCTGGGCCCCAAGGGCCTGATGCCGTCCCCCAAGGCCGGCACCGTCACCATGAACGTGGCGCAGGCCATCCACGATATCAAAGCCGGTAAGGTTGAGTATCGCGTGGACAAGACCGCCATCATCCACTGCCCCGTGGGCAAGGCTTCCTTCACCGCCGAGCAGCTGACCGAGAACCTCCGCACCCTGATGGAGGCCATCATCAAGGCCAAGCCCGCCGCCGCCAAGGGAACCTATATTCGTTCCGCCGTCATTTCCAGCACCATGGGCCCCGGCATCAAGCTGAATTCCATGAAGTTCTGATTATGATCGCAGACCTGCCGCAGTTCCGAAAGGGACTGCGGTTTTTTTAGTGCCGCGGGAAATGACCGACAATGTTTACAATTTCAACGGTATTTCTGCGCGCCGCACGCATTGAAGCGGGGCGCGAATTGTGATATAATTAAGACATTCTGTGGATACGGGTGATATGGCATGAAACTTGTGAAAGCACTTTCGCTGGCGCTGGCTCTGCTGCTGGGCGCCGCGTTTCTGCAGGCGTTCCCCGCTGCGCGCGCGGAGGAGATGCCCTACGCGATCACCGTAGATATCACCAACCAGATCGTCACGGTCTATTCCACGGCGGACGGCACCGTGGTGCGGCAGATGCTCTGTTCCACGGGCAAGTACAAGCCCACGCCCATCGGCACCTTCACGCTGCCGGAGAAGCGCCGCCGGTCGGAGCGCACCGAATGGTATTCCTTTCCGGTGCTGGATTGCTACGCCAAGTGGGCGACCCGCATCAAGGACAAGATCCTGTTCCATTCGCTGACGTACTGGGCGCCGAAGAACAGCGCCATCAACAAGCTGGACGTGGAGCGCTTCGGTTCGCCGGCTTCCCACGGCTGCGTGCGCCTGCTGGAGGCCGACGCCAAGTGGATCGCCAAAAACTGCCTGGCGGGCACGAAGGTGAAGATCTTCAGGAGCGGCAAGCGCGACAAGGAGCTGCGCGCGATGCTGAAGCTGGGCTCGTTCACCATCGACGACGGCCTTTCCTACAGGCGCTATCTGGGCATGCCCGACGAGGAGGGCGAACTGGGCCGCACCAGCACCGGCATCGAGGTCAGCAGCCTGCAATACCGCCTGCGCGACCTGGGCGTGTTCGACGGCGCCCCGGACGGCTCGTATGATACCGATACGTTCCTGGCCGTTCGCCAGATGCAGATCCTGATGGGCCGCAGCGTCACCGGCACCGCCACGCTGGATTTCCAGGAGGCGCTGTATTCCGACGACGCGCCGACGGCCATGGCCATTACGCTGAGGGAGGGCTACGGCGGCGCGGTGGTGCGGGACCTGCAGCAGAACCTGCAGAATCTTGGCCTGTACGACGGTCCCATCGACAGCGTGTACGACCAGGACGTCGCCGACGCCGTGACGGTGTTCCAGACAGCCTACGGCTACGCGCCTGACGGCGAGGCCAGCCCCATCGTGCAGAAGGCCGTCCACTATGAAAGCGGCAAGGTGCAGCTGATGTTCGCCCGCAGCGGCGGCTTCAACATGACGAAGGACACTTACACGCTGCCCCTGGGCCATATCGTCGCGGAGACGGGCATCATCATCCGGGAAAAGGCGTCCACCGAGAGCGAGGTCGTGGGCCGCGTGGTGAACGGCAATACCGTGATCTGCATGGCGCCCAGCAAGAACGGCTGGGCGAAGATCCGCTACGGCAGCGCAGTGGGCTTTATCAAGGCCAAGTACGTGGATTTCTTCCAGCAGGAGATGGCCGTGCTGCATTACAAGGCGGTGGAGGGCGGCCTGGAATACACCATCGGCTGCGAGGCCGACCAGTATTATTCGGGGCGGGAGATCCCCTCCGTCTCGTTTGCCGATTACCTGGCGGGCGGCGGATCGCTGGACGCCTACGCGGAACTGGGCGAATACGTGCGCGTCAATACGGGCAATCCGGACGTCTGCCTGAACCTGCGGGAGACGCCCAGCACCAACGGCGCCGTGCTGGCGCAGCTGCCCGACGGCACGGAGGCGCGGGTGCTGCTGAACAGCACGGATTGGACGCTGGTGGAATACGAGGGCTTGAAGGGCTATCTGATGAACGATTACATCGAATTCCTGATGGCCATGGAGGAAGAGGAAGCCGCCGTCGACGTGGAGATCGACCCCGACGAGGACAACATCACCGCCGTGGTCAGCGTCGCCTCGGCCGCCGTGTACAACCTGGATTCCGACGACGCCGACGTGCTGGGCCACCTGAAGCAGGGCCTGCGCGTGCAGGTGCTGAAGGCGGAGGACGACTGGATGTACATCCGCTACGAGGGCCGCGAGGGCTATATGCGGGATGCCGATCTGGAACTGCTGGACGAGATCGAGGGCTGATCGGGCAGACGGCGTTTCCGCGACAAAAAAGAGGACTTCCATTCGGAAGTCCTCTTTCGCGTCCTTCGCGCTTATTCCAGCACGGCCTCGACCTCGTGGGTCGCGGGTGCGGCGTCGGCGGGGATCACGTTGCCTTCGATGGCCTTGCCGTCCACCTTCAGCGTCAGCTTGCCCTTCTCGTCGCCGGCCTTGTTCAGCACGTGGATGTTGTACGTGCTGCCGCGGAACTTGCGCACCAGCTTGAGGTCGGTCAGCTCCTTGGGCAGGCACGGATCGATCTTCAGGCCGTCGTAATCCGGCTTGACGCCCAGGATGCCCTGGCTGATGGTATAGAAGGTCCACGCGGCGGTACCGGTCAGCCAGCTGTTCTTGGCCTGGCCGAAGTGGGGCGCGTAGGGGCCGGCCACCATCTGGCTGTAAACGTAGGGCTCGGTGTAGTGCAGGTCCTGGTCCTCGATCCAGGCGGGGCAGGTGCGGCGGTAGATGTCGAACGCCTGGCCGCCGTGGCCCAGCCGCGCCAGCGCCAGCGCGATCCACGGGTTGTTGTGGCAGAAGATGCCGCCGTTCTCCTTATATCCCGGCGGGTAGGAGCTGATCTCGCCCAGCTCCAGGTGGTAGCGGGTGTAAGGCGGCGTCAGGATGGCCACGCCGTGCTCGCTGACCAGGTGCTTGTAGACGGAATCCATGGCCTTCTGGGCGTAGCCTTCCTTCACGCCCACGCCGGACATTACGATGAAGCCCTGGGGCTCGATGAAGATCTTGCCCTCGTCGCATTCGTCGCTGCCCACCTTGTTGCCCAGCGCGTCGTAGGCGCGCAGGAACCATTCGCCGTCCCAGCCGTGGGTCAGTATGGCCTTTTCCATTTCGGCGTACCAGCCGGCCACCTGCTCGGCCTCGTCCGTCCAGCCGTACAGCCGGCACAGCACCTCGTAATCCGGGCACACGCCGGCGAACATGCCGGCGATGAACGTGGATTCCGCCGCGCCGGATTCGTTGTTCTCGGTGGTCTGGAAGCTCTCGCCCGGGGTGTTGGAGAAGCAGTTCAGGTTCAGACAGTCGTTCCAGTCGGCGCGGCCGATCAGCGGCAGGCCGTGGGGACCGCGGTGCTCCAGCGTGTAATGGAAGCTGCGGCGCAGGTGCTCCATCAGCGGCTGGGCCAGGCTGTCGTCGTTGTCGAAGGGCACCATTTCCTTCAGGATGGAGAGGTCGCCGGTCTCCTTCACGTAGGCGGCCACGCCGAAGATCAGCCACAGCGGGTCGTCGTTGAAGCCGGAGCCGATGTCGTTGTTGCCGCGCTTGGTCAGCGGCTGATACTGGTGATAGGCGCTGCCGTCCGGGAACTGGGTGGCGGCGATATCCAGGATGCGCTCGCGGGCGCGGGCGGGGATCAGGTGCACGAAGCCCAGCAGGTCCTGGGTGGAATCGCGGAAGCCCATGCCGCGGCCGATGCCGGATTCATAATAGCTGGCCGAGCGCGACATGTTGAAGGTGACCATGCACTGGTACTGGTTCCACAGGCCCGCCATGCGGTCCACGCGGATGTCGCCGCTGTCCACCTGGAAGGAGGAGAGCAGCTCGGCCCAGTACTCGTTCAGCGCGGCGAAGGCGGCGTCGAACTGTTCGTCGGTCTTGAACTGATCCAGCAGCGCGTAGGCCGGGGCCTTGTTGATCACGTTGGGCGCGATGAACTTCTCCTCCTGGGGGTTCTCGCAATAGCCCAGCACGAAGATGAAGCTGGCGGTCTCGCCCGGCTGCAGCGTGCGCTTCAGCCAATGGCTGCCGATGGGCGCGAAGCCGCTGGCCACGGAGTTGCTGCTCCGGTTGGCGAAGGGCACCTGCGCCTCGCCGAAGCCGTTGTAGTAGCCGATGAAGGAGGCGCGGTCGGTGTCAAAGCCCTCGATGGGCGCGTTCACCGCGTACACGGCGAAGTGGTTGCGGCGCTCGCGGTACTCGGTCTTGTGGTAGATGGCGCTGCCCTCGATCTCCACTTCGCCGGTGGAGAAGTTGCGCTGGAAGTTGGTGGAGTCGTCCTGGGCGTTCCACAGGCAGAACTCCACGAAGCTGAACAGCGAAACGTCCTTCGCGGCGGCGGATTCGTTGGTCAGGCGCACGCGGGTCACCAGCGCGTTCACGCCGCGGGGCACGAACGACAGCTGCTCGGCCTTCAGGCCGTCCTTGGCGCCGGTGATGCGGGTATAGCCCAGGCCGTGGCGGCACTCATAGCTGTCCATCTTCGCCTTCACGGGCATCCATCCGGGCGTCCATACGCTGCCGCCGTCGTTGATGTAGAAATACTGCCCGCCCGCGTCGGTGGGCACGTTGTTGTAGCGGTAGCGGGTGATGCGCAGCATGCGGGCGTCCTTGTAGAAGCTGTAGCCGCCGCTGGTGTTGCTCATCAGGGTGAAAAAGGTTTCGCTTCCCAGGTAGTTGATCCAGGGCGAGGGCGTGTCGGGGCGGGTGATGACATATTCCCGCGCGCGGTCGTCAAAATGGCCGTATTCCATCGATGTGCCTCCTTGTTTGGTCGTGCTTTGGAATGGACGGCGCCATCCCATAATTCGCCAAAATACTTATACATATCTTACCCTGTGACGCCGGAAAAATCAAGGGGGAACGGGCGGTTTTTTCGACAATGGACCATTATTTCTTCTAAAGGGCCCCGGCCGCGGGAATCGCTGCGGACCGACGGGGTTTTCCCCGACATCGCCCGTGGTTTTACATTTTTGTAATAATTTCATAGATAAATAAACACAGATGAAGAATATAATAATATTGAAGTATTATAGGATAATCCTGAAGACGCGGTTCGCCGCGCAGGAGGTTGCTATGAACAAAAAACGCAGGATATTCCCCATATTGCTGGCTGTCATTCTCAGCCTGACGCTTCTGTTCTCCATGCTGCCCGTTTTCGCGCAGGAGGGAGACGACCCAGGAGGGAGACGACCCCGCGCCTGTGGCTGACCCCGAGCCCGTGGCCGCGCCCGCGCCGGAACCCGAGCCGGCGCCTGCGCCAGCGCCGGAACCGGAGCCCGAGCCGGTGGTCGAGCCGGAACCGGAACCCGAGCCGGAACCGGAACCCGAGCCGGAACCGGAGCCCGAACCGGAACCGGAACCCGAGCCCGAGCCGGAACCCGAGCCGGAACCCGAGCCGGAGCCCGAGCCGGAACCCGCGCCCGCGCCTGAAGCTGAGCAGCCGGGCGCCGAAGACCAGTCCGGGAGCGAGAACGCCGACGGGGGCGAGCAGGCCGTGCTGTCGGAGCCGCTGGATCCCGCGCCGGTACTCA
>CACWVN010000005.1 GCA_902764285.1 uncultured Eubacteriales bacterium
ACGTCGAAGGTGCCGCCGCCCAGGTCGTACACCAGGATCTTGTGGGCGTCGCCCTTGTCCAGGCCGTAGGCCAGCGCCGCGGCGGTAGGCTCGTTGATGATGCGCTTTACGTCCAGGCCCGCGATGCGGCCGGCGTCCTTGGTGGCCTGGCGCTGGGCGTCGGAGAAGTAGGCGGGCACGGTGATGACCGCTTCGGTCACGGGGCCGCCCAGATAGCTCTCGGCGTCCGCCTTCAGCTTCTGCAGGATCATGGCGCTGATCTCCGGCGGCGTGTAGTTGTGGCCGTCGATGGAGATCTTGCGGTCGGTGCCCATGTCGCGCTTGATGGAGATGACGGTGCGTTCGGGGTTGGTGACGGCCTGGCGCTTGGCAACCTGGCCGACCAGGCGTTCGCCGTTCTTGGCGAAGGCCACGACAGACGGGGTGGTGCGGGCGCCTTCGGCGTTCGCGATGACGACGGGCTCGCCGCCCTCCATGACGGATACGCAGGAATTGGTAGTGCCCAGGTCGATGCCGATAATCTTGCTCATTTTTTTATCCTCCTATATGGTCGAAAATGTTCGTTGTTGACTTATGTGAACTCGAAGCTATGCTTCGACCGAGACCTTCACCATCGCGTAGCGGATGATCCGGTCCTTCACGCGATAGCCCTTCTGGAACACCTCCAGCACCTTGCCGGGGTCGTCGGTGGCCTCGCGCATCACGGCGTTGTGCAGCTCGGGGTCGAAGGCCTCGCCCAGGGCGGGCACTTCCTCGAACCCGAAGCGCTTCAGGCTTTCGAACAGGGTGTTCAGCGTCATCTTCACGCCCTCGGCCAGCGCTTCCGAGCCTTCGGTCTTTTCCGCGGCGTCGACGGCGCGCTCCAGGTTGTCGATGGCGGGCAGCATGGCCGCGATGGTTTCGCGCACGCCGTCGTCGTAGCCGTCGCTGCGGGCGGTCTGGTTGCGGCGCTTGAAATTCTGGAAATCCGCCTGGGTCCGCAGCAGCGAATCCTTCAATTCATCCCGCTGCTTCACGGCCAGCTCCAGCGCGGCCTGCCATTCCTCGACGCTCGCCTCGGGGATATCCCCGGTCGCGGGCGCCTCGACGGCTTCCTCCGGCTGGACTTCGCCCTCCAGCGGCTGTTCCGGCGGGGTCTGCGCCGCCTGCTCTTCGATGTTCGCGGCGGCCTTGTCCTTCTTCTTCATAATCAAACTCCTATCTGTACTCCGACAGCACATCGCTCAGCGCCCGGCCCATGAAATCCAGCACCGATATCACGCGGTTGTAGTTCATGCGGGTCGGCCCGATGATGCCCAGCGTACCGTTGCTGTGGTCGCCCACGCGGTAGCTGGCCGTGACGATGGAGCAGTCGTTCAGTTCCGGCCGGCCGTTTTCCGGGCCGATGCGGATCGTGATCTCCATGCCGCCGTCGCGGCTGACCAGCTGGCGGAGCGTGTCCTTGGATTCCAGCACCGCCAGGAAGTTCCGGGCCTTGTTCACGTCGCTGTACTCCGGATACTCCAGCAGGTTCGAGCTGCCGCCGATCACCACGTCCGAGGCGTCGCCGCCGGTCTCCAGCTTCTTTTCGATCACCGACAGCGTCTCGCCCAGCAGCCTGCGGCTCTGCTCCGCGTTGCGCAGCATCTCGGAAAACGCCTGGCGCACGGCCTCCAGCGGCTTATCGGCCAGCTTCTGGGTCAGCATGCGGGAGATGGAATACAGGTCGTCGGCGTCCAGGCCTTCGGGCACGCGGATGACCGCGTCCTTCACGATGCCCGCGCTGGTGACGATGATCATCAGCGCCGTCCTGTCCGCCACGGGCACCAGCTGTACGTGCTTGATGCGCAGCGTTCCCAGCTTCGGCGCCACGATGACCGACGTGTATTTCGTCGTGTCCGACAGCACGTCCGCCGCGCTGCGGATCACGCCCTCCACCCGCTTGGACTTGTCGATCAGGTGGTCGTGTATGCGCTCGCGCTCGTCCGGCGACAGCTTCGCCGCCTTCATCAGGTGATCCACGTACAGGCGATAGGCCTTGTTGGAGGGGACGCGCCCGGCGGACGTGTGCGGCTGGTCCAGGTAGCCCAGCTCCTCCAGGTCGGACATCTCGTTGCGGATCGTCGCGGGCGAGAAGCTGAAACCGGCTTTGCGGGAGATCGTGCGGGAGCCCACCGGCATGGCCGTCATGATGTAATCATCGATGATCGCCTGCAGTATCCGATACTTGCGTTCGTCCAGCTGCATCTGTATGACTCCCTTCCCGCCGGATGTACCGGCTTTTCGTCTGTTAGCACTCAACATCAACGAGTGCTAACGACTGAACATAATATACAACCAAGGGGGATTTTTGTCAATGGGTTTTGAAAATAAAAGTTGTAAATTTTTCATGAACCCCCGGCGGTGCCGGGTTCCTCCTGCTGCCGCGCACGCTTGCCGCGCCTGCCGGCCCATAGATTCAAGGCCGTCAGGCGCGCGTTGGTGCGAAAACGATGAATCGGCCATCCTTCCGGTCGGCTGCCCCGCGGCCTCCTGCCGCGCCGGCCGGCCGTTGATCTGTGGGCGCGTCGATCCGCGGGCCGATCTTCGCCGGTCCATATATATTGGAAGAACTTGCGTCTCATGCGCGGTTTCCAGCCCGCGCCGCCCAAATGCGCGCAATTCCCGGCTTCATTGTAAAATTTCCGCAAGCCATTGCCGCACAGCCGGAAACGTGCTATAATAGCAGTTGCGTGATTAATCAGATGCCGGTTCCGCCGGAGAGCCGACAGTCCGATTAGAGTGAGGTGAATACCATGAAGGAAAACATCCATCCGAATTACGGCAAGGCAGTGGTTCGCTGCGTTTGCGGCGAAACCTTTGAAACCGGTTCCGTGAAGAAGGAGATGCGCGTGGATATCTGCTCCAAGTGCCATCCTTTCTACACCGGCAAGCAGAAGCTGGTTGATACCGGCGGACGCGTGGATCGCTTCAAGAAGCGCTACGGCATGTAGTGAAACCGCAAGCATCGGCAGGGCACAGGCCCGCGCCGGTGCTTTTGCCGTTTTACTGCGCGTAAGCTTCAAATCCCCCGGATCGACGGATGCGCGCCGATCCGTTTTTTATTCGTTTTTCCCAACGCCCATTCCTCATTCGAAGGTGATTGATATGGCCAGATACCATCGTTACCAAATCGCCGCCTGTCCCGTGGCCGAGGGCGTGCGCGTCCGGTCGGGCAGCGCCGTGGCCTTCGCCGTGCGCAAGGAGAGCAAGGACGTGGCGCTGCGCATCCGCCGGGAATTTCATCCGGTGCGCGCCGCGCTGGCCCGCATCCCGTTCCTGCGCGGCATGGTGCGGCTGATCGGTTCCATACTGGATTTTCTGGACGGCGCGATGGAATCGGATGAACTGCAGCCCCAGCAGATCGCCAAGGGCAGAAAGGGCGAACAGCGCTTCGCGGAGCTGTTCCGCGTCCAGCCCGCCAGCCTGGTGGCGGCCGGCAGCGCGCTGGCCATCGTGTTCCTGCTGGCGCTGGTCTGGGCCGTACCCTTCGCGCTGGAGCGCCTCGTGCTGCCCCGCTACGCGCTGAGCCGCGCGGCCACGAACGCCGTCGCATGCGCGGCGCGGGTGCTGGCGGCGCTGGGCGCGGCGGCGCTGATCCCACGGCTGCGGGTCGTGAACCGGCTGTGCATGTACCGCGGCGCGCTGAACCAGGTGCTGAACGCCGCCGGCGGCCATCGCAGGCAGGTGACGCAGGAGGAAGCCGAGCGCGCCAGCCACATCTCCCGCCGCAGCGACGCGGCCTTCGCGCTGACGACGGCGCTGCTGTCCATCGTCATCTTCGCGCTGGTGCGCACCTATACGCTGCCGGTACAGCTGCTGGTGCGGGCGCTGATCGTGCTGGCCGTCGCCGGCGTCGTCAACGAGCCGATCCGCCTGCTGGAGAAAACGCCCGCCGGACATCCCGCCGGCGCGCTGCTGGCCCCGCAGGTCTGGCTGGAGCATTTCTTCGCGCGCAAGCCCCATCCGCAAATGGTGGAAGTGGCCGTTCTGGCCTGGAACGCGGCGCAGGAAAACGCAGATTAAAACGAGGAGCACCTTTTCATGAACATCGCCGAATGGCTGGATCACGCCCGGACGCAGCTGGCGGATTCCGGCTGTCCCGACCCCGATATCGACGCGCGCTGGATGGCCGAGGATACCCTGGGCATGACGCGCGCGGAGCTGAAATTTGAATCCGACCGCGCCGTCCCCGCCGAGGCGCTGGCCAGGCTGGACGCCATGCTGCAGCGTCGGGCCGCCGGCGAACCGGTGCAGTACATCCTGGGCCGCGCGGATTTTATGGGCCTTCAGTTTTACGTGGACCGCAGCGTGCTGATTCCCCGCCAGGACACGGAAACGCTGGTGGAAGCGGCGCTGATCGCCGTGCGCGAATACGCCGCGCCGTCGGTGCTGGATCTGTGCACGGGCAGCGGCTGCATCGGGCTGAGCATCAAATCGCTGGCCCCGGGCGCCGCCGTATCGCTCTCCGACATCAGCCGCGACGCGCTGGAGGTGGCCCGCAGGAACATGCGCGCCCTGGGCGTGGAAGCGGAGCTGCATCACGGCGACCTGTTCCGCGCCGTGGGACGCCGCCGGTTCGATCTGATCGTCTCCAACCCGCCCTACATCCCCCGCGGAGATCTGGCCGGGCTGCAGCGCGAGGTGCAGTTTGAGCCCGCGCTGGCGCTGGACGGCGGGCCGGACGGGCTGGACGTCTACCGCCGCATCGCCGCCGAGGCGCCGGAGCACCTGAATCCCGGCGGATCGGTCTATCTGGAAGTGGGCATCGGCGAGGCGGAGGCCGTGCTGTCGCTGCTGCGGGAACACATCGACTGCGCCGATTCCGGCGTCATTCAGGATCTGAACGGCATCGACCGCGTCGTGCATGTGAGGAGTAAATAATGCAGAACAATCCCACCTTCAACGAACAGGAGCGCATCGCCGCCCAACTGGAAGCCGTCCAGGGGCGGTTTGAGGAGCTGTCCATCCGCATCACGCTGCCGGAGGTCATCGCCGACACGGCGCTGTTCCAGAAGCTGATGCGGGAACACAGCGACCTGTCCGAGCTGAACGACGTGGCCGTGGCCTACCGCAAGCTGCTGGACGACATCGACGCCGCGCGGGAGATGTTGAACGACCCCGACATGGCCGAGCTGGCCCGGGAGGAGTTGCCCGCGCTGGAGGCCGAGCTGGAGAAACAGACCCAGGCGGCGCGCATCGCGCTGCTGCCCCGGGACCCGGACGACCGCCGCAACGCGATCCTGGAGGTCCGCGCCGGCGCCGGCGGCGACGAGGCCGGGCTGTTCGGCGCGCAGCTGCTGCGCATGTACATGCACTACGCCGACAGCCAGGGCTGGAAGGTAGAGATGATCGAGGACGGCAGCACCGAGCTGGGCGGGCTGAAGGAGAGCGTGATCCTGATCTCCGGGAAGAACGTGTTCCAGAAGCTGAAATTCGAATCCGGCGTGCACCGCGTGCAGCGCGTGCCGATCACAGAGTCTTCCGGCCGCATCCACACCTCCACCGCCACCGTGGCCGTGCTGCCTGAGGCGGAGGACGTGGAGGTGGAGATCAACCCGAACGACCTGCGCATCGACACCTACCGGGCGTCCGGCGCGGGCGGCCAGCACGTCAACCGCACCGATTCCGCCGTGCGCATCACCCACATCCCCACCGGGCTGGTGGTGACCAGCCAGGACCAGCGCAGCCAGATCCAGAACCGGGAAAAGGCCATGCGCGTGCTGAAATCCCGGCTGTACGAGCTGCAGCGCGAACAGCAGGAGGGCGAGTACGCCGACCGCCGCCGCACCCAGGTGGGCACCGGCGACCGCAGCGAGCGCATCCGCACCTACAACTTCCCCCAGGGCCGCGTCACCGACCATCGCATCGGGCTGACGCTGTACAAGATCGACGAGATCATGGAAGGGCGCCTGGACGAGATCATCGACGCGCTGACCCTCGCCGAACAGACCGCATTACTCAGCGCAAACGGATAAGACCGTTTGCGCTGCGCAGAGTTCAGAGTTGAGAGTTCAGAGTTAAGATAAAGCTGGCTTTACTTTCCTGCGGTTTCCAAACATTCTTCTTTGAACTCTGAACTCTCCACTCTCATCAAGGAGGTTATTATGAATCTCGTCCGACGCGCCGCCGAAGCGGATATTCCCGCCATCATGGACCTGCTGGTGCAGGTGAACATGGTGCACCACAACGGCCGGCCCGACCTGTTCAAGGGGCCGACCACCAAGTACACCGCCGACGAATTGAAGGCGATCCTGGCCAGCGACGAAACGCCGGTGTTTGTCTGCTGCGACGAGACCGGCCGCGTGCTGGGCCACGGCTTCTGCATCCTGCAGCACTCCGGCGGCCAGCTGATGGAGGCGCACGACACGCTGTACATCGACGACATCTGCGTGGACGAGGCCGCCCGGGGCACCGGCGCGGGCCGCGCGCTGTACGGCCACATCCTCGACCACGCCCGGTCCCTCGGCTGCTACAACGTGACGCTGAACGTGTGGACGTGCAATCCCGGCGCGATGCGGTTCTACGAAAAACTGGGCATGACGCCGTACAAAATCGGCATGGAGCAGATCCTGTAATCCGCCCCGCCGATTCCCATTCCTCAACCATCGAAGGGGTCTTTTTTCTTGCAAACCCAACTGCTCCCCGTCACCGCCGAAAGCCTGGCGCTGGCGGGCGGATTGATCCGCGCGGGCGAACTGGTGGCCTTCCCCACCGAGACCGTGTACGGTCTGGGCGCGAACGCGCTGGACGAGGCCGCGGTGAAGCGCATTTTCGAGGCCAAGGGCCGGCCCGGCGACAACCCGCTGATCGCCCACATCAGCGCGATCGACCAGCTGTACCCGCTGATCGCCGCGGAGCCCGGCGAGGCCGCACGGAAGCTGATGGCCGCCTACTGGCCCGGGCCGATGACGCTGATCTTTCCGAAATCCCCCGCCGTGCCCGCCGCCGTGACCGCCGGACTCAGCACCGTGGCGGTGCGCTTCCCGGCGCATCCGGCGGCCCGGGCGCTGATTGACGCCGCGGGCGTGCCCATCGCCGCGCCCAGCGCCAACCGCTCCGGGCGGCCCAGCCCCACCACCGCGGCCCACGTACTGGCTGACATGGACGGCCGGATCCCACTGATCCTGGACGGCGGGCCCTGCGAGGTCGGTTTGGAATCCACGGTGATCGACGTCACCGGTTCCGAGCCGCGCATCCTGCGGCCCGGCGGCGTGACCCGGGAGATGATCGCCGCCGCCGCGGGCAGCGCCGGCGTGGACGAGGCCGTGCTGCGCCCGCTGAAGGACGGCGAAAGGCCGCGCTCGCCGGGCATGAAATACCGCCACTACGCGCCGAAGGGCAGCCTGACCATCGTGCAGGGCGCGCCGGAGGCCGTGACCGCGCGGATCAGCGCCATGTACGACGAAGCGCAGGCCGCCGGGCGATCCCCGCTGATCCTGGCGCTGGAGGGACATCTCCCCGCCTACGGCGGCCGCCGGGCGCTGTCGCTGGGTGCGGACGCCGCCGGCATGGCCCGCGCGCTGTTCAACCGGCTGCGCGAGGCCGACGACCTGGGCGCGGACGCGATCTTCTCCGAGGCCGTGTCCACCGACGGCGTGGGCCTGGCCGTCATGAACCGGCTGGACCGCGCGGCCGCGTTTCACATCATCGAAGTCTGATACCTTTTCCCCGCCTCCGGGCGGGGCTTTTTTGCCGCGTACTGACGCGGCAAAGTGAAAAGAGTGGAGAGTTAAGAGTTCAGATATAGTTGGCCGGGAAGCTCCCTGCTATCTTATACGCCTCACTCCTCACTTTCTCACTCCTCACTGCCCCTGTCGCGCTCGGCGCGGCAGAGGGCTTTTTTGCGTTTCTCCGGTCATTTTTCCCGGCTTCCGCGCATGAGATAGACCGTGGAATTCTGTGAATGCCGGAGGAAATCGCCATGCGCAAGATCGTCGCCGCGCTGCTGCTGTCCGTCGCGCTGCTGTGCCTGCCCCTGGGCGGCCGGGGCGAGGAAATCGACCTGTCCCCCACCGCCGCGCCCACCGCCGAACCCGAACCCGCAGCGGATCCGACGCCCGTCGCCGTCGCGCCGCTGCTGGAGGCGCCGCCGTTCCAGTGCGAATGCGCAGCCATGCTGCTGATGGAAGCGGACACCGGCCAGATCATCTTTGAAATGAACGCCGATTCCCCGCGCCCGGTGGCCTCGATCACCAAGGTGATGACGATCCTGCTGACGCTGGAGGCGCTGGACCAGGGCCGGCTGAAGGCGGATGACGTCGTGGCCGTCTCGCCGGAGGCCGCGGGCATGGGCGGTTCGCAGGTGCTGCTGGACGCGGGCGAGCGGCAGAGCGTATCCACGCTGCTGAAGTGCGCGATCGTGGGCAGCGCCAACGATGCCGCCGTGGCGCTGGCGGAGGCCATGTACGGCAGCGAGGCCGCCTGCGCGGACGCCATGAACCGCCGGGCCGAACAGCTGGGCATGGCGAACACCCATTTCGTCAACTGCACCGGCCTGCCCGCCGAGGGCCAGCAGACCACCGCCCGGGACGTGGCCGTCATGTCGCGCCGGATGTTCGCCCATCCCGCCTATTTCGATTATTCCGCCGTGTGGATGGAGGACATCGACCACGGCGACGGGCGCATCACCCAGCTGGTGAACACCAACAAGCTGATCAAGCTGTACGACGGCTGCGACGGTGGCAAGACCGGCTCCACCGGCGAGGCGGGCTACTGCGTCACCGCCACGGCCCGGCGCGGCGGCATGCGGCTGATCGCCGTGGTGCTGGGCGCTTCCGAGGGCAAGCAGCGCTTCGCCATCGCCCGGCAGATGTTCGATTACGGCTTCGCCAACTACCGGCTGTACCCGGTGGCGCAGCGCGGCACCCGGGTGAAGGGGCAGCTGCCGGTGACCGGTGGCGCGGCGGACGGCGTGACGCTGGCGCTGGACGGCGATCTGACGCTGCTGATCCCCAAGGGCGGCGAGCAGGCCGTGACGCTGACGCCCGAACTGCCGGAAACCCTCCCCGCGCCGGTGACGGCCGGCCAGGCCGTGGGCCGCGTGGTCGTCCGGCTGAACGGCCGCGAGGTGGCCGGGATCCCCGTCGTCGCCCGCGAAGACGTGGCGGCCCGCGGACTGGCCCCCGGCCTGCGGCGTCTGTGGGAGCACTGGCTGGCCGTGGGATAGAGGCGCGCTCCATTCAACGATCCCCGCACGCGCGGGGATCGTTAATTTTGTGGAAATATATATCCTTCCGCAAAATATCGCTTGACATATAATACTATGTGTCGTATTATATTATACGCAAGGAGGTGATCCCATGGACGTACAGCTGAAGCGCGGCATACTGGACGCGTGCGTGCTGACGGTGCTCAGCCGCGGGGATTCCTACGGCTACCGGCTGATCCGCGACGTGGGCGACATCATCGACGTGTCGGAATCCACGCTGTATCCCATCCTGAAGCGGCTGGAGGCCGGCGGACAGGTGACGGTGTATTCCATGGAACACAACGGAAGGCTGCGCAAGTATTACCGGATCACGGACAGCGGCCGGCAGCGCATCCGGGAATTTCTGGATCAATGGCGGGAGCTGGCCCGCGTACTGGCGAGAATCGAAGCGGAGGTGGAATGACATGACCAAGAACGAATTCATGCAGGCGCTGCGGGAGCGGACCGCCGCCCTGCCCCGGGAAGAGCGCGAGCGCCTGGAGGAGTATTACAACGAGATCATCGACGACTGCGTTGAGGACGGCATCGACGAGGAGGAGGCCGTGGCCGCGCTGCGCAGCCCGGACGACCTGATGCGCGAACTGCTGCCCGCGAATGATGCTTCCGCCGCGGGCGAAGCTTCCCGGCCGCAATCCGGCGAGGTCGTGGACGCGCTGCGCAGCCTGGACGTGCGCGTGCGGCACGCGGACGTGACGCTGCGGCAGGCGCCGCTGGACAACGGCGCGGCGGCGCAGGTGCAGTTCTCCGACCCGAACCGCTTCTCGTGGCACATGAACGGCGACGCGCTGGAGATCGTGGAGAATCCCCCGGAATCGAAGTTCAGCCTGTTCGGGCTGCTGGATCTGGGCACGCGCAACCTGGGGAGCGTCACCGTCACGCTGGCCGTCGGTCTGGAAGGCGCGCTGAACGGCTCCAGCGCCTCCGGTGACCTGACCGCGGACGGGCTGGAGGTCGGCGGACCGGCGAGCCTGAGCAGCCAGTCCGGCGACGTGAAGCTGCGCGGCTTCGCGTGCGCAGGCGACGTGAAGCTGCGCACTCTCAGCGGCGATATCGACGTGCGCGACGCCCGCTGCGCCGAAGTGAACCTGTCCACCGCGTCCGGCGACATCGAGATCGACCGCGGCGGCGCGGCGGCGGTATTCGCCAAGTCCGCCAGCGGCGACGTGCGCATCGACGAGTTCGACTGCGGCGACCGGCTGGCCGTGGACACCGCCAGCGGCGACATCGACCTGTCGCGGTGCCTGGCGCCCGCAATGCAGCTGAACGCCATCAGCGGCGACATCGACGTGCGCCTGCCCAACCGCGCGGGCAAGTGCGATATCAACGCCGACACCCGCTCCGGCCGCATCCGCCTGCCGCGGGAATGGACGCCCGCCGACAACGCTGGCACCTGCCGCGTCAGCGCGCGCAGCGTCAGCGGCGACATCACCGTAACCATCGTGGAATGACGGTCCGCGGCGCGCAAAGCGGCCTGTCCCCCAATCGGGGACAGGCCGTTTTTTCGTGTTCAGCCAAAGGAAGGAACCCCTCCGGCGGGAACCGTCGCCGGCGCCCGCCATCGGGGTTCGCAAAGGGCTTGCGCCCTTACAGGATGTACTCGGCCTTGCGGGCGGGGCGGTTCTTCATCTCCTCGCGCTTGGCGGTGTGCACGTCGGAATCATAGCCCATCACGGCGTAGGCCGCCAGCTTGGATTCCTCCACGCCGGGCTGGTTGAACGTGTTGATGTTCAGCAGCGCGCCGGCATAGGCGGTGCACAGCTCGAAGAAGTACAGCAGCTGGCCGATGGTGTTCGCGTTCACCTCCGGCAGCGTGATGATCTGGGCCATGCGCTGGGCCTTGAACAGCGCGTACTCGGTGCCCTGGCGCTCGGCCTCGATCAGCTGGTTGTGGCTCTTGCCGCCCAGGAAGGCGATGGTGGGGATATCGTCGCAGCCGTGGGGAATGGGTGTGGTGGCGCGGAAGTTTTCCACCTGCAGGAAGGTGATCACCTTGTCGAAGGGGCCCTCGGTGTACAGCTGCAGCTGGCTGTGCTGGTCGGTGACGCCCAGCGTCTTGATGGGCGTCTGGCCGGCGTTGCAGGGCTGGCCGTCCAGCGTCAGGTTCTTGCCCAGCGACTCGGCCCACAGCTGGGCGTACCAGTCGGCCATCAGCTTCAGGCTGTCGGCGTAGGGCATCATCACGGACATGTTCGCGCCCTTCTGCATCGCCAGCACCATCAGCCCGGCATCCAGCAGCGCGGGGTTCTGCATCGCGTCGTCGCTCTTGCAGCGCTCGTCCATCTCGCGGGCGCCGGCCACAAGCGCGCGGATATCGATGTTGCACACCGCCGCGGCGATCAGGCCCACCGGGCACAGCTCGGAAAAGCGGCCGCCCACGCCGTCGGGGATGTAGAAGGTCTTGAAGCCCTCGCGCTTCGCGATCTTGATCAAAAAGCCCTTGTTCTGGCTGGTGGTGATGATGATGTGCCGCTTCCAGTCGTCGCCGCAGGCCTTCTGCAGCGCAGTGCTGATGATCAGATACTGGCTCATGGTCTCGGCCGTGCCGCCGGACTTGGTGATCACGTTGAAGCAGGTTTTTTTCAGGTCGATCACGTCCAGCAGCGCCGCCATGCGCTCGGGATCGATGTTGTCTTCGATGTACAGCCGCGGCGCGCCGCGCTTTTCGGCGGGCAGCTCGTTATAGTGCAGGTGGTTCAGCGCCTGCTGCACCGCCGCGGGGCCCAGGGCGCTGCCGCCGATGCCCAGCACCACGAAGGCTTCGAACTGGTCGCGGACCTGCGCGGCCGTGGCTTCGATCTCGGACAGGATGTCGTCCTGGTTGTAGGGCAGGTCCATCCAGCCCTGCATATCCACGCCGCGCCCGGCTTCCACCGCCGCGTGCGCCTTTTTCAGCGCGGGCATCATATTATCCAGATCTTCCCGGGCGATGCCCCGGGGACCGACGTATTCCGCCATCATGGGATTGACGTCCAGGCGAATCCGATTGCTCATACTCATTAACCTCCATTTTGATTTGATGCGCTTCCATTATAAAGCAAAACCGCGGAACATGCAACCGCCGTTTCCATGAATTCCCTTTGATTTTGGCCCCGCGTTTGTGTGATAATTCGGTTACAGCCATGCATGCCCGTCACAGCGAGGAGGCGAACCGAACATGAAACCCCGTCGCCGGCACATCGCCGCGCCGCTGGCCGCGGCGGCGCTTCTGCTGCCGTGCGCAGCCAGCCCGGCGCTGGCCGCGCGCTGGCGGGACGGTTTTTCCCGGCCCGCAATGCTGGCGCTGAACCGGCTCACCGCCTGCGCGCCCTTCCCCGTCGCCGAACCGCTGGTGCTGGCGGCGGCGGGATGCGCGCTGCTGACGCTGGCAGCGGCGCTGGTGCGCAGCCTGGCGCAGCGGAAGATCGCCCCGCTGGCGCGCTGGCTGCGCGGGATGCTGCGGGCGTGCCTGATCCTGGGCGGCATCGTCGCGCTGCTGTGGGCGCCCGTGAAGCTCTCCGGAATCGCGGAGGCGCCGGCCCCGCCGGACGCGGAGCGTCTGGAGGCGCTGTGCGCGGAACTGGCCGACGCGCTGAAGGCCGGGTCCGGAGGGTTCCCCGAGCCGCAGGCGGCGCTGCGGCGCGTTCCGGAGGTCGCCGGGATGCCCGGCTGCGCGGTGAAGGCGGCGCGCTACCCGGAATGGATGCGGGCGATGGGCATCGCGGGGCTGTTCGCGCCGCCTACCGGAGAGGCGATCGTGGACGCCTCCGCGCCGTCGGAATTGATGCCGTTCACCGCCGTGCACGAGATGATGCACCTGAACGGCGTCGCCGACGAGGGCGAGGCCAACATCGCCGCGTGGCAGCGGTGCCTGGACGCGGGCGGCGAATTCGCGGAATCGGCCCGGCTGTGGGCGCTGCGCTACGCCATGGGGATGCTGCGGCGGGCAGACGAAAGCGCCTGGCGGCGGGCCTGTCAGGCGCTGGAGGGGACCCCGGCGGCGCGCTTTTGCGGCGGAACCGCGGAGACCGCGACGCCGCTGCGCCTGTGGGGAAGCGGCAACTACGCCGCGCTGGTAAGCTGGCTGGTCGAAAAGGGATAAGCCCCGCCGGGGCGCTTCACCCGCGGCGCCCGGGCAGGACGGTTTCGCCGGGAACCGCGCCCTCCAGCCGCAGCAGCCGGCGCTTCCGGTCGACGCCGCCGGCATAGCCGGTCAGGCTGCCGTCCGCGCCCACGACCCGGTGGCAGGGGATGAAGATCGAAATCGGGTTGCGGGCCACGGCGCCGCCCACGGCCCGGGCGGAAACCGCCGCTCCGGTGCGCGCAGCCAGCCGCGCGGCAATCCGGCCGTAGGTCGCGGTCTGTCCGCGGGGAATCTCCACGAGCAGCGCCCACACCGCCCGCTGGAAGTCCGAGCCCCGTGGGTTCAGCGCCGGCGCTTCGCCCGGATCCTCGCCGCCGAAGTACGCCGCCAGCCAGCATTCCGCCCGGTCGAACGCCGGCAGCGCCCGGTCGCCTTCGTCGCTCTCCAGCGTCCGCGCGAAGTATCGCTGCCCTTCGAACCACAGCCCGGTCAGGGCCTCGCCGTCGCCGGCCAGCAGCACGCCGCCCAGCGGGGTCTCCAGCCGCCGCGTGTATGCCATGTCCGTTTCCCTCCCCCAGGATGTATCAGCAGTCCCATTGAAACCGCGCCATGTCCACGCAGCCGTTCGGCCTGAACCCCACGCCCTCCGCCAGCAGGCGTTCGCGCTGCTCCGGGAAATGCGGGGCCAGCCGGCCCGCGCCGTTCACCACCCGGTGGCAGGTATAGCTGCCGTAGAACCCCGCCAGGCTCAGCACCCGGCCCACCAGCCGCGCGTTCCGCTCGCGGCCCACCAACCGGGCGATCTGCCCGTAGGAGGCCACGCGGCCCCGCGGGATCTCCGCCACCGCGGAGAGGATCTCATAGACCAGGCGCTCATCCATGCCGCTCACGCTCCGTTTTTCTTTCGCCCGCCGACGGCAAAGGGGCGCACCCGCGCGGGCGCGCCCCTTTCGGCGTCCAGCATCAAACGTCCATGTGCATTTCGCACACCCGGCGAACCTCGTCCGCGGCGTCCAGGAAGGCCTTGGCCACCAGCGGATCGAAATGGCTGCCGGCGCCCTCGCGGATGATGTCCATCGCCTTTTCGAATGGGAACGGTTCCTTGTAGCTGCGGCGGGACACCAGCGCGTCGAACACGTCGGCCACGGCCATGATCCGCGCGGAAAGCGGGATATTCTCGCCCTCCAACCCCTTGGGATAGCCCTTTCCGTTCCATTTTTCGTGGTGGTAGGCCGCCAGGTTGCGCGCTTCTTGCAGGTAGCCGGTATCGTCCTTCCCCACCACGGCCAGCGCCTTGGAGATGATCTCGCTGCCGGCGATGGTGTGCTGTTTCATGCGGTCGAATTCCTCGTCGGTCAGCTTGCCGGGCTTGTTCAGCAGCGCGTCGGAAACCTGGATCTTGCCCACGTCGTGCAGCGGCGCGGAGTTTTCCACGTCGTACATGAATTCGTCGGTCAGCTGGTCGGTATAGACGCCTTCCCTGCGCATCTGCTCCATGATGATGCGGGCGTAGGCGGCGGTCTTGCGCACGTGGTCGCCGGTGCACTTGTCCCGGCTCTCCACCATGTCCGCCAGCACCAGGATCAGGCCGTTCTGCAGCTTGCTGATCGTCTCGCTCTTCTCCTGCACGTCGGCGATATAGGTCATGGTGTCCTCGGTGGTCTTCACCACGGCATGATAGAGGCTTTCGATCTCGTCGCCGGTGTGGATATCCAGCTTTTTGATGCGCTGCACCGTATTGGCGCGGGCCGATACGCTGTCGTAGGCGAAGCGGTCGGTGGTCAGCGACATGCTGTTGATGGGCAGTATCACGTTGTATTCCGCCAGCCAGATCGCCACCGCCAGGATCAGCAGGAAGAAGCCGAGGAACAGGGAAACCACCCTGGCCAGGAACCGGTAGCCGTCCAGGGCGATGTGCGTCATGGAAATATCCACCGCCGCGTAGCACTGGCATTTCCCCTCGGCATCGTAGACCGGCTGGTAGATCGTCAGCAGCCACCCGTATTTTTCATCGGAAATGACGGGTTCGATGGGCTTGCCCGCCAGCAGATCGGGCAGGTATTTTCGGAACGCGTCGTCAAATTCCACCATCTCGCCCGCGGCCATGCCGGGCGTATCCGGCGAATCGGGGTCGAACACCACCTGGCATCCGTCCTCCAGGATCCGGTAGGCGTAGACGTATTCGATGTCTTCCGAGCTGCTCATGATATCGGCCAGGCGCGCCTTGATTTCGGAATAGCCCTCGGCCCGTTCGCCCTCGGCGATGAATTCATCCACGCGCTCGGCGTCGATGGTGACGCTGGCCAGCTCCGCCACGCCGTAGCCCAGGTTGGTCTGCTCTTCGATGGAGGCGTTGCGGAAATGGATGAAGCTGATGGCGGTGACCACCACGGCGACCGTCAGCGTGGCCATGCCCACCAGCAGGATGATCTTGAACCGCAGCGACATCCGGCGGGAGCGGTCGCGCCCGGCGTCCGCCAGCGTGCGCTCGGACAGCGGCGCCTGCTGCCAGCCGTAGAGATACAGCCGGTCCTGCAGCGACTGGGGCAGCAGCCGCAGCACCAGCGCCACGACGGCCACCGTGATGGCCTTGTCCGCCAAGTCGATCAGCATGTCCGCCGCAAACTGCGACCAGAACATGCTCAGCCCGCCGGCCTCGTAGATCCGGTGGACCAGCGGCGCGGAGACGCCCGTGCCGAAATCAAAGCCGTACAGCATCCACGTCAGCACCGATCCCAGCCCGCCGCCGATCAGCGCGAACGTCAGCGTCGCGATCAGCAGCCCGCCGGGCTTGCGGAAATAGCCCTTCCGGGCGAACCAGGCCGCGCAGATCGCGATCAGCACCGTCAGCGAGCCGTAATAAGCGGTGGTATAATCGTTGATGCCGTTGATCAGGTTGGTCAGAAAGCCGACGAAGATGCCCGGTATGTAACCGCCCAGTGCCGCCGCCAGCACGCCGCCGATATTATCCAGGTACAGGGGAAGCTTCAGCCCCAGCGCCAGCCGGACGCCCAGGAAATTGACGGCAAGGCAGACCGCACACAGCGCGAACGCCAGCGTCAGCCGTTCCTTGCGGTTATTTGCGTTTTTCCCGTCCGAACGATTCATGAAAAACCCCCGTTCAATGCGCTGCGGCCTTTCCCAAGGCTATTGTAGCACACTTAACGGGGGGAATCAATACATTCGGCGCGTTATTCCCGCGCCGGCCATTCGGGCATGACCCGATAGGTGAACCGGTCCAGGCGTGTCGCGCCCATGGCCCGCAGCCGCCCGGCGCTGCGCTCCGCGTCGGCTTCGGTGTTGTATCCGGGGATCAGCGGCACGCGCACCAGCACGCGCTCCGGCCCCGCGGCCGCCAGCACCGCGGCCAGGTTGTCCAGCGCCCGGGCGTTGTCCGCGCCGGTATAGCGGCGGTAGATGTCCGGATCGGTATCCTTGATGTCCACGATGAACTCGTCCACACATTCCAGCGCGGTCCGGACCCGCTCCGGCGGCACGTTCAGGCTGGTCTCCGCCGTCAGCCGCCATGCCCCGCCGCACAGCGCGCGGAACCGGCGGATGAAATCCGCGTGCAGCAGCGATTCGCCGCCGCCGAACGTCACGCCGCCGCCGGTGGCCTGAAAGTACAGGTCGTCCACCCGGGCCATGTCGTACAGCTGCCGCGCCGTGACGCGCGTATAGCGCGTGCCTTCCCGCCAGCACTGGGGGTTCAGGCACATCCTGCAGCGCAGCGGACAGCCGAAGGACGCCGCCAGCGTGGTCACGCCCGCGCCGTCCACGCCCATCCGGTGGCGCAGCAGCGCTACCAGCGGATAATCCGCAGCGTCATTCGCCATCGCCGGGCTCCATCGCCGGCGCGGGATCGGCGATATCGCCGTCCTCGGCCGGCTGGCCGTCGTTATCCAGCATGGGCACTTCGCCCTCCAGCTCGTAATAGCCCTCATAGGGCACGTCGCCCATCAGGTCGATGACCTCCGGCGGGTCGTCCTGCCCGCGGAACTGCGCGCCCAGCGCGTCCATCACCGATTCCACCAGCGCGCAGCCGGACAGCGCGATCGTCACGCCCGCGGAAACGCCCGCCAGCGCCACGGTCTTGCGCAGGCGGCGCCGCTTTTCCAGTTCGGCCTCCAGATAGCGCACTTCGCTCTCGCAGCGCGGACAGGTGCCCCGGCATTCGCCCTTGTGGGTGCACTCGCTGACGACCAGGTCGATATCGTTCTGTCGCGCGATCTCCGAGCGGATCTGTTTCAGGATTTTGCACTTGTCTCTGCCTCTCATGTCCATGCCTCCCGTCGCTGTTCTGTCGTTCGTAAGACGCGCACGCAGGAAAAATAGTTCCATATTTCCCGGCCGAAACGCGCCAAAACGCAGGGAATCGAAGCCGCGGCCGCGGTTTCGATTCCCGGGCGAAGGTGTATCAGTTCAGAATCCGCCGGCCCCAGCTGAACACGCGGTTATAATAGCTGCCGGAATACAGGTTGCTGACCACCACGCGGTGGCCGCCGGAGGACGCGTGGATGAAATAGCCGTTGCCGATATAGATGCCGGCGTGGTCGCTGAGATCGCTGTCGGAGACGGTGTTGAAGTACACCGCGTCGCCGCGCCGCAGGTCGCTGATGCTTTCGATCTTCGGATGGCTGTTGTCATAGCCCTGAGAATAGGCCGAGCGCTTCAGCGAAATGCCGATCTGCTTGAAGATGTAGCAGGTCAGGCCGGAGCAGTCATACTTGTTCGGGCCGTTGCTGCCCCACACGTAGGGCTTGCCCAGCTGGTTCTGCGCCACGTAGATCACGTATTCCAGCTTCTCCGGGTTGGACATGCTGCTGTCGTAGGTGCTGACGGTGGATTCCAGCCCGGCGGGCACCTTGTCCAGATAGCTGCTGCCCTTGTAGGTAGTGGTCGTGGTGGTGGTCACGTCGCCGGCCTTCAGGCCGCTGGGCAGCCGCTTGGCGTCGACGGAATACAGCGCCTTCATGCTGGCCCCGTCCAGGCTGCCGCTGCTGGTCAGCCCGTTGGTGGACTGGAACAGCTTTACCGCCGCGGTGGTCAGCGCGCCGTACTCGCCGTCCAGGCTGCCGGTCTTGCTCAGGTAGCCCAGCGCGTACAGGCGGGTCTGCACCCGGGAGACGGCGTCGCCCTTGTCGCCCTTGGACAGGGTGGTGGAGAGCAGCGAACTGACGGGCGCGCCGCCGCCGTACAGCACGCGCTGCAGGCCCGGATCGGCCACGCCGTTCTGGCTCATGCCGCAGGCGGCCTGGAAACGCTTGATCGCCGCGACGGCCGCGGAATTATACTGTTCGGAGGGAACGCCGTCGAAGTAGCCGTAGCTGAGCAGCGCCTTCAGGAGCGTTTCCGTGGCCGGACCGTCGCCGTTGACGGTAGCGTAGTCCGCGCGGCTGAGCACGTTCACCGGAATGTAGGCATACCCGGAGCCGCGAACCACGCAGGCCCATTCGGACGTATAGCCCGCCACGGTCACTTCCAGCCCCAGGGCGATGCCGATGCTCTCGGCCTCTGCGGAGGGCGACGCATACGCCTTCGCGCCCGATCGGATCACCGTGGCCTTGAAGGTCTCCCGCTTGAAATTCGACGGGATATCGCTGTAGAGCTGGTCGTTGCGCGTCAGCGCGGATAGGCTGCAGAAGCCGTAATTCCCGTTCAATTCTATGTAGGCCCATCCGTTCTTCCAGCTGATGAGGTTCACCACGGCGCCCTTCTTCAGCGTGCCCAGCTTTTTGGAGGACGCGCTGGCCGTCTTGTACACCGGCATCTTCGCCGCCGTGACGGTGGCCTTCACCGCATTGTCGGTGGAAGGCGTTTCGGTGGGCGCGGGCGTCGTCCCGTTCTCCGCGATGGAAAGACTGCTGACGGCGCAGAAGCCGTAATGGCCGTTCAATTCGATATAAGCCCAGGCGCCCTTGGTGGCGATCACGTTGACTTCGCGGCCCTTTTTCAGCGTGCCCAGCTTCTTGCTCTTCGTGCTGGCGGTCTTGTAGACCACCATCTTCTTGGCGGTCACGGTGCCCTTCTGCGCGGCGGAAAGATCGGGCTGGGCGGTGGTAGCGACGCTGGATTCGGGCGTGACGTCGAACACCTGCACGCCCTTGACCAGGCCCGAAACGGCGCAGTAGCCGTAATGGCCCGCCAGTTCGATATAGGCCCACTTGCTGTTCCAGCGAATGACGTTCACCACCTGGCCGCGCTTCAGCGTGCCCAGCTTCTTGGAGGAAGTGCTGGCCTTCCTGTACACGATCAGGCTGGCGGCGGAGACGGTGCCCTGCACGGACGCGTCCTGCGCGGCCGCGGGCGTGGCTTCCGGCGTGGTCTCGACGGCGGCGACGGCGGTCGAATTCCAGTTGTCGTCGACGTGATCCAGGAAGCTTACCTTGACATAACCCACGTTACCGTTGCTCTCCACCTGCGCCCAATCGCCGGTGACGGCCAGCACATACAGCCGCGCGCCGGCGCTCACGGTGATGCTTGCGCTGTCTTCGGAGGGCGACTGGTAAACCGGCGCGCTGGCGTTCAGCACCGCCTTTTTGGCTACTTCGTCCACCGCCTTCAGATCGGATAGAAGCACATAGCCCGTATACCCTTCATAGGAGATTTTCGCAATGCTGTTGGTATAGCCGGTCACCCGCACGACGGAATCCTTTTGCAGCGTGCCCACCTTTCTGGACAGCAGCGTATCGCCGTAGACCGTTATGGAATTGGCCGCGACAATCGCGGAAAAGGCCTCCGCCAGCGCCGGCGAAAGGCTTCCCGCCAGCAGCACCAGCGCCAGGATCACCGCAGCCAGTTTCTTTGTCGCGTTATGCTTGATTTTCATTGCTTTCTCCTTGTATTTCCGCGCCGGGCCGCGCTTTTTCGCGGTCCGAGCGCCCGAATGATGATCGTAAAACGGGCATACGCATACCCATGCCTGCTTTAATTTATTCGACACACCCGGTGGGTATCCTGCTAAAATGAAATTCAAAAAAAATAGGTCTGAATTATGTCTGTAATATGTCAGCAACAAATTTGTAATAAACACCCCATTTTTTGCGTCCGGCGAAAACGCGCGCCGTCGATTGACAATCCGAGCGCCGATGTGATATATTTATGGAAGAAATTGCGCAGACGCGGAAGGGGCCCCGTAGACGTCCCTTTGCCGCGAGTTTTGCTTCGAAAAGCCCCGAAATGCCGGGCTTTTCGAAGCGTCAAAGCAGGATTTTTAGAAGCTGTCGGAAGGGAGAGACGCGAAAATGACCGGACGATCTGTGATGCGCGCGCTGGCGCTGGTGATGTGCCTGGCGCTTCTGGGAACGGCGCTGCCGGCGGTGGCCGAGACGGAGGCCGCCGTGGACGAGGCGGTCTCTTTCGAAACCGTGGACCCCGAAGTTCCCGCGGGCGATGAGATCGTAATGGCGCCCGAGGCAGAACCTCAGGCGGCCGATCCCGCCGCGCCCGCTCTCGAAACGGAACCCGCGCCTGAAACCCAGCCCGCTCCCGAAACGGAACCCGCGCCCGCAGTCGATGCGGAAGCCGTGCCCGCGGCATCCGAAACGCCCGCGGAACCGGAGACGCAGGCGGCCGATCCCGCCGCGCCCGAAGGGGAGACGCAGGCCGTGCTGGCCCCGGAGGGCGAGCCTTCCGGAGAACCCGCGCCCGCGGAGCCGGAAGCGCCCGCGGAGGAGGTCTCGCGGGACGTGCCCGGCTGGGAGACGCGCGTCGTCGACCGGACGCTGGCCGTGGATACGGAGGTCTGGAACACCGTGAACCTGGTGCGCGCCGGCGGCTTCGACGGCAAGCTGGCCACCGTTTCCGGCATTCTGACGCTGAACAATGCGCTGATCGAAGGCGAAGCCGTCGACGTGCGGGCGCTCACCGACTACTTTGAACTCGAACCCTACGGCGCGATCGTGCTGAACAACGGCGGCCGGCTGACGCTGAGCGCCGCGGCGCTGAGCATCAACCGGGGCGACAGCCGCACCTTCACGCTGCGCTGGAACGGAAGGAAGGTCGCCGGCAACAAGGCCCGGTGGTGCACCACTGACAAGAGCGTCGTCAGGGTTTCCAAATCGGGAAAGATTGTGGCGATGGGCCCCGGCACGGCGCTCATCGGCGCCAAATACAAAAAAACCTGGGTGTTGTGCCAGGTCGTCGTCACCGATTATAACTTCGTCAAGAGCGTGAAGCTGCCCAAGAAGATGACGCTGGCGATGAACGCCGCCACGAACCTGACGGCCGTCGTCTATCCGGCCGACGCCGTGAACGCCGCCGTCACGTGGTCGTCTTCCAACAGCGCCGTCGCCAGCGTGGATGAAAACGGCCTGGTCACCGGCCTTTCCGGCGGCGCGGCGTATATCTACGCCAGCACCTGCTACGGTATTTACGCCCGCTGCAAGGTGACTGTCCGGGAGATCAAGCCCTCCTCGATTGGGTTCTCAAAGGCGTTCATCACGCTGAATCCCGGCGATACCGCTGCCACCGAGGTGGGTATGAGCCCCGCGATCGTATCGAATCCCCGGGTGCTGTACGCTTCCAGCAATCCGGCGGTGGCCGAGATCGACGAAAACGGCGTGATCCGCGCCGTGGGCGTCGGCCGCGCGACCATCACCGCCACGGCCGCCGCGAATTCCCGCGCCCGGAGCAGCTGCACGGTATTCGTGGTGGAACCGGGCTCCGGACGGCTGGCCGGGCTGGTCATCGGCATCAATCCCGGCCACCAGACCCGCACCATCAAGAAAAAATACCCGCTGGCGCCGGGCTCAAAGAAAAAGGCCTACGGCTGCAAGGTGGGCGCGGGCGGGCGCTGGACCCACATTCCGGAATACGAAGTGGTGCTTCAAATTGGGCTGAAGCTGCAGAAGCTGCTGACCGACGCCGGCGCGACGGTGGTCATGACGCGCACGACCAACGACGTCTACCTGACCAACATCCAGCGCGCCCAGATACTGAACCAGGCCGGCGTGGACGTGGCGCTGCAGCTGCACTGCAACAGCAACAAGAACAAGAGCCATCACGGCTGCAGCGGCTTTGTGCGCACTACCGGCGGCTGGTATTACCAGAGCAGGGCCATCGCCCGGTCGCTGGTGAACCACATCTGCGCCCAGACCGGCATGACCAACAAGGGCGTGAAGAAGTACAATGGCTACATGAGCCTGAACTGGACGACCACGCCCTCCGTGCTTCTGGAGATGGGCCACCTTTCCAACAGGACCGAGGACTACCTGCTGTCCACGGACGAATTCCGCCAGCAGATCGCCCAGGGCATCTTCGACGGCCTGTGCGAATACTTCGGCCGGTAAGGGCATAACGCGAAAGCTCCCCGACGAACGCCGGGGAGCTTGTCATGCGGGCCGCGTGCGACCCGCGCAATATCGGGGAGGCGATTCCATGGGCAGGGTCATTTCCGCCGGGCATATCTGCCTGGACATCACGCCGGTGTTCCCGCCGGAGCGCCGCTGCGGGCATATCGGCGACCTGCTGGTGCCGGGCAAGCTAATCCAGATCGGCGCGGCCAGCGTGCACACCGGCGGCAGCGTGGCCAACACCGGTCTGGCGCTGAAGCTGCTGGGCAACGATGTGACGCTGCTGGGCAAGATCGGCGACGACGCCTTCGGCGACATGGCGCGGCAGATCGTGGCCGGCTACGGCGCGGGCGGGCTGATCGTGGATCCGGAGGGCTCCACCTCGTATTCCGTGGTGCTGGCCGTGCCGGGCATCGACCGCATCTTCCTGCACAACCCCGGCGCCAACGACACCTTTTCCGCCGGGGATATCCCCGAAGCGGCGCTGGCGGACGCGCAGCTGTTCCACTTCGGCTATCCGCCGCTGATGCGCCGCATTTACGAAAACGGCGGCGCCGGGCTGCGGGACATGCTCCGCGGCGTGAAGGCCCGCGGCATCGCCACCAGCCTGGACCTGGCGGCGGTGGATCCCGTCAGCGAGGCGGGCCGCGCCGACTGGCGGGCGATCCTCGCCGCCGCCCTGCCCTATGTGGATTTCTTCGTTCCCAGCTTCGAGGAGCTGTGCTTTATGCTGGATCGCGCGCGCTACGACGCGCTGGCAGCCGCGGGCGGCGATATGACCGCGCAGCTGGACCTGGCCCGGGACGCCGCGCCGCTGGCGGAGGCGTGCTTGGCGATGGGCTGCGGCGCGGTGCTGGTCAAATGCGGGCTCTCGGGCATGCTGTACCGCACCGGATCGCGCGAAAGGATCGCGGAGATCGGGCCGCGGCTGGGGCTGAACGCCGATCTGTGGGCCGACCGGGCCGGCGAGCAGCCGTGCTTCCGGGCGGAGACCGTGCGCAGCGGCACCGGCGCCGGCGACGTGAGCATCGCCGCGTACCTGACCGCCGTGATGAACGGCGAATCGCCCGCCGCGTGCGCGCGGCTGGCCGCCGCCGAGGGCGCGGCGTCGGTATCCAGCTACGACGCGCTGGGCGGCATACTGCCGATGGACGAACTGAAGCGGCGCATCGACGCCGGATGGAAGACGATGGAGGGATAGCCATGCTGGTCAATATGAAGCAGATGCTGGAAAAGGCCCGTTCGGGCGGCTATGCCGTGGGCTTTTTCAACGCGGTGAACGTGGAGATGGCCCGCGCCATCATCGAAACGGCGGAAGAACTGCGCGCCCCGGTGATCGTGGGCACGGCGGAAGTGCTGCTGCCGGCGATGCCGCTGGAGCGGGTGGCGGAATACCTGGTGCCCATGGCGGAAAAGGCCGGCGTGCCCGTGGCGGTGCACTACGACCACGGCCTGACGTTTGACAAGTGCATGGAGGCGCTGCGGCTGGGCTTCACCTCCGTCATGTACGACTGCTCCACCGCCGCCTATGAGGAAAACCTCGCCGCCGTGGCGGAGATGGTGAAGATCTGCCGCGCGATGGGCGCGACGGTGGAGGGCGAGCTGGGCCACGTGGGCGACAACGAGGGCGCGGGCCGGCTGGCCAATCCCTCTGATTATTTCACCGACCCGGCGCTGGCGGAGGATTTCGTGCGGCGCACCGGCGTGGACGCGCTGGCCGTGGCCGTGGGCAACGCCCACGGGGATTACAAGTTCCCGCCGAAGCTGGATTTCGACCGGATCACCGCCATCTCCGAGATCACCGGCGTGCCGCTGGTGCTGCACGGCGGCAGCGGGCTTTCCGACGACGATTTCCGCGAAGCCGCCCGGCGCGGCGTGTGCAAGGTAAACATCTTTACCGACCTGGACAAGGCCGGCAAGGCCGGCATCGAGGCGGGCCTGCGCGCCGGCGCGGGATCGGCCATGGCGCTGATTCCCTATGCGATCGAAGCCATGAAGGCCGTGGTCCGGGAGAAGATCGAGCTGTTCGGATCGCGGGGCATGGCGTAGCGCGGCCTCATCGCTCCCGGCGGAACGGTTCGCCCCGTTTGTGCGCGAAAAAAAGCCCGTCCTGAAGAGGACGGGCTTTTGGCGCACCCAAAGGGATTCGAACCCCTGACCTGCCGCTTAGGAGGCGGCCGCTCTATCCTGCTGAGCTATGGGTGCCTGCAAATCGTCCCGGCGGCGCCGGAACAGGTAATATTATGTCACGAACCGCCGGGGTTGTCAAGGGCGAATGCGTTTATTTCGCGCCCGCTGGCTTCCGCGCGGCGATCAGATACCGGTGGATCATGCCCGACACCGCGCCGTCGCGCTCCAGGACGCGCTGCGCCTCCAGCAGCCGGTCGAAGCAGGCGTCCACCGAGAAGCCGGGAAACTCCCATTCGATGATCCGCGCGAACCACACCAGCGCGCCGATATCGTAGAACCGGATTGGCCGGAAGCATTCCCCCGCCCGCAGGATCTCGAATCCCGCCGCCTCAAACCGCGCCCGCTGCGTCGCCAGGTTCATGCCGGGAAAGGGCTTCGGCACGTCCGGCAGCAGCAGCTGTACCAGCTCCCGGTCGTTTTCGTCGCCCACCTGCTGGGTGATGAACCGCCCGCCGGGCTTCAGCACGCGCCACAGCTCCGCCGGGTCGAAATCGCCGTGGCGGTTGATGACCACGTCGAACTCGCCGTCCCCGAAGGGCAGGGCCGCGCAGTCGTTCGCCGCCCGGAAATCGATGCCCAGCGGCAGCAGCTTTTCGCGGCACAGCGCCGCATTGGGCGGCCAGCCCTCGGTCGCCGCCGTGCGCGACGCCGGATGCCCCAGCGACAGCAGAAATTCCCCGCCGCCGGTATCGGTGTCCAGCAGCCGGTCCTCGTCCTTCAATTCGGACAGCACGATTTCCCGGTAATCCCAGGGAAAATCGTCCTTCTGCGAATACCTGCCTTCGATGTGGCTGAAATCCCACCCGCGCATGTGCGCCCGGTCTTCCTCGGCCAGCCAGGCGCGCCTGAGTTCGTCCGCATTCACGATTGTCATCCTCCTGTCGCGCTGCCTTGCGGTTTTTACACACCCGTGCTATGATTATAAACAAATCCACCCTCGGGAGCCCGAAATGAAGCATCGAAATCTATGGCTGATCCTGACGCTGCTGGCTTCGCTGGCCGTCGCGGGGCTGATCTTTTTCTTTTCCGCCCAGAAAGCGGCGGTTTCCGACGTGACGAGCGCCGGCATCGTGGAGCGCGTGCTGCACGCGCTGTTCCGGCATTTTGAAGAGATGCCCGCCGATACTCAGGCGTCGCTCCGCGATGCGGTGACGTTCGCGGTGCGCAAGCTGGCCCATTTCAGCCTGTTCGGTCTGCTGGGTTTCTGCCTGATGGCCCATCTGTGGGTGCGCCGCGAAGGGAAGCCGGAACGGCCCACGGCGCTCTGGGCCTGGGGCTGCTCTGCGCTGTACGCCGTGTCGGACGAACTGCACCAGATGTTCGTGGACGGACGCAGCGCGGAGCTGCGCGACGTGGGCATCGACAGCGCCGGGGTGCTGTGCGGCATATTGTTCATGTGGCTGCTGCTGCGGCTGGTTTCGCGGCGCAGGCGATAAAAAAGCGGGCATGCCCGCTTTTTTATTTGACCAGCACCAGCTCTGCGACGAACACGATGGCGCAGCAGGCCACCGACACCTGGAACAGGCTGCCGCCGAACCAGGACAGCGCCAGGCCCGCGGCCAGGGCGATGCCGGCAGCGACGGGGCTCTGGGTGGCGGAGAGTATGGCCGGGAACGTCATCACCGCCAGCGTGACGTAGGGCACGTAAAACAGGAACGAGCGGATGGTGGTGTTGGTGATCTCCCGGCGGATCAGCGTCAGCGGCAGCACGCGGATCAGGTAGGACACCGCCCACATGCCCAGGATGTACAGATAGACGTTATGCCCCACGGCCTTCGCCTCCCTTCACCGGAAACAGCAGCGCCGCGCCCAGGGAAATGGCCACCGTGAGGATGATGATCTTCACGCCCGGGGAAATGATGTCGAACCAGGACAGCGCGTTGAACGCCCAGCTGGCCGCGAAGCTGATCGCCACCAGCGCGGCGATGATCCGGTTTTTCCGGGCCGGCGGCACGAAGATCGACATGAACATGCCGTACAGCCCCACCGACAGCGCGCTGACCACCCGCGCCGGCAGGACGTTGCCCAGCACCACGCCCGCCAGCGTGCCCAGCGCCCAGCCGGGCGTGGCCACGGCGGCCATGCCGTAGTTGTAATAGGGGTTCAGGCGGCCCTCCACCGAGACGGACACGCCGAAGATCTCGTCGGTGATCCACAGGCCCATCAGCAGCCGGTGGCGCAGCGGCAGCGCCGGGTCCACCTTCTGGGAAAGCGCCGTCGACATCAGCAGGTAGCGGGCGTTGGCGATGGCTTCCATCACCACCACCTCCAGATAGCCGGCGCCGGCGGCGATCAGCGTGAAGCCGATGTGCTGGCCCGCGGAAGCCATGATCAGCGCGCTGGCGATGGTGGCCTGGGCGGCCGTGATGCCCGCCTTGCGCGCCAGGATGCCCAGCGCGATGGACACGGCGAAATACCCCAGCATGATCGGGATGCCGTCCTTCAGTCCCTTCAAAAACCACTTCTTGCGGTCGGTCAGCATGCGTAACGCGTCTCCCTTGACAGTATGGTCCCCACTATATTACACCGATTCCCGGGTTTGTCAAAGGAGAGGTATGTAAAAAAACCGCGTAATCGCGGTTTTGCGCGCGGCGTCTACGCGGCGGCCTTCCGGCGCGCCCGGCGCCGCGATCCGTCCCGGCCGACGAGTGCGCGCGCGCACCAGGCGGCCAGCCGCAGCGCCAGGATGCCCGCCGTGACGGCGAAGAACCCGGCGAGGCCCGCGGCCACGTCGGCAAAATCCATGCTGCCCGTGCCGGTCACCGTCTGGCCGATCTCAATGGCGCAGGTCAGCACCACCAGCACCGTGAACACGTAGATCCACGCGACCGCCAGCACGCGGCCCCGTTTCACCAGCCACCTGAACACCGGATAGGCCAGCAGCATCAGCATCAGGCCGATGGCGCCGATCACCAGAAAGTGCAGCTGCTTGTCGGAAAAGTTGGTTTCGAAGCTGTCGTTCAGGGTCAGTATAAAGTCGTGGGCGCGGGCGATCCACGCCACGAGAAGGTTCAGGTATTTGGACATCGTCTTTCTCCTTGTTTCGCGTTTTCGGCGCCTTTCGTCATTTTGCGCCGCGGCGCGCGGAAATACGCGCCTTCAGTTGGATGCACTTTATGCCAAAAAAGTTGCATCCCGGAAATGATTCCGGGATGCGTCCGTCCGGTTTTCAGCCGTTCATGCGCCCGCGCAGGCGCTCGATCTCGCGCCGGTGAACGTCCACGCCCTCGCCCTCGGTGAAGCCCCAGTCCTCGCGCATGATATCCATGATCCGCTCGTGGGCGCGAATGGCGGCGGCATAGTCGCCCTTGATCTCGTATATCTGCGCCACGGATTCCTCGCAGTCCACGAAGCGCGGCTTTTCCCTGAGCGGCATGGCCCTTTCCTGCGCCGCCAGCGCCTCGTCCCAGCGGGCCAGCCCGGCCATCTCGTCGGCAAAGGAAACCCATACCAGCCAGTTCTCCGGATCGCGCTCGGTCATCCGGCGAAAGTGCGCCATCGCGCCGTCGGGATCGAAGGCCGCCAGGCAGATTTGCCCCTCGTACAGGTCGCAGTGGTACGTGTCCGCCACCGCGCGCAGCTTCGCCAGATAATCCCGGGCCTCGTCCAGCCGGCGGTCGGCGATCAGCAGATCCAGCAGCCAGTAGTAATTCCGGCGATCCTCCGGATGCGCGGCCACCACGCCCATATAGAAATCGATCAGCTTATGGTGGTTGGCGCAATACCAGTCCGAGATCACGCCCTTTTCCGCCCCGAACACGGCGTTGTGCGCCTCCTTTTCCCCCGGGTCCAGCGCCAGCGCCTCCCTCGCCAGCGGCGAGGCCAGGTCGTGGTATTCGTCCGCCCGCTTGTTGTACAGCTGCGCCAGCAGCAGCGTCGCCCGGGGCCGGGCGGCCGCGTCCTGCCGCTTTTCCTTCAGCCAGCGCTCGGTCTGCCGGAATTCGTCCTCCGGCAGGAACCGCACGTCCAGCAGCATGGTTTCGATACGGTCGAAGCGCGCCTCGTCGGTCATGGAAAACAGCTCGTCGATGGTGGCGCCCAGCAGCACCGACAGCTCCGGCAGCAGCTGGATATCCGGCATCCCGACGCCGCTTTCCCACTTGGAGACGGCCTGGGGCGTCAGATTCAGCTTCTGCGCCAGCTGTTCCTGGGTCATGCTGCGGGCCAGCCGCAGCCGGCGGATGTTCGCGCCGATTTCGGTACCCGTCATGGAAGATCACTCCTTTTTCCCTGCTGGCAACAGAATAACGCCGCGGCCGGTGAAAATCAATGGCCGCGGCGTTTACACGGGTCGATTGTGGGTTGAGCGCGCCGCGCTACAGCCGCTTCAGGAACCGCTCCAGGCGGTCCATGGCCTCGGAGAGGTTCGCCAGCGAGGAGGCGTAGCACATGCGCACGAAGCCCTCGCCGCCGGCGCCGAAGGCGGTGCCGGGGATGGCGGCCACGTGTTCCTCCACCAGGAACCTTTCGCAGAACTCCGAGCTGGTCAGCCCGGTGGAGCGGATGTCCGGGAAGGCGTAGAACGCGCCCCGGGGCTCAAAGCAGGCGAGCCCCGCGCCGCGCAGCTTGTCCAGCAGGAACCGGCGGCGGTAGTCGTAGTCCTTGCGCATCATCTCGATGTCGCCGTCGCCATCCTTCATGGCCTCGATGGCGGCGTACTGGCTGGTGGTGGGCGCGCACATGATGGCGTACTGGTGGATCTTCAGCATCTGCTTGATCAGCGGCTGCGGCCCGCACACATAGCCCAGGCGCCAGCCGGTCATGGCGTAGGCCTTTGAGAAGCCGTTGACGACCAGCGTGCGCTCGTACATATCCGAAATGTTGGCGATGGACACGTGGTGCCCGCCGTAGGTCAGTTCGGCGTAGATCTCGTCCGACAGCACGATGATGTTCGTGCCGCGCAGCACGTCGGCGATGGCCTCCAGATCCGCGCGCTCCATGATGCCGCCGGTGGGGTTGTTCGGGAAGGGCAGCACCAGCAGCTTCGTGCGCGGCGTGATGGCGGCACGCAGCGCGTCGGCGGTCAGCCGGAATTCATCCTCGGCCTTCGTTTCCACGTAGACGGGCACGCCGCCCACCAGCTCCACGATGGGGCCGTAGCATACGAACGACGGCACGGGCACGATCACCTCGTCGCCCTGGTTCACGATGGCGCGCACGGCGATGTCGATGCCCTCGCTGCCGCCCACCGTGACGACCATCTGTTTCATGGGGTCGTAATTCAGTGCGAAGCGCCGGCGCAGGTATCTGGCGATCTCCTGGCGCAGCGCGGCCAGGCCGGCGTTGCCGGTGTATTTGGTGAAGCCCTTCTCCAGCGCGTACACGCCGGCATCGCGGATGTGCCAGGGCGTGACGAAGTCCGGCTCGCCCACGCCCAGCGAGATGGCGTCGCCGGAATCCATGTTCTCCAGCAGGTCGAAGAACTTGCGAATGCCCGAGGGCGCGATGCCCTTCACCCGCGCGGACAGCGCGGATTCGTAATCGATCATACGAACAACACCCTCTCTTCCTGCTCGGGCAGCTTGGAGAACAGGACGTTCTTTTCCTTGTACTTCTTCAGTATGAAATGGGTGGCCGTGCCGGTGACGCCGTCGATGACGGCCAGCCGCGCGTGCACGAACTCCGCCACCGCCCGCAGACTGCGCCCCGTGATGGTGACGGCCAGGTCATAGTCGCCGGACATCAGGTAGAGGCTCTCGACCTCCTCGTACTGGTAGATGCGCTCGGCGATGCGGTCAAAGCCGTCGCCCCGCTGGGGGGAAATGCGCACCTCGATCAGCGCGGTGACGAATTCATCGTCGGTCTTGGTCCAGTCGATCAGCGCCGGGTAGCCCAGGATGATGTGGTTTTTCTCGTAATCGGCGATCTCCGCGGCCACGTCCTTCTCCTCGCGGCCCAGCATCGTCGCCAGCTGCTGCGGCGTCTGCCGCCCGTCCTTTTCCAGCAGGTTCAAAAGCTCGTTCACAAGCGCAACCTCCCCCGATTGATCGTGTCAAAAACCGCCGGGACCCGACGCGCGATCGGATGTCCCGGCGGCAGTAGTCTGATTCTATTATAGACGCATCGGCCCCGCAGGTCAAGCGGCCTTCGAAAAACGGTCCTCAGGCGGAAGCGGCCCGCTTTTCCGCCATCAGCTTCTCCGCCGAGACCAGCTTCACGCACAGCGCGAACAGCTGGGCGGCCACGGCCAGATCCTGCAGCGAGGGATACGTGGGCGCGATGCGGATGCTGTTGTCGTTCGGGTCCTTGCCGTAGGGCCAGGTGGCGCCCGCGGGCGTCAGCACCACGCCGGCCTTCTTCGCGCGGGCCACGATGGCCTTCGCGCAGCCGGGCAGGCTTTCGAAGTGGATGAAATAGCCGCCCAGGGGCTTGGTCCAGCTGCCGATGCCCAGTCCGCCCAGCGATTCCTCCAGCGTGTTCTCCACCAGTTCAAACTTCGGGCGCAGGATGTCGGCGTGGCGGCGCATGTGCTCCACCATGCCGTGGATGTCGCCGAAGAAGCGCACGTGGCGCAGCTGGTTCACCTTGTCGTGGCCGATGGTCTGGTGGCGCAGCTGGTTGCGGATGTCCTCCATGTTGTTCGGAGACGTAGCCAGCGCCGCGATGCCGCTGCCCGGGAACGTGATCTTGCTGGTGGAGGCGAACTTGTACACCAGATCCGGGTTCCCGGCGCGCTTGCACTCGGCCAGGATCTCGATCAGGTAATCCTGCTTTTCGTCGTACAGGTGGTGCATGCCGTAGGCGTTGTCCCAGAAGATGCGGAAATCCTGGGCCGCGGGCTCCAGCCGCGCGAAGCGGCGCACGGTTTCATCGCTGTAGGAATAGCCCTGAGGGTTGGAATACTTCGGCACGCACCAGATGCCCTTGATGGTCTCGTCCCCGGCCACCAGCTTTTCCACCAGGTCCATCTGCGGGCCGGTGGGCGTCATGGGCACGGGGATCATCTCGATGCCGAAATATTCGGTGATGGCGAAATGGCGGTCGTAGCCCGGCACCGGGCACAGGAATTTCACCTTGTCCAGCTTGCACCAGGGCGTGGAGCCCATGATGCCGTGGGTGTAGGCGCGGGAGACCGCGTCGTACATGACGTTCAGGCTGGAATTGCCGTAGATGATGATATCCTTCGGGTTGTTTTCCATCATGTCGCCCAGCAGCACCCGCGCCTCCTCGATGCCGGTCAGCGCGCCGTAGTTGCGGCAGTCGGTGCCGTCCTCGCAGGTCAGATCGCTGCTGGAATCCAGCACGTCCATCATGTGCATGGACAGGTTCAGCTGCTCCTGGCAGGGCACGCCGCGGCTCATGTTCAGGCGGATGCCCATGTTCTGGAAGCGCTGGTATTCCTTTTTCAGCCGCTCGACCTCCTGGGCCAGCTCCTCTCGGGTCATTTCAGCGTAGGTTTTCATAGCGCAATCAGGCCTTTCCCGCGAAATAATGCGTCGGTTCTTTCCTTTTTTGATATTCTATCACATCCACGAGCCCAAAATCCACGGTATTTACCGGTCATTTTCGGTTAAATTTGCATTTTTTTGCACTTTATAATTCAAATTTGTCTCCGGACGGCGTTTCCGCGCCGCGCCGGTTCCGCCCGGGCGGCGGAATCTGTGCGCCGCAAATGTTCGAACAACTGTCAAACTGTCCATAAAGTATGGCAAAAATGCCCAAAGCGTGCGGTTTTCGCCCAAAAAATAAACATGGCAAGCGTTGCGGAATACCCATGGATGTGATAGAATGATCGAGTGATTTTGAAAAGACCCCCATCAAAATTCGGAGGTGTTCCCGTGGAATTTGAACGGATGAGCGTCAAACAAATCAAGGACAGCATTCGCAACAAGCTGCACACGCAGTTCGCCTGCGACGTCAGCGATGCCACGCCCGAGCAGCTTTACCAGTCTCTGGCCATGGTGGTGCGCGATGAAATCATGCAGCGCCGCAGCTATTCCCGCGACGCGCGCAAGGAGCAGCGTGCCAAAAAGGTCTATTATCTCAGCGCCGAATTTCTGATCGGCCGCGCGCTGCACAACAACATGGTGAACCTGGTGAACGAGAGCAACTACATGCAGGCCATGGAGGAGCTGGGCATTGACCGCTCCGTGGTGTTTGAGGAAGAGCCGGAGCCCGGCCTGGGCAACGGCGGTCTGGGCCGCCTGGCCGCCTGCTTCCTGGATTCCCTGACCACGCTGAAGATGCCCGCCATGGGCTGCACGATCCGCTATGAATACGGCCTGTTCCGCCAGAAGCTGGTGGACGGCTATCAGGTGGAAGTGCCGGACAACTGGCTGGCCAGCGGCAACATCTGGGAAGTGCCCCACCCCGAAGACACCGTGGAGGTCCACTTCGGCGGGCGCATCGAAACCGCCAACGAAGACGACCGCATGACGTTCCACCACGTGGATTACAAGACCGTGCAGGCCGTGCCCTACGATATCCCCGTGGTGGGCTATGACAGCACGAAGGTCAACTTCCTGCGCACCTGGAGCGCCAAGTCGGTCCAGCAGATCGACATGATGCACTTCAACCGCGGCCAGTATGTCAAGGCCATGGAGGAGCGCGAGCTGGCCGAGGTCATCTCCAAGATCCTCTATCCCAACGACGACAGCTATCAGGGCAAGGAGCTGCGCCTGAAGCAGCAGTATTTCTTCTCCTCCGCGTCCATCCAGCACGCGGTGAAGGATTTCATCGACGTCTACGGCTACAACTGGTCCATCTTCCCGGACAAGGTCGCCATCCACATCAACGATACCCATCCCGCCGTGGCGCTGCCGGAGCTGATGCGCATCCTGATGGACGATTTCGGGCTGGGCTGGGACAAGGCCGAAAACATCTGCCGCCGCACCTTCGCCTACACCAACCACACCGTGCTGGTGGAGGCGCTGGAAAAGTGGCCGGAGAGCCTGTTTGCCGAACAGCTGCCCCGCATTTACATGATCCTGCAGGAGATGAACAAGCGGCTGTGCGCCAAGCTGTGGGACGCCTTCCCCGGCCAGTGGGACCGCATCGGCCACATGGCGATCCTGGCCTACAACCAGGTGCACATGGCCAACCTGTGCGTCGCCTACACCCATTCCGTGAACGGCGTTTCCGCCATCCACACCGACATCCTGAAGCGCCAGACCTTCCACGATTTCTACATGCTGGAGCCCAGGAAGTTCGTGAACGTCACCAACGGCATCACCCATCGCCGCTGGCTGATGCAGTGCAACCCCGAGCTGTCCAGCCTGATCGACGAGGCCATCGGCGACGGCTGGCGCAAGGACATGCAGAAGATCGAAGCGCTAAAGCCCTTCGCCAGCGATCCCGCCTTCCAGCAGAAGTTCCGCGAGATCAAATATCACAACAAGCTGCGCCTGGCCGATCACGTGTACCGCCACCAGGGCATCGAGATGAACCCCGAGAGCATCTTTGACGCCCAGGCCAAGCGCCTGCACGAATACAAGCGCCAGCTGATGAACGCGCTGGGCATCATGATGCTCTACAACGATATCAACGAGCATCCCGACCAGTCCTTCCATTCCCGCACCTTCATCTTCGGCGCGAAGGCCGCGCCGGGCTATCAGCGCGCGAAGCTGACCATCAAGCTGATCAACGCCGTGGGCGACCTGGTGCGCAGGCATCCCCGCGCCTCGAAGCTGATCAACGTGGTGTTCCTGGAGAATTACTGCGTGTCCCAGGCGGAGCTGCTGATGCCCGCCACCGAGATCAGCCAGCAGATCTCCACCGCCGGCAAGGAGGCCAGCGGCACCGGCAACATGAAGTTCATGATGAACGGCGCCGTGACGCTGGGCACCATGGACGGCGCGAACTGCGAAATCTTCGATCAGGTCGGCCCCGACAACATCTACATCTTCGGGCTCACGGCCCAGGAAGTGGAACAGGGTTACGCCTCCTACCGCGCGCATGAAGTGTATGAGACCAACCCGCTGGTCCGCCAGGTGATGGAACAGCTGATCGACGGCACGCTGTGCCCCGAGAATCCCCGCATGTTCCAGGAGATCTACCATTCCCTGCTGTTCGGCGACGGCGGCAATATGGCCGATCCGTACTTCGTGCTGAAGGATCTGCCGGCCTACATCACCGCGCAGCGGAAGATGATGCGCGATTACGACGACCGCGAACAGTGGCTGAAGAAGGCCATCATGAACACGGCCAGCTCCGCGGTATTCACGTCCGATCGCTCGATCCAGGATTACAGCGACAAGATCTGGCATTTGAAGCCGTTGAAACTGTGATGATTGCGGCGGGGGAATCCTTCCCCCGCCACTGCCACCCCTTTGACAGATTTGACTTGAGTTTTCAGGGAAAACTCCGGCCGTCAAATCTGCAGGGAAGGTTTTCCCTGAAAACCATGCGACCCTGACGCACATGTCGCCAGGGTCGATTTCAAGTCGGAGGGGATGGATCCCCTCCGACGCCTTCCCTGAAGAATGCCCGCATTTTCACGAAGCGCAGGAGTGATATCCATGACGTTCTACCACGATTCCCGCGATCCGCTGTATCGCGATCCCCAGGGCGCGGCGCCCTGCGGCCAGACCGTGCGCCTGCGGGTAAAGGCCGAGGAGCTGCACGGCGTATGCCTGCGGCTGTGGTGGCAGGAGGCGGAGAGCGTGCTGCCCATGTGCCCCATCCACGGCGGGCTGTACGAATGCCAGCTGAAGCTGCCGAACACCCCGGGATTGTTGTGGTATTATTTCATCGCCCAGGACAACCGCGGGCGCACCCGGTTCCTCGGCAACGCCGCCGACGGTCTGGGCGGCGCGGGGCAGGTGCGCGAGGAAGCCCCCGACGGCTACCAGATCACCGTGTTCGACCCCGCCTATGACACGCCGCGCTGGATGCGGGACGGCGTGATGCTGCAGATCATGGTGGACCGGTACTGTTGCTCGGGCGAGCGGGACATCCGGAACCTGCCGCCGGCCTCCTATTACCACATCCGCTGGGATGACGACCCGGCGCTGATCATCAACGACGACAAGTACGGCGACAACTGCAACAACGATTATTTCGGCGGCAACCTGCGCGGCGTCATCGAAAAGCTGGATTACATCCGCAGCCTGGGCGTGACGGTGCTCTACTTCAACCCCATCTTCGAAGCCCGCAGCAATCACAAGTACAACACCGGCGACTACATGACCATCGATCCCTCCTTCGGCACCGAGGCGGATTTCCGCAGGCTGTGCGCCGAAGCGAAGAAGCGGGGCATGCGCGTGATCCTGGACGGCGTGTTCTCCCACACCGGCTCCGACAGCCTGTACTTCAACCGCGACGGCAGCTACGGCCCCGGCGGCGCCTACAACGATCCGTCGTCCCCCTACCGGGAATGGTACCGCTTCCGCCACTGGCCGGATGATTACGAATGCTGGTGGAATTTCAAGACGCTGCCCAACGTGAGCGAGGAGACGCCCAGCTATCAGGATTTCATCATCGACCGCGACGACAGCGTCATCGCCCACTGGCTGCGCGCCGGCGCGGCGGGCTGGCGGCTGGACGTGGCCGACGAGCTGCCCATGGCCTTCATCCGCAAACTGCGCCGGCGCATCCGCCGGGAACGGCCCGACGGCGCGCTGATCGGCGAGGTGTGGGAAGATCCCACCAACAAGGTCGCCTACGGCGAGATGCGCTGCTACTGTCTGGGCGATACGCTGGACAGCTGCATGAACTATCCGCTGCGCGACGCCATTGTGGAATTCCTGTGCTGCCGGGCGGACGCCTTCGCCCTGGTGCGCAAGATGGAAAGCCTGCGGGAGAACATGCCCGCGCCGTTCCTCTATTCCGAAATGAACCTGCTGGGCAGCCACGACACGCCGCGGATCATCAGCATGCTGGCGGACATCGGCGATATGGCGCCCGACCGCGTGTACCGGCATCCCTTCGCGATGGACCCGGAGGACTACGCCCGGGGCCGCCGGCGGCTGATCGCCGCGTGGGCACTGGTGTGCGCGCTGCCGGGCATGCCCTGCCTGTATTACGGCGACGAAGCCGGGCTGACCGGCATGGCGGACCCCTACAACCGCGCCACCTACCCCTGGGGCCGCGAGGACGCCGAGCTGGTATCGGCCATCCGCGGGATCATCCAGGACCGCATGTCCGCGCCCGCGCTGCGCACCGGCGATCTGAAGCTCTCGGCCATCGGGCCGGACGTGGTGCTGGTGGAGCGCCGGATCTCCGGCGGCCGGGACGTCTTCGGCGCGCCCGCCCAGGACCAGTCCCGCGCGCTGGCGGTGAACCGCTGCGGCGAACAGCGGCGCATCGAATACGGCGGCCGGGTGTACGAGATCCCGCCGGAATCCGCGCTGCGGCTGGAGCCCGCGCAGCCGAACCGGCATGACGACAACCGGGAAAACTGGAGAAACTGACCGCACATAAAACGGGGCCGTTCCGATTGGGAACGGCCCCGTTTTTATGCCCGATCGACGATCAGGCCTTGTTCTTCTTCCCCTTGCGCAGCAGGTTGGAGACGATGATCGCGCAGGAGGCGTCGCCGGTGATGTTCAGCGTGGTGCGGCCCATATCGAAGATGCGGTCCACGCCGGCCACCAGCGCGATGCCGTCGATGGGCAGGCCCACAGAGGCCAGCACCATGGCCAGCATCACCATGCCCGCGCCGGGCACGCCCGCCGTGCCCACGGAGGCCAGCGTGGCGGTGAGCACGATGGTCAGCATCTGGCCCGCCGTCAGTGAAATGCCGTAGCAGGAAGCGATGAAGATGGCGCACACGCCCTGATAGATGGCGGTACCGTCCATGTTGATGGTCGCGCCCAGGGGCAGCACGAAGGAGGAGACCTCTTTATCCGCGCCGAGCTTGTTGGTGCAGTTCATGTTGATCGGCAGCGTGCCCACGGAGGACGCGCTGGAGAACGCGAACATGATGGCCGGCAGCATGCCCTTGAAGAACTTGACGGGGTTCGTGCCGCCCAGGGTGGAAACGGTGGCGGAATAGACGATCAGCGCGTGCAGCAGGTAGGCCACGTAGGCGGCCAGCAGCACCTTGGCCAGCGAGCCGATGATCATGGCGCCGTTGGCGGCCACCACCGGGCACAGCAGGCAGAACACGCCCACGGGCGACAGCTTCAGGATCATCTCCATGCACTTCATGAAGATGTCGTTCCAGCGGTTCACGCCCTCCACGGCCTTGTCGGCCTTTTCGCCCAGCAGGATGATGGCGAAGCCGATCAGCAGCGCCATCACGATCACCTGCAGCATGCTGGATTCGGTGATGGGCGTGAGGAAGTTGGACGGGAAGATGTTCACCAGCACGTCCATGGGCTTCGAGCCCTCGGCGGCGGTGTAGGTCAGGCTCTCGGTGGACAGCGCCGGGAAGCCGCCCTTGAACAGGTTCGCCACCAGCAGGCCGATGGCCGTGGCCACCGCGGTGGTCAGGAAGTAGTACAGCACCGTCATGCCGCCGATCTTGCCCACGCGCTTGATATCGCGCATGGAAATGACGCCCGCCATGATGGAGAACAGCACGATGGGCCCGACGATGAACTTGACCAGGTTCAGGAAGATGGTGCCGAAGGGCTTGATGTAGTCGTTGGCGAAATCGGCGTGGGATTGCAGCAGCAGGCCGGCGCCGATCGCCAGCAGCAGCGCAATGAAGATCTGCGCCGCAAGGGGAAGCTTTTTCTTCCCGGCGGTTTCGGTGGACATGGTATCCCCTCCTTGGTATTCGGTTGCCTTTCCCAAAAGGCATGCAGGCTCCGCCTGCATATTCTGGATTATTATAACATATATACCGTCAACATGCAACCGAATTTGCGAAATATACACACATTACTGCATAATATGAGGCTGTCTCCATTCAAAAACCGCCCGCGGCGGCGGCCGGGGCGGTCAAAAGGTCAGGGAATCGAACAGCGCGCCCTCGATGTCGATGATGTCGTCGATGTCGATGACCCGGCCGCCCTCAAATTCCAGAGAATAGGTCTCCGGCACGATCCGCCGCGCCGCGCCGGCGTACACATCGTACCGCCCGCCGGCCTTGCGCGGGTCGGGCACGAAATAGGTGACGCTCAGCACCGGGCGCTCATGGAGCCGGTCCTTCACCACCCGCAGCTTGCGATCCAGCTCCTCGCGCTCGGCCTCGCCCAGCTCCACCTGGCGCATCGTCAGCCGGGCGGCCTCGTCGATGGCGTCGCCGTAGCCGGTCAGCGCCGCGAAGGGCGCGAACTGCTCCGCCCGCTCCATGGGCGACATGCGCCGCCGGGTCGGCGAAACGTGGTGCGGCAGGTCCAGCATGTCGTCGTAGCGGCGCGGATCGCCGGGATCGTTGTTGAACATCTCCGAACCTCCTATGCCTTGTGGCCGCCGATCTGCCGGTTCCGGTCCCGGGCGGTGGCGCCCTCCTCCAGGTTCATGCCCTTCAAAATGGCATTCTTGCCGTACTTCTCCTTGATGGACAGCACGACCTCCTGCTGCCGGCGCTCCCGGTCCCGGGCGGCCTCCTCGGCGGCCTGTTTTTCCGCCTCGGCGGCGTAATCGGTGAACATGTCCAGCTGCACGTCCCGCCGGGCGGCGTCGGCGCGGGCCCTGCCCTCGTCGACGGTGTGGTTGGCCACGATATACATCCGCCGCACCAGCAGGTCGTGGTCCACCACGCGGTCGAACAGCGCCATCACGGCCTCGGTGATCCGCTTCGTGGACGAGGTGTACCCGCCCAGGTTGACGCTGCCGTGGGCGTGCTTCGGCACCGCGCGGCCGTAGTAATCCTCCACCACCGGCCCGCGGTAGCGCCGCCGGCGATCCGGATCGGACAGGTTCTCCACGTCGTAGCCCACGGTCAGCACCATCTGGTCCGTCGCCAGCTTCTTGGCCACCAGGTCCAGCACCAGCAGGTCGGTCATCTCCCGCATCACCAGCTTCGCCTTTTCGAAATCATAGGGCTGGTGCAGCACCTGGCCGGAGGAGAGGCTGTTGGACTGGGGCTTGTAGGCCTTGATGTCGGAAATCAACGCCGGCTCCCAGCCCCAGGCGTGGTCGATCAGAAGCTCCGCGTTCACGCCGAACAGGCCGTACAGCAGGTCCTCGTTGTAATAATCGCCCCTGCCGCCGAGGGAGCAGCGCGCCACGTCGCCCATGGTGAACAGGCCGTTGGATTCCAGCTTGCGGGCGATGCCGCGGCCCACGCGCCAGAAATCCGTCAGCGGGCGGTGGGTCCACATCTGCTCGCGGTAGCCGCGCTCGTCCAGCTCGGCGATGCGCACGCCGTCCGCGTCCGGCGGCATCTTCTTGGCCACGATGTCCATGGCGATCTTCGCCAGGTACATATTCGTGCCGATGCCCACGGTGGCGGTGATGCCGGTGGCGTACAGCACCTCGGTGATGATGCGCATGGCCAGTTCGCGGGCGTCGCATTTGTAGTTCTTCAGGTAGCGAGTCGCATCCATGAACACCTCGTCGATGGAATAAACGTGGATGTCCTCCGGCGCGATGAACTTCGTGTAGATGTCGTAGATGCGAGTGCTGGTGCGCACGTACTCGGCCATGCGCGGCGGCGCGACGATGTAGTCCACCGCCAGCGCGGGATTCTTTTTCAATTCCCGATCGTCCCAGGATTTGCCCGCAAACGCCCGGCCCGGCGCGTCCTTTTTGCGCTGGGCGTTCACCTGCCGGACCTTCTGCACCACCTCGAACAGCCGCGGCCGCCCGGGGATGCCCCAGCCTTTCAGCGCCGGGGACACCGCCAGGCAGATGGTCTTGTCGGTGCGGCTCTGGTCGGCCACCACCAGGTTGGCGGTCAGCGGGTCGATGCCCCGTTTCCGGCACTCCACCGAGGCGTAGAAGGATTTCAGGTCGATCGCGATGTATCGCCTGTTCTCATCCATATTCGCGCCTCCCTTCGTGCGTGCCGCCCGGTCACCAGCCGTCGTCCGCGTACACCGGAGCGGGGCCCAGCTCCGCGCCGTCCCGCCCGGCGTACACCGCCGTGCCGTCGGGCTTTGTCAGGTAGAAACCGCCGTCATCCAGCCGTTCCTGCCCGGCGTACGCCGGCGGGATCAGCCATTCGCCGGCGCGCGCGCCGGCCGCGGCCATCCTGCCCCACAGGCCGTCGCGCAGAATCCACACCGCCTCCGCGTCGCCGTCGTAGAAGCTCCATTCCTCGGCAGGCGCGCGCAGCGCAATATTCCCCGCGCCGTCCATCAGGCAGAGACTGCCGTCCCGGTCGGTCAGCATCAGCCGGCCCCCGAAGGTGGTGTCGGCGCTCCGGAACACCTCGTCGGTCACGTAATTTCCCCTGCGGTCGATGATCCGGTAGCCGTCCCCCTCCTGGATGGGGATCACCGGCAGCTCCAGCGCGTCCAGCGACCACA
>CACWVN010000006.1 GCA_902764285.1 uncultured Eubacteriales bacterium
TCCAGCTGGCACAGCGTGTTGACCATGGCGTAAACCAGATTGCGCTCGTCCTCCGGCGAGATGGACTGGCAGGCCCTGTAGAACCCCGAAGAGAGGTTGATCCGCGCGATGCCGTCGGAGATGCTGACGCCCAGCAGGTCCTCCGGATACAGGTTTTGCGATACCGGAAGCCGGACGACCGCGCCGCCGCCCCCGGCGTAGCTGAACAGCTTTGTCAGCAGGTTGCGGGCGGAATAGGCGCTCCGCGTGGAAACGGCGCGCTTCACGGGCTGCAGCTGGTTCTTCGAATTGACCAAGTACAGCGTGGCGATGCTGCCGATGCAGCTGGAAAAATCCCTGCGGCGCATCAACCCGTCGGGGAAAGTGATGATGGAATCGCCCATATCGCACATGGTGATCGGATCACCGTTCACCATGATGCGCACGGCGTCGATTTCCGGCAGGAAGCTGCACGCGGTCAGCACGATCGATCCGGACAGTTCCCAGACCTCCAGCCCGGAAAACGCCAGGTAGTTGGCCAGCGCCGAAGAGAAATTCAGCGACAGCACCCGTTCGCCGGAGGGAAGCACTTCGATGCCCGGCCTGTCATCCAGCAGCTCGACGCCGTCCGGTATGGATGCGATGGCGCAGCCGTCGTCCAGCGGGCCGGATTGCAGCAGCGCGATCAGCGCGCCGGCGTAATCGTTTGTCTGAAACACCACGTCCCGCAGCTCGGGCACCAGCCAGCTGCTGTCCACGGTGGGGAAGTATACCAGCGCCTTTCGCGATACCGGCATGGCGTCCGGGGCCTGCAGCCTGTCGCGTTCCGCCTGCAGCTGGGCATAGGAGGCCGTGACGCTGGATACCATTTCGGTCTGAACGCCCAGCGGCAGCTGCCACAGGCCTTCGCTCTGGCCGCCGATCAGTACGTTCACGCCGCCGACGCCTTCGATGCCCAGCAGCGTGTTGCCGATGGCGGTTTCCAGCGCCAGCAGCTCCTGCGGGCTCTGGACGCCGCGGGCGTCGATGGAAAGGTTCACCGTCGCGGTCCCGCAGGCATATTCGCAGGACAGCAGCCGCGTGTCGCCGTTCGACAGGGCCATCGATTCGCTTCCGGGCCGCGCCGAGAGCAGCGATCGGACCACGGCTTCCAGGAACGCTTCGCCGGGTTCGGCGCGAATGCTGCGCGTGACGGAAGAGAATCCGGCGCCGTCCGAGGCGGGGAAGTACAGCGCGACATCCACGGCGCTGGCCTCGGCGCGCTCGCCGAGGATCATGTCCTGCGCTTCCGGTTCGGGCTCGGGCAGGGCGATGTCGCTTGCGGCTTCGGGCGCATGCCGGTTGAACACGCAGCCGCTCAGCGCGACCGCCACGGCCGTGAACAGGATCAGCAGAGTCAGATATTTGCGCATTCGATCGCCCTCCTTCCCGATGGATTTCGTCATGCCTCCGCCTTGCGCGTGGAAAGCGGCAGCTCGATCGTAAACGTCGATCCCTTGCCGGGCGCGCTCCTGGCGTCGATGGTGCCTCCGTGCAGCAGTATGAACTGCTTGACGATGGACAGCCCGAGCCCGGTGCCGCCGGTTTCGCGGGATCTGGCCTTGTCCACGCGGTAGAAGCGGTCGAAGATGTGGGGCAGGTCTTCCTCGGGAATGCCCACGCCCGTATCGCTGACGCGGATGACGGCCTTTTTGCCCGATTTGGCCAGCGTACAGTGCACTTCGCCGCCCCTGGGCGTGTATTTGATTGCGTTGTCGATGATGTTGTAGATGACCTGCTGCAGCTTCAGGGCGTCGCCGCTGACTTCCAGCGATTCCTTCGCGGAGCAGTCCAGCTCGACGCCGTTTTCCCGGGCCAGAGGCGACAGGCGCTTCACCTGTTCCTGCAGCAGGCTGCCGATGTCCAGCTCCGCCAGATTCAGCTTCATGCCGTTATCGATGCTCACCAGCGTCAGCAAATCCGATACGATGCGGTTCAGCCGGTCGATTTCCTTGTTGATGTCCGTCAGGAATTCCTTTGTCATGCCGGGATCGACGGGATCCTGGTACAACAGCGTTTCGATCAGGATCTTCATGGTGCTCAGCGGCGTCTTCAATTCATGCGAGGCGTTTGAAACGAACTGGCTCCTGGATTTGTCCAGCTGTTCCAGGCGCTCGGACATGGAGTTGAAGGCGGAGGCCAGGCCGGCGAATTCATTCCTGCCGCGCACGCTGACGCGCGCGGACAGGTCGCCGCGGCTCATGCGGGAAATGCCCTCGTTCAATTCGCCGATCGGCCGGGTGATCGTGCGCAGCACCAGCAGGCTGAAAACCAGCACCGCCGTCGCGACGATCCCCATCCAGAGCAGCATCTTCAGCTGGATGTCCCGCAGGCTTTCATAGATTTCCTGGACCTGGGAAATGTAAACCAGCACGCCCGCCAGCGCGCCGTCATGGTTGATGGCGGCGGCGTAGATGCCGGTCATGGAACTGACGTTGGAAAACGCGGTCAGCGCGGCGCGAATCCAATATGCGCCGGCGCCGCCCGCGTCGTAAAAGCCGTACTCCCCGGCCGCGCCTTGGAGTACGCTGCTGATTTCGCTGGTAATGAACCGCGTGCCGTTCATCTGGGAGGCGGTATCGACCTGCACGACGCACAGCGGGTCCAGAACCAGTATGCGGCTCTGCTCCGCCTGCGCGGTGTTCATGGCCGCGGCATACATCTTTTCGGCGTCAAAATCGGCCAGATATTCGCCTACCTCCTGCGCGGTGGATTCGGCGATTCTCTGGTCGTCTCGAATGCGCTGGGTAAACAGATACTCGCCCACCAGCTGGATCAGTGAAAAGCCGATGACGGTGAACGCCACGACGATGATCAGCAGATAGGCGATGGTGATTTTCCAGCGTATGGAATGGATAAAGGTTTTAATCCTTGTCGGTGAAATAGTAGCCCACTCCCCACTTGGTGAAGATGTATTCAGGCTGGCTGGGCACCTTTTCGATCTTTTCACGCAGGCGGCGAATGTGCACGTCTACCGTGCGCAGGTCGCCCAGGTAGTCGTATTTCCAGATGGTCTCGAGCAGGTTTTCGCGGGAGAAAACCTTGCCGCGGTTCGTGACGAACAGATGCAGCAGGTCAAATTCCTTCGCGGTCAGGTTCACTTCGCGGCCGTCGACGGTCACGGAACGGTTGTTCACGTTCAGCTGCATATCCCTGACGGTGATGATGCGCTGACCGCTTTCCCGCTGCATCATGGCCGTGCGGCGGAAGATGGTGCGTATGCGCGCCTTGACTTCGAGGATATTGAAGGGCTTGGTCATGTAATCGTCCGCGCCGTATTCCAGACCCAGGATCTTGTCCATATCATCGCCCTTGGCGGTCAGCATGATGATGGAGACGTTGCTGCGCTCGCGAATGCGCTGGCACACCTCGATGCCGTCCAGCTTCGGCAGCATCACATCCAGCAGAACCATGTCATACTGGCCCGCGAAGAACTTGCTCACGGCCTCTTCGCCGTCGGAAGCGGAATCGGTTTCGTAGCCGTCCTGCTCGAGCGAATATTTCAAACCTTTGACAATCAGAGGCTCGTCGTCAACAATCAAGATCCTTTTGGCCATGGTCTTTCCTCCTCGCATGCATATAAAAAAGGATGGCGAATCCACGATTTAGACCGAATTGCGTTACAATTTCATGATTTTGTTATTATTATACACGATTGTCGACATCATTTCAAGTCGATTTTTTTAAATGTTAGTTTTTTCACGCAACACTGTACAAATTACGCGAATGGTGATAATATAAACTCGTTTGTAATATATATTGGATCGGGGAGGAAGGAACATGGCGATGCTCAGGAGAACGGCGGCGCTCGCGCTGGCCATTATGATGATGGCGGCGGCGTTCCTCTGCGCGCGGGCAGTCTCTCCGTCGGATTACGATATGAGCGCGCCCGAAAACCTCCACCCGGATCATCTCTACGCCCAATCCGCGATTCTGATCGACGAGACCTCCGGCGAAGTCCTGTTTTCGAAGAACTCCAGAATCCGCATGTATCCGGCCAGCACGACGAAGATCATGACGCTTCTGCTGGCCCTTGAAAGCGGCATCGACCTGGACGAAAAGGTCACCATCCCGCGCCAGGCCGCCGATATCCCCGACGGCAGTTCCGTCATTCCCGTCAAGCCCGGGGATGTGACCTCTTTCCGCGACCTGCTGTACGGCTTCATGCTTTCCTCCGGCAACGACGGCGCCAACGCCATCGCCGCGCTGGTCAGCGGAAACATCGATGATTTCGTGGCCCGCATGAACGCCCGCGCGGCGGAGCTCGGCTGCCAGGGCACGCATTTCGTCAATGCCCACGGCTATCACAATCAGGACCACTACTCCACGGCCCAGGACCTGGCCGTCATTTCCCGCGCGGCCATGCAGAACGATATGTTCCGCACGATCGTCGCCGCCCCGACCTGGGATATGACCGTCACCCGCGGCGACAGGACCGGCACGGCAACGATTACAAACAGAACCAGTTTGCTCATTGCCGATTCAAAATATTACTATCCCGATTGCACCGGCATCAAGACCGGCCACCACAAGCGGGCGGGCTGGTGCTTCGTCGGTTCTGCAGAGCGCGACGGGATGAAGCTGATCTGCGTGGTGCTGAACTGCGAAGAGGAAGACCAGAAGTGGTATGACGCGGCGCGCCTGTTCGAATACGGCTTCACGCAATATGAGCGGGTCGGCGCGCAGGCGCTGCTGTCGCGCGCGCAGTCATCCTTCGATACGGTGCAGATCGAAGACGCCTCGGAGGATGACCCGCAGAGCGGCACGCTCCAGCTGGAGCTTGGCGAAGTGGACGACGCCGGACAGACCGTCGCGCTGCCCGTGGGAAACGAAAACGCGCTGAACCTGGCGGCGGAAGCGATGGCGGAAACCGTCGAGCTCGAATGGACGCGGGAGCTTCGCGCGCCGGTAGCGCAGGGGGAGCGCGTGGGCACGCTGCGCGCCAGGATGCCCGGCGGCGGCTGGATAACCGCCGCGCTGACGGCCTCGCGCGCGGTCGAAAAAAAGCCGGAGGCGACGCCGGTTTCCGCACCGACCGCTCCGCCCGGCCCGGACGTCACTGAAGCGCCCGCCGAAGAACAGCCCGCTGCGCCGCGTTCCGGTCTCGGCATGATGGCCGTGCTGATCGCGGCGCTGATCGCTCTGGCGGCGCTGCTGGCCGGGCTGGCCGCCGCCCAGCGCCGCAGCGCGGCGAAACGCGCCCGCAGGCGCGGCAATGCGCGGCGCAGAAAGTAAAAATCGTGGGTAGTTTTATCGATTAATCTCGTTCCGCGCTGTACAAAAAGCGCGATCGATGCTATAATGAGATTTGTATGATTATCGCCGTTTACGGCGGTTTTGTGAGGATTTGGAAATGCTTCGTCTCCGAAGGCGGATAGCCTGGCTGCTGGCGCTGGCGATCGCGGTTTGCTGTTTCACGGCTGCCGCGGCCGAAACGCCGGCCGATTACAACCGAAAAGTGCCGCAGGTTCTGCGCGAAGGGCATCTGTACGCCGACGCCGCGATTCTTATCGACGCGGATAACGGCGATGTTTTGTTTGCCAAGAACGCGCGGACGCGGATGTATCCGGCCAGTACGACGAAGATCATGACGCTGATGCTCGCCCTGGAGAGCGGCATCGCCATGGATACGCAGATCGTCATTCCCAAGCAGGCCGGCCAGGTCCCCGCGGACAGTTCGCTGGTGCCCGTTTTCCCCGGCGACGTCACCACCTTCCGGGATCTGCTGTACGGCTTCATGCTCTCGTCGGGCAACGACGGCGCGAACGCCATCGCCGTTCTGGTCAGCGGCAGCCTCGAGGCCTTCGTCAATCTCATGAACAGCCGCGCGGCGCAACTGGGCTGTGAGAACACGCATTTCGCCAACGCCCACGGCTATCACGACGAAAACCACTACACGACCGCCCAGGACATGGCCCGCATCACCCAGGCGGCGCTTCGGATTGACGTGTTCCGACAGATCGTGTCCACGCCTGTCTATACCATGCACATTCAGCGCGGCGGCAGCAACATCGAAACCCGCGTCATCAGCGGCAACGCGCTTCTGAAGAAGGACCACACGTATTATTACGCGGATTGCATCGGCGTGAAGACCGGCTATCACAGCGCGGCGGGGCAGTGCTTTGTCGGTGCGTCCGAGCGCGACGGCGTGACGCTGATCAGCGTGGATTTCCACAGCGCCGGATCGAACGGCAAGTGGATCGACACGATCCGCCTGTTCAATTACGGCTACACGTGCTATACCGCCTATACGCTGGAGCAGATGTTCGGCAAGGCCAGCGGGCAGATCGCGACGCTCAAGGTTTCCAACGCCATCGATACCGACCCTTACGGCGGCCAGCTGAATCTGAAGGTCGCCCAGGTCAGCAACCCGAACTATACGCGCATGGTGGAATCCAACAACGAAGCCGCCATGGACGACGCCATCGCGGATTTTGTTTCCCGGTGCGAACTCGTGATCACTTCCGACATGACTGCGCCGATCTCCCAGGGCGAGATCATGGGCCGGCTGCGCTATGTGGCCCAGTCGGGCGAGGAGATCACGGCCACGCTGATCGCCGACCGCGATATCGCCGAACAGCCCGCGAAGCTGACGCTGGTGGATATCTTCCCGTTCCTCAAGTACTTTGATAATTCGCTGGTCAAGCTGCTGGCCATCGTGCTGGCGCTGCTGGTGGCGCTGCTGCTGGTCGCCGCGTCGCTGCGCAGGAATCGCACGGACCGCCGCAGGAAGAAGATCATTGAAGCGCGCAAGCGGGAACTGACGCGCAGGCGCAGGCCCACGTCCCGCCGTTCCTCCGCGCGGCGCCGGGTCGACCGCTACGACGACGATGACGAGGACGACGAAGACCTGTTCGGCGGCTGGTAAAAAACAATTCAGCATCAATGTGATTAAAATCCCCTCCGCGTTCCATAATTGGAACATGGAGGGGATTTGACTATGAAAGAAAAAGCATCCGCCTTTATGAAAAGGGCCCTGCGTTACGCGAAAAGCGGCCTGGGGAAGGTTCGAATCGATTATTCCAAAATGGGTTTCTACGCGGCGCTCCTGGCGCTGCTGGTGCTGCTGGGCAGCGCTTCCCGCGCCTTCCGCAGCCACCTGTTCGGCGCGCGCACGGCGGAGGAGACGCCGGCGCCGGAGCCCGCGTCGGTGATGCAGGTTTTTAATGCGCCCACGCCCGCCCCGACGAAGGAGCCGGCGGTGTGGGTCTGGCCGCTCGAAGGCGAGATCATCGGCGAATACGCGCCGAGCACCGCGGCCTGGTCCTCGACGCTGGGCCAGTGGCAGACGCACCCGGCGATCGACATCGCGGGCAATCCGGGCGAGGCAGTCCGCGCCTGTTCCGATGGAACCGTCGCGGACGCCTGGCAGGACGCGCTGTGGGGCAACGTCCTGTCAATTGAGCATCCGGACGGCTTCGTGTCCACCTACGCGAACCTGAACACGCTGAACATGGTACAGGTCGGCCAGACGGTGGCCGCAGGGGACATCATCAGCGCCGTCGGGAAATCCGCCGCGTGCGAATCCGGGATGCCGTGGCACCTGCATTTCATGCTGGAAAAGGACGGCGTACCCGAAGACTTCCGAACGCTTGTGCCGGAGGAATGAATGGACCTTGCGCTTCGTTTCTGGATGATGTATAATACTGGCCGAGACGCTGAAACGGGGGATACACATGCCGAGATTATGGGCCAGGATCATCCAGAAACACCGCATAGCCCGCCAGGCCACGGCCGAATGCACGTGGGATGAGGCCGGCGACGCGCTGACCGAGCTGTGCCATGAATTCGATATTCCCAGGCCGCTGTGGCTGAACAAGCACGAATCTGAGTTTGCCGAATTTCGGCGCACCCAGTTCCTGCCGGAACACTTCGTCGAGGATGTCACTTTCGACCGGCTGGAAATCGAATTCCTGGAGGACGACGCCAAATCCAGGCGCAGCAGCGACCCGCGGAACCAGTTCGACGGGTACTGATCGCGTTAAAATATCGCGCAGCTTCGCGTTGCAATTGACGCGGGTTGCGGTTCGTGGTATAATCGGCACAGCCGATGAGGAAGAGGAGTAGTTCCCATACTTCCCAAGAGAGGGCGGTTCGATGGCTGGAAGGCCGCCCGGAACCCTGGGGAACGAAGGTCGCTTCGGAGGCGGTCGGGCGAAATCATCAACCCGGCGGGGCGCGCCCCTTACAGCGCACAGAGGTCGCGCGCAGCGCGATGAATAAGGTGGTACCGCGGAGCTTTCCGCCCTTTGGGCAGAGAGCTCCTTTTTTGGAGGTGATCGACATGTCGGGAGAAAATCGGCGTCCCATGGGCTGGATTCTGCCGGTGATCGTCGTCGTCATCGGCGTGGGTTTTGCGCTGAACGCGATACGCAGCGGCGCGCTGAACGCCGTCCGGCTGAAAGCCGTCAACTGGGCCGGCCTTGCGGTAATGGCGGTCGGCGCGGTCGCCGCTTTCATGAAAAAGCCGCTGTGGAAGCTGGCGGGCGTACTGGCGTGCGCCGTCGGCGCCGTAATGGTCATCTATCTCTGAAAAGATATCTGTACGAGGGGGAAAATCCATGGAAACCAAGCAGGAATTTGCGATGGAAAAGGTGTTTCAGCCGAACCAGGTGGAAGGCCGCATCTATGAAATGTGGGAGAAATCCGGCGCGTTCCAGCCGATCAAGGACGAGAGCAAGCGGCCCTTCGTCATCGTCATGCCGCCGCCGAACATCACCGGTCAGTTGCACATCGGCCACGCGCTGGACGAAATGCCCCAGGACGTGCTGATCCGCTATCACCGCATGAAGGGCGACCCGACGCTGTGGGTGCCCGGCACCGACCACGCCGCCATCGCCACCGAGGTGAAGGTGGTGGACGCGCTGCGCAAGGAAGGCCTGACCAAGCAGATGGTCGGCCGCGAAAAGTTCCTGGAGCGCACCTGGGAGTGGAAAAAGGAATACGGCGGGCGCATCGTGCGCCAGCTGCGCAAGCTGGGCGTGTCCTGCGACTGGAGCCGCGAGCGCTTCACGATGGACGACGGCCTGTCCCGCGCCGTGCGGGAGACGTTCGTGCGCCTGTATGAAAAAGACCTCATCTACCGCGGCAGCCGCATGATCAACTGGTGCCCCTGCTGCCAGACGTCCCTTTCCGACGCGGAAGTGGAATACGAGGCCAAGGACGGCCACTTCTGGCACATCCTGTACCCGGTTAAGGAGACCGGCGAGCTGCTGGAGCTGGCCACCACCCGCCCGGAGACCATGCTGGGCGATACCGCCGTGGCCATCAACCCGGAGGATCCCCGCTACGCCCACCTGCACGGCTGCCACGTGGTGCTGCCGCTGGTGAACAAGGAGATCCCCATCGTGTGCGACGAGCACGCCGACATGGAGAAGGGCACCGGCGTGGTGAAGATCACGCCCGCCCACGATCCGAACGACTTCGAGGTCGGCAAGCGCCACGACCTGCCGATGGTGCGCGTGTTCACCTACGACGGCTACATGACCGGCGCGAAGGAAGCCGCCGAGAACGCCGAATTGATCGCCAGCGGTCGCGCCACCGTGGACGAGCCCACCGTGCTGGACTGCGGCAAGTACGCCGGCATGACCACGCTGGACGCCCGCAAGGCCATCGTGGAGGACTTGACTGCGCTGGGCCTGCTCAAGTCGGTGGAGCCGCTGAACCACGAGGTCGGCACCTGCTACCGCTGCCACACCGTGGTGGAGCCGATGGTTTCCAAACAGTGGTTCGTGAAGATGAAGCCGCTGGCCGAGCCCGCCTGCCAGGTGGTGTACGACAAGAAGCTGCGCTTCATCCCCGAGCGCTTTGAAAAGACCTACCTGCACTGGATGGAGAACACCCGCGACTGGTGCATCAGCCGCCAGCTGTGGTGGGGCCATCGCATTCCGGCGTTCTACTGCGACGCATGCAACGAGACCTTCGTCACCCGCGAGGACATCACCGTCTGCCCGAAGTGCGGCAGGCCCGTGCGCCAGGACGAGGACGTGCTGGACACCTGGTTCTCCTCGGCGCTGTGGCCGTTCTCCACGCTGGGCTGGCCCGAACAGACCGACGATTTCAAGTACTACTATCCCAACACCGTGCTGTCCTGCGGCTACGACATCATCTTCTTCTGGCTGGCGCGCATGGTGTTCTCCGGCCTGGAGCAGACGGGGGAATGCCCGTTCGACGTGGCGCTGATGCACGGCCTGGTGCGCGACGCGCTGGGAAGGAAGATGTCCAAGAGCCTGGGCAATGGCATCGATCCCATCGAGGTCATCGACAAATTCGGCGCGGACGCGCTGCGCTTCTCGTTGGTGATGGGCGTGGCGCCCGGCAGCGATATCCGCATGTCGGAAGAGAAGATCGAATCCTTCCGCAACTTCGCCAACAAGATCTGGAACGCTAGCCGGTTCGTGCTGATGAACCTGCAGGATTTCCAGCCGAAGGGCATCGACGCCGCAAAGCTGTCGCTGGCCGACAAGTGGATCCTGACCCGCTATCAGGAGGCCGTGCGCGGCATCACCGACAACCTGGAGGGCTACGACCTGGGCCTGGCGGCTACGAAGCTCTATGATTTTGTCTGGAGCACCTTCTGCGACTGGTACATCGAAATGGCCAAGCAGGGTCTTTATGCCGAGGAAGGCGACGTGAAGTCCACGACCCAGGAAGTGCTGCTGTACGTGCTGACGGGCACGCTCAAGCTGCTGCATCCGTACATGCCGTTCATCACCGAGGAGGTCTACGGTTATCTGCCCAACGCCGACGGCATGCTGATTGCCTCGAAGTGGCCGGAAGTGAAGCCGGAATTCGATTTCCCGGCCGAGGCCGCGCAGATGGAGGGCATCATGGACGTCATCCGCGCTGTGCGCAACCTGCGCGCGGAGATGAACGTGCAGCCCGGCCGCAAGGCCACGCTGATGCTGAAGCCCCACGAGGGCTGGCGCGACGCGCTGCAATCCGCGGAAGGGTATTTCAAGCGCCTGGCCAACGCCAGCGGCCTGGAGATGCTCGACGCGCACGCCGCCAACCCGGAAAAATCCGCCTCCGCTGTGGCGGAACCCTGCGAATTGTTCATGCCGCTGGGCGAGCTGGTGGACGTGGACAAGGAACTGAAGCGCCTGGCCAAGGACCTGAAGGGCCTGGAGGGCGAGATCGCCCGCGCGACGAACATGCTGAACAACCCCGGTTTCGTGGGCAAGGCACCCGCGCAGCTGGTGGAGTCCGAGCGCGAGAAGCTGGCCACCAACCAGGGGCTGCTGAAGAAGCTGCAGGCGCGCATCGCCGAAATGGAATCCCTGAAGTAAACCATGCGCAAGACAGGGCCGCCGGAATATCCGGCGGCCCTTATCTTTTATACGATCAGCAGGGAATGCAGCCATCTGGCGGCCGAAGCGGTCCATTGTTTTTTCACGATGAATCGCACGGCGTCGTCCTCTTCCTCTGTGCGCAGCGGACGCAGTGTTTCCGCGGCCACGATCCTGTCCGTCGTTGAAAGCCCGAACACGGTGATCAGGGACAAATCCTCATGATGACCGGCGTCCGCCGTCCCATCCGGATCGGAGGAATAATCCCTGACGGCAATGCAGGGGACCGTTCCGCCGCACCGGTCGTCGATCAGCGTTCCGAAGCACTCGGGCTGCCGCAGGCTGCGCAGGCGCGTCGGAATGCCCGCGGCGGCCACGGGATCCAGACACTCCGGGTGCAGCACCCGCGCGCCCGCCCGCGCCAGGCGGCGCATCTGCCGGTAGCTGATCTGGGGAATCAACCGCGCCTGCGGCACGATTTCGGGGTCCGCCGTCATCAGCCCCGGCACGTCCGTCCAGTTCTCATACAGCGCGGCGCCGGCGCCGGCCGCGGCCAGCGCGCCCGTGATGTCCGAACCGTTTCGGGGGAAGGTGGCGACCGTCCCATCCGGCATCGCGCCGTAGAATCCCGGCAGGATCAGCCGTTTCTGATCGAGTGCCGCGCGTTCGATCCGGCGCAGCGTGCGCGGCTCGTCCACCTCGCCACCCTCCTCAAAGGCGATCAGTTCGGCCGCGTCGCGCATGGGAATGCCCGTATACCGGGAAAAAAGATCGGCGCAGAGATACTCGCCGCGGCTGAGCACGTCGGCTTCACCCTTCCGCAGCGCGCCGGCGATCTCGCGCCACGCCCTGCCGCGGTAAGACGGCAGGCCCAGGCCCCGGGCGATATCATCGTACCAGCGCGCGATTCGCGCAACCAGGTCGAATGCCGGCAGGCCGCGCCTGCGGCGCTGCCAGCATTTTTCCAGAAGCACCGTGACTTTTTCATCATGTTTCGCATCAATTCCCGGCGCGGACAGCACGATGATCCTGCGCCGATCGCATTGGTTTATCAGCTGTGATATACGCTTAAAGCCCTCGGCATCCGCCGTGCAGCTGCCGCCGAATTTGGCCGCGATAACGCTCATTGTCATAACCTCCGGCATGAAACATCCACAGCGTCCCAACGGGCAGCGCGGGCATGGCGCCGGCTCCACAGGGTTCGGACGCTTTACGGGTTATACTATGGCTTTGCGCGGAGAATCGTTCGCAGGCCTGCAAACAGGTTAGTATATATTAAAAATAAATGAAATAAAGGATTTTTTCATGTCGGTGTTGTATATAATACTATAATATCCGCCGAAGCCGCCGCCTGGGCCTTCCGCATTTGCATCCACCTTTTTCTTGCGGAATTTGTGGAATGGTTGCAGGAAAAACGGCAAAACCGGCGAATATTATTCTATTGTTCAACCATAAGCCCGCGCCGCGCGGCGGCAAATACGCAGAGGAGAACCTATGAGCGGCAGATTGTCAGACGCATGGCTGGAGGAACTCAGAAGCCGTACCAGCCTTGAAGAAGTGGTCTCCGAATATGTTCCTCTGAAACAAAAGGGCAGGCGGTATTGGGGATGCTGTCCGTTCCACAATGAAAAGACGCCGTCTTTCAGCGTGGATACCGAAAGCCAACTGTATTACTGCTTCGGCTGCCATAAGGGCGGCACCGTGATCCAGTTCGTCATGGATATGGAGCGGATGGAGTTCATGGACGCGGTCCGGTATCTTGCGGATCGCGCGCACATGGAAGTGCCGCAGTTGACGCCCCGGCAGGGCGCTCCCGCTGCCAGCCGCGACGAGCGCGAGCGCATGTACGAAGCCAACCGCGACGCGGCCCGTTTTTTCTATGATACGCTCTGGTCGGGCGAAGGCGCCGAGGCGCTCAATTATCTGTACGGCCGCGGATTGAACGATTCGGACATCCGCCGTTTCGGGCTCGGCGCTTCCCCAAAGGGTCGCGATGCGCTGACGGCCCACCTGAACGGCAAGGGCTACGATTCGCCGCTGCTGGTCAAGGCCGGATTGTGCGTATTCAAGGACGGCCGGCATATCGATATGTTCCGGGGCAGGGTGATGTTTCCCATCATCAACGCCCAGGGCCGGGTGCTGGGCTTCGGCGGGCGCGCCATGGGCGATGCCCAGCCCAAATACCTGAACACCGCGGAAACGCCGGTATTCAACAAGCGGCTGGGGCTCTACGCGCTGAACTTCGCTCAGAAGGAACGTGCGCTTGGCCGCCTGGTGCTGGTGGAAGGGTATATGGATACCGTATCCCTTCGCAAATACGGCGTAAAGGGCGTGGTGGCCACGCTGGGCACGGCGCTGACCGAGGAACAGGCGCGCCTGATGAAGCGCTATGCGCCGGAGGTGTGGATCAGCTATGACGGCGATTCCGCCGGCCGGAAAGCCGCGCTGCGGGCGCTGGATATCCTGGACCAGCAGAACCTGACGGCGAAGGTGATCGATTATCCCGGCGGCATGGATCCGGACGACTTCGTAAAGGCCAAGGGGCTTGCGGGATTTGACGCCCTGGCCAAATACGATTCCGCGAGTTACCGGATGCTTCGCGCCAAGGATGATCTGGATCTGTCCACCCAGGACGGTATGACCCAGTACGCGCTGAGATGCTGCGCGATCCTGAAGGCGGTCAAGAACCCCGTCGAGATGGAGAACCACCTGCGAAAGCTGGTCAACGAAACCGGATACGACCGGGAGATCCTGCTCAGGCAGATCGGCGTCAGCGCGGCTGCGAAACAGCCGACGGTGCGCCGGCCCAGGAAGCGCGAGGAAGAGACGGGGGAGATCGGGATCGCCGAGCAGGCGCTGCTGTCGCTGCTGGTTTCCGGATTGATTCCCTCCGGAATGATCGTGCCCGGGGATTTTTCCGATCCGGAGCACCGGGCGCTGGCCGAGTGGCTGGCCGGCGGCAAATCCGTCAATGCTTATATCGACTGCATTGACGACGAAGCCCGGCGCGCGCACGTCATGTCGTCGATAAGCTATGACCCGCTTCCGCGCGAGCGCGAAGAGGCCGCGAAGATGGCGGAAAGCTGTCTGGGCGTGATCCGCAGGGACCGCGTCAGGCGCCGCATCGAAAAGATCAAAGGCCAGATGAACGGCGCGTCCGCGGAACAGAAAGCAGAATTATACCGTCAAATCGCAGAATTGATGAAACAGCTGGAAGGCTGACCGGTCGAAAGGAGTGGCCCGGATTGAGCAAGACGAATGCGAACGCCGAAGTGATGGCTGCGCGCGTGCGCGAACTGATAGAGACCGGAAAATCAAAGGGTATATTGACTTATAAAGAAATCGTGGAAATGCTGGGGGACGTGGAACTGAGCCCCGAGCAGTTTGACCGCATCCTGGATACGCTTTCCGGCCTGAATATCGAGGTCATCAAGGAAGAAGCCATACCCGAGGCCGAGCTGATGGCCGACGTGGAGGAAGAGGAAATCGACATCTCCGTGCCGGAGGGCATCTCCATCGACGATCCGGTGCGCATGTACCTGAAGGAGATCGGCAAGGTGCCGCTTCTGACGGCGGAAGAGGAGATCGAACTGGCCAAACGCATGGAGGAGGGCGATGAAGACGCCAAGCACCGCCTGTGCGAAGCCAACCTGCGCCTGGTCGTGTCCATCGCCAAGCGCTATGTGGGCCGCGGCATGCTGTTCCTGGACCTGATCCAGGAGGGCAACCTGGGCCTGATCAAGGCTGTGGAAAAGTTCGACTATCGCAAGGGCTACAAGTTTTCCACCTACGCGACCTGGTGGATCCGCCAGGCCATCACCCGCGCCATCGCCGATCAGGCGCGCACCATCCGCATTCCCGTGCACATGGTGGAGACCATCAACAAGCTGATCCGCGTCTCCCGCCAGCTGTTGCAGGAGTACGGGCGCGAGCCGCTGCCCGAGGAGATCGCCGTGGAGATGGGCATTCCCGAAGATAAGGTCCGCGAGATCATCAAGATCGCGCAGGAGCCGGTATCGCTGGAGACGCCCATCGGCGAGGAAGAGGACAGCCACCTGGGCGATTTCATCCCGGATGACGACGCGCCCGCGCCGGCGGAGGCCGCCGCGTTTACCATGCTCAAGGAGCAGCTGATGAGCGTCCTCTCCACGCTGACGCCGCGGGAGGAAATGGTGCTGAAGCTGCGCTTCGGCCTGGAGGACGGCCGCGCGCGCACGCTGGAGGAAGTGGGCAAGGAATTCAAAGTCACCCGCGAACGCATCCGCCAGATCGAGGCCAAGGCCCTGCGCAAGCTGCGCCATCCCAGCCGCTCCCGGAAGCTGAAGGATTCGATCGACTGATGCACGACGGAAAAAGGATCGTTCTCGACCCGCGCCTGTCTATGATTGCCCGGCTTGCCGGCCGCTGCGAACGCTTTGCCGACATCGGGTGCGACCATGGCAGGCTCGGCGCGTTTATGCTGCAAACCGACCGGTGCCGCCGCGCCGTGCTGGCGGATATCTCCGAACCCTCGCTGGGAAAAGCCCGAAGGCTGATCGGTCTGCTGGGGTTGTCGGAACGGGTCGATTTTCGCGTGGGCGACGGCCTGCTCGCGCTCGATGCGCCCGTGGACGCCGTCGCGATCGCCGGCATGGGCGGGCCCACCATCGCAGGGATCCTTCGCGCTGGGCGGGCAAAGCTCGGATCGGCGCGGATCGTGCTGCAGCCCAACGTGGGCGCGCGGGAACTGCGCCAGGCGCTGTCGGAGATCGAATACCGCATTACGGACGAGCGCGTCGTCCAGGACGGCAGGCGCAATTACGTCGTCATGCTGGCCGAGCCCGGCGCATCCGAATACGACGAAAGACAATTGACCGTCGGCCCGGTGCTGTTGCAGCGCCTGCCGGACGAACTGGCGCCCTATGCGCGGTTTCGGCTGCGCGTGGCGACGCAGGCGCTTGCGGGCGCCCGCGCCGGCGGCGATGAGGCCCAGGTGGAGGCGCTGTGCGCCGAGATCGGGATATGGGAGGAAGTGAGCGCGTGTCTGCGACGGTAAAACAGATTCTTCAGCTCCTGGACGTCTTTGCGCCGTTCAGCCTCGCGGAGGAATGGGACAACGTGGGCCTGCTGGCCGGAAACCCCGATTCCGTTGTGGATACCGTGCTCTGCGCGCTGGATTTCAACCGCGGCGTGCTGGATGAGGCCGTGTGCCGCGGCGCGCAGCTGATCGTGACCCATCATCCAATCCTCTTCCGGGGCAGGAAAAACCTGTGCGAATCGGACAACGAGGGGAAGATGCTGTGCCGGCTGGTTCGCTCCGGCATCGCGCTGATCGCTGCGCACACCAATTACGACAACGCCTGTCCCGGCGTCAATGACGCGCTGGCGGAGGCGCTTGGGCTGACTGACGTGCAGACGCTGGAACACGGCCTGCGCGTGGGGACGCCGGCCCAGAAGACGCTGGGCGCGTTCGCAGACCATGCCGGGCGGGCCCTCGGCGGCCCCGTGCGGCGGTACGGCGATCCGGGCCGCGAGATCCGGAATGTCGCGGTGCTGGGCGGCGCGGGCGAGGATTACATCGCCGACGCGCTTGCCGCGCGCGCGGACGTTTTTCTGACGGGCGAGGTCGCCTATCACAAGGCGCTGGATGCCGTGGACAGCGGGCTGTGCGTGCTGGAAGCCGGGCACGCCGCCACGGAGCGTCCCGGAATTTCCGCCCTGGCGAGAGGTTTACAAATCGAGGCGGATGCGGTAGAATATAATATATGCGTTCTGAACAGCGAAGTCGGATCGTTTTATTAGGAGGAATTACAATGCAGCTGGATACCCTGTGGCAGTTTATGCAGGTAGATATGGAAGCGGATGGCTTCGAAAACAAGATGCGCCAGTCGGCGAGCCGCCAGAAGCTGATCAAGCAGAGGGATTTTCTGAAGGATCAGCAGGCGAACATGAAGAAGCTGGAGACCGAGATCGCCGTGATGCAGGATCGCCTGGAAGCCGTCCAGGACGAGGCGGACCGGCTGGAGAAGTCGCTCGGCGCTCTCGCGGAGGAATTTGAGAACAATCCGCCCCAGAACGCGGAGGACGCCCAGAAGCAGGCGGAAGCCGTGCAGAAGCTGGTGGATTCCCTGTCCAGGTATGAACAGGAGCTTTCCAAGATGCGCAAGGACGCCGACACGAAGGATCGCCAGCAGAAGGAGATCCGCGTGCGCGCCGCCAAGACGAAGATGGAATTTGACCAGCTGAAGGTGGAATACGACAAGGAATTCAAGGCCGACACCGCTGCGCTTCAGCAGATGCGCGAGCGCACCGAGGCCGAATCCAAAAAGGTGGATCCCGCGCTGCTTTCGAAGTATCACAGCATCAAGCAGCATTGTACGCCGCCCATGGCCAAATTGATCAACGGCCAGTGCAGCGGGTGCTTCATGTCGCTGCCCAGCGCCACGCTGCTGGATATCCGCAGCGGCGACCGCATCGTGGAATGCGATAACTGCGGCAGGATCCTCTACGATGCCGGCGAATGATTTATAGGGTATGATGGATTGTGAGGGCGCCAGACGATCGCAGGCGCGCAAGCGCTTGAGGAAAGTCCGAGCACCGCAGGGCAGGGTGCCGGTTAACTGCCGGTGAAGGCGACTTCAAGGAAAGTGCAACAGAGATATACCGCGAATTCCCCGCAAGGGGAACGCAAGGGTGGAAAGGCGAGGTAAGAGCTCACCCGCGGCCTGGCGACTGGCCCGCGCTGTAAACCCCACCTGGTGCAAGATTGATAGGGAAGCATATGCGGCGGCCCGTCGCGCTTCCGGGTAATCGCTTGAGCCTGCTGGCAACTGCAGGCCCAGATAGATGATCGTCCAATACAGAACTCGGCTTACAGACGCCGCTCACAATTTTTCATAAACGCGGGGACGCCGCTGCATGCGGCGTCCCCGTTGTCATGGAAACCCGGTTATTCCTCTGGATCGGCGTCGTCGCCTTCGTCGGCCTCGGCGATCTCCAGATACTTTTCGAATACGGCGTCCAGCTCGGCCTCATCTTCGATGGTGGCGTACACGTCGTTGCCGTTCTCGTCTTCCTCGATGCGCATGATGACCAGCTCGTCCTCTTCCACATCCTCCATCGGCTCCACCGGCGCGAGGCAGATATAGACGCCGCCTTCGTGTTCCAGCGTCATCAGGTGCTCAAACCGCACCTCGTTGCCATCCTCGTCCACCAGTTCCACGATATTCTCGCGCTCCATGTCCAGATCCTGATTCATGTTCTCGCTCATTGTCCATACTCCTTTTAGATAGATTTTGGGGGATTCTTCGCGCCAGCCGCCGGCATCCAGGAAGGATTGCAGGATGTAGGTGGCCGCCAGCTTGTCGATGACATCCTTTCGCTTCGCGCGGCGGACGTCCGCCTGCAGCAACACGTCCCGCGCCAGCTTGGTGGTCATGCGCTCATCCTGAAAGCGCACATTCAAACCCAGCGACGCGAGTTTCTGCGCGAATGCCCGCGCATGGGAAGCCTGAAAGCCCTCGGTGCCGTTCATGTTCAGCGGCAGTCCGCAGAGCACGCGGTCGGTATCGTACTGCCGGCACAGCTCCATGACCCGGACGGCGTCCCGCTCGAAGCCCTTGCACCAGATGGTCTCCAGGCCCTGGGCCGTCAGGTCGAGCGGATCGCTGACCGCCACGCCGATCCGCTTTTCGCCGATATCGAGACAAATCACGCGCATATCATATCACCTTTATGCAGAACTGCGGGCACACCTTTGCGCAGTAGCCGCAGAATACGCATTTCGACGAATCGATCCGCGCCCGCCCGTCCACGATCTCTATGGCGTGCTGGCGGCACCGGTCGCGGCACCGGCCGCAGCCCTCGCACCAGTCGTGCACCATGATCTGCCGCTGGCGGTGGCGCAGCTTTTCCAGCTTGTCCGATGCCTGCGCGCTGCCCTCGAAGGCGGCCACATCCGCGTCGATCTCCTCGATGCTCTGCATGCCGATGGCCACGGCGTCCAGCAGGGGGCTGTTCAGCGCGTATCCCAGCGCTTCCCGGCTGCCGCCGATCAGATGGCCGCCGCCCAGTGGTTTCATGGCGAATATGCCGATGCCGTGTTCGCGGGCGGCGCGAATGGCCGCTTCCATATCCTCGCGCGTGCCGTCCTGTATGCCGATGCCCGCGGCGTTGATCAGCGGGTGAATGACGTCGATCATCGGAAACCTGGGCGCGGCGTTGACGCAGGCGCAGAAGTGGGTGCTGACGCCCACCGCGCCGATATGGCCCTTGTCGTGCTGATCCGCCAGATACCGCAGCGCTTCCTCGTGGCCGCGGAGCGTATACAGCGATTCCTGCTCGTGCAGCATGAACAGGTCGATGAAATCGCGTCCGACGCCGCGGTACGCGCGCTTCAGGGCTTCCTGCGCGGTCTTTTCGTCGTAGCAGTAGGCCTTGGTGCTGATCACGTAATCCGGCGCATCCCTGAGCGCCAGGCGGATGTGCGGATACGTGCCGTACAGATCGGCGGTGTCGAGGAACCGGACGCCGCGCTCATAGGCGTAAACCAGCAGCTTTGCGCCTTCCTCGGGCGTCATGCCGCGCTGCAGCGGCGACATCGTCAGCGTGCCGAAGCACAGCCGGGAAACGGTCAGGCCGGAACGGCCCAGTTTTACTTTCTGCATGCGTGTCTTGGATTATGCGGCGTTCCGACAAGGAACCCTTTCACGGATCGAGGCTGGAAATAGCCGTATTTCCAGCCTCGATCATTCAACTTCTATCGCGGTGCTGTGTGAATGCTGATCGATAGACGTTTATTTGTCGTGCTCGACGATATAGAAGCGCACAAATTCCTCCAGCAACTCATCCCGTTCAAGCCGGCGTATCAGCGACCGGGCGTTGTTGTAGCTGGTTATGTAGGTGGGATCGCCGGAAATGATATAGCCCACCATCTGCATGATCGGGTCGTGGCCCTTGGCCTTCAGCGCCTGATAGACGACTTCGATGATTTCAGCCGCAGATTCAGGAGCATCCGTCGGAATGCGGAAGTGCCGGGTTTCGTCCATTCTGTTGTTCATAGCGCACCGCCTTTCGAACAAAGCATTCACATACACGATAATTATAACACATATCCGTCGAAAGATCAAATGTTTTCGCTCGTTTTTTCCGCCCTTTGTACAGAAAATTTGTACAGCGCCCGCACCAGCATCATTACGGGCATCGCGAGCAGCATGCCGGCGACGCCCGCGACCTGCGCGCCGGCGAATATGCCCACCAGCACCAGGCCGGGCGAAAAGCCGGTCAGGCCGCCCATTATGCGCGGCGATATCAGCCAGCCGTCCGCTTGCTGCACCGCCGCCAGGACGGCCACGGCCATCAGCGTCTTCTGCCAGCCGTCGTTCAGGGCGACCAGCACGGCCGGTATCCCGCCGATATAGGGCCCGAAATAGGGGATCATGTTCAAAAGTCCGACGATCGGCCCAAGGACCAGCGGGCTGCGCACGCCGATCGCCGCCAGACCCGCCGCGGCCAGGACCGCGACCGCCAGCGCGATCAGCAGCTGTCCGCGCAGGTATACGCGCAGTTCCCGCAGCAGGCCGTTGCCAAACCCCACCGCGCCGTGGCGGACGGACTGGGGCAGCAGCATTTCCAGCCGCAGCAGCAGCCGTTCCCGGTCCCGGAGCAGGAAATACGAAAGCGCCAGCGCCAGCGCCGCCCGCGCCGCGATATCCGCGATATTCGCCGCTGCGGCCATGGCGCCCGCGGCGATATCGGGCAGCGGGGGCAGGACGTCCGCGAGGGACGCATCGGGCACGGCGAAACCCGGCAGCCAGTCCGACAGCCGGCCGGTGATCTGGCGCGCCCAATCCGAGATCCTCTCCAGGGAATCCGGCAGCGCCTGAGCCAGTCCCGCGATCTCTCTCAGAATCACCGGCATGGCCAGCCACAGCGCGCCGAAGACCGCCAGCCCGATCGTTGCCAAACCGGCGAGCGCCGCCGCGGATCTCGGCAGCTTTTTTTCAAACTGCCGGCACAGCGGCTCGGCCAGGAACGCGACCAGCGCCGCCCCGATCAAAAGCTGCGCGACCTCCAGCAGGACGCGCCGAAAGACTACGGCCGCGACGAACGCCGCGAGGAACAGCGCGATTCCGATCGCCCTCTTGCGGCGCGGCGCGTATCGGCGAAGCATCAAGGCAGATCCACTCCATTCGCGATTGAAAGGCGGGGGAAAGCCGGCGCGCGCCGGTTCCCCCGGATGCGTCACATTTTCTTTGAAAGCTCGTCCGCGCGATCGGAAATCCAGCTTCCCGTCTGCTTGACCTTGCGGTTCCATTTCCGCTCCGTCTGCCAGTTCATGACGCCGAAGATCGTCGCCGCCGATCCTCCGATCAGCATTCCCGTTACCAGCCCTTTCATCAAGCCGCTCTTCATTTGGCCTTCCTCCATTTCCTTTTTTTTACGATGGTTCAACGATCACCTCGCCGGTTTCCCGGTTTACGGTGAAGCGGGTGAAATAGCTTCGTTGATTGAACAGGTCGTCCCAAACCCCGGCGGAGAGCTCCAGCGCGGTCACGGCGAAGCTGAGTTCGTCGATCCGCGCATTCGTGATCGCGCCGAGCCTGCGCCCGTCGGTGGAAACCGCGCGCCGGTACAGCGCTGCGGCCTTCATCGGTTTGCGGACGCCAGGCGTGTCGACGATGATGGATGCGTTTCCCAGCATCTCCACGCGCTCCGCCGGAACATACCGCGTGCCGCGCAGCCCCGCGTCCAGCCAGATTCCCTCCATGCGCGAAAGATCGTCCGAGACGTCCGCCCGGATCATCCGCCCGATTTTCTTTTCGCGGCATACCACCGGCATGCCGACCATGCCTCGCGCCGTGTGCACATCCATCGCCTCGATTCACCGCAAATCCGGCGTTGAATATTATCTGCCGATGCCGCGCGACGCTTGCGCGGCATATTTTGGCGTTTTGCCAGGCATTGCCGGATCGGAAATCCTGTGATAGAATGAAGGAGACCGCGATGGGTTGCACCATACGTATGATATGTATATCCCGGGGCGGTTATGCCAACTATTATTCACCGTTCGCGCGGTTAGCCATAGTTTTGACACATATTTCTGCTATATTCAATGTATCTATCCGTAAGGAGGACGACGAAATGGAGGAAAAACGCAGCGGATACAGGATACTGGTGGCGGACGATGATCCCAACGTGCACCAGTCGCTGAACGTCTATTTCCGGCGCGAAGGCTATCAGATCGTATCTGCTTATGACGGTGCTCAGGCGGTCGATGCCGCCCGGAAGGAGCGCCCGGATATCGCCATCCTGGATATCATGATGCCGGGCATGGACGGATTGATGGTTTGCAGGGAGATCCGCAGGGAATCGAACCTGCCCATCATCATGCTCACGGCCAAGGGCGATGAATTCGATAAGTTGCTGGGCCTCGAAATGGGCGCGGATGATTATATTACCAAGCCCTTCAGCCCCCGCGAGGTGCTGGCCCGCGTCAAGGCGGTGCTGCGGCGCATGCATGAACTGAAGGATACGGACAAGGCTTCGCATCTGGTGATGGGCAACCTGGATATCGATATGACGGCGTTTACCGTGAAGCTGAACGGCGAACCCGTTTCCTGCACGCCCAAGGAAACCGAAATCCTCTGGACGCTTGCCAGCAATCCCGGCATGGTATTCAGCCGCGAGCACCTGCTGCAAAGCATCTGGGGCTACGATTTCCTGGGTGATACCCGGGCCGTGGACAGCCACATCAAGCGCATACGCGCAAAACTGTGTCTTGCAGGCAACGATTGGGATATCAAGACCGTTTGGGGCGTGGGATACCGGTTTGAAATCGAGGACGGAGCGCGGTCATAACTAATGCATCTCAGGCGTCGCAAAAAAACGATGAGCATCGGCACCAAGACGCTGCTCAGCCATATTTCGCTGGCCATCGCCATCATCATCCTGGCGTGCCTGCTCAGCTATGCGCTTTCGTACCAGTATATCCGGCGCAGCCGGATCGACGACCTGGTTTCAAAGGCGGAGAAGATCGCCGACAGCGCCAGGACGACGCGCGACGGCGGATTCAGCCCCAGCCGGCACGCCGTGCGCATGTTCGAAGGGCTGACCAACGCCAAGGTATTCTTCCTGGACGCCGATACGGAGATCGTGCGCATGAGCCAGACCCCGGTCGACGAGGCGGAGGACGCCGACGACCTGCAGTGGGTTGAGGTCCTGGATACCATCGACCGCGAGTTTGCCGAGCGCATCCTGGCGGGCGAGACGGTTTCCGCGGTTCAGCGGTTTGAATTTGCCCAGGGCGTGATGCTGTTTGCCGGCACGCCGATCCATGATAAGACCGGCGCGCTGCGCGGCGGCGTGATACTGGCGCAGCCCGTCAAGGAGCTTCGCGTCTTGTCCCGCGGCATCGTGTTCATCATCGCCATCGTGATCGGAGTTTCCCTGCTGCTCGCGGTGCTCATCTCCATGCAGCAGACGCACGTGCTGGTCGAACCGCTGCAGCGCATTACCCGCGCGGCCCGCCAGATGGAAGCCGGCGCCTACGCGCAGCGGATCTCCGGGCTGCCCAACAACGAAATCGGCGATCTTGGCCGCGCTTTGAACTGCATGTCCGGGAGGCTGACGGACGTCATCCGCAATCTGCGCAAGGAGCGCGACAAGCTGGAACTGGTCATGTCCGGCATCCGCGAAGGGCTGATCGCCGTGGACACCAAGTGGCATGTCGTTCACGTCAACGAAGCCTATTTCGAGCTGACGGAACAGGGCGGTGGAGGGGACGTGCTCCCGGAGAGCGCCGAGGATCTCCGCTCGCTCAGGAACGCGCTCGATGCCTGCATGCGGCAAGGCCAGCCGGAGCAGATCGACTGGATCAATCCTTCCGGGCGCGCGCTGAGCGCCACGGTTTCCCCGCTTTCGGATTCCGATGACGGCACAGCCACAGTGGGCGCGGTCTGCCTGGTGCGCGACGTGTCCGAAGCGCAGCGCATGGAGCAGCTGCGGCGGGATTACGTGGCCAATATCTCCCACGAGCTGCGCACGCCGCTGACCGGCATCCGGGGCATGGTCGAGCCGTTGATCGACGGCTGCATCGAAACCGAGCAGGAGCGGCAGGAATGCTATCGCGTCATCCTGAAGGAGACGATCCGCCTGCAGAAGCTGGTAGGGGAGATGCTGGACATGTCGCGGCTCCAGGACGGCCGGATCAGCGTGGAGCTGGAACCGATGGAGTTGCCGGGCATCCTGGAAGCGGCGCTGCGCGAAATGCGCCAGATCGCGGACAGCTCGGGCGTATCGCTGCATATGGAGACGGACGGTTCTCCGCTGGCGTGCATGGGCAACGAAGGGCGGATCATGCAGGTGCTGGTCATCCTGCTGGACAACGCGCTGAGCTTTACGCCCAGGGGCGGCAGCGTGACGGTGTTCGCCCGGGACGAAGGGGAACGCGTGGCCGTCGGCGTGCGGGATACCGGCTGCGGCATCGAGCCGAAGGATCTGCCGCTGATCTGGGAGCGCTTTTACAAGGCCGACCGCTCGCGCATGCGGACGACCGGCACCGGGCTGGGCCTGTCCATCGCCAAGCTGATCGTGGAATTGATGGGCGGAAGTATCGGTGTTACCAGCAAGCCGGGCAGCGGCTCGGAATTCGTCTTTACGCTGAACAAGCCTTGACCGCCGCGGCGGAACCTGGCGGCGCGATGCGCGCCTCCGCGGACGACAAAAAACCTCTCTTGTCTGACAGACGAGAGAGGTTTTTTATGGCGGAGAAGGAGGGATTTGAACCCTCGCGGCAGTTATCCCACCCTACTCCCTTAGCAGGGGAGCCCCTTCGGCCTCTTGGGTACTTCTCCACGAGCTCGAATTGGCGGAGAGAGAGGGATTCGAACCCCCGGTGCCTTTCGGCATCACTGGTTTTCAAGACCAGCGCCTTAAACCACTCGGCCATCTCTCCTGAACCAAACCAGCGACAATTATTATACCAGATAATTTCAGACCTGTCAACCGTTGGCCGGCAGTTTTTTCAGCATAAAAAAGCGGTTCCGCCGATCAGGCGAAACCGCTTCGGGTCGTAAATCAGTCGCGGGACAGGATGGTCTTTTCGGTTTCCACGTCGAAGAAGTGGAGACGATTGACGTCAAAGCCGACCTTGATCTTGTCGCCGCCGCGGGAAGTGGTGCGGGGATCGACGCGGGCGATGAAGTTCTCGTCCTTGCCGCTGGTGGTCATGTACAGGTAGGTCTCGGAGCCCATCAGCTCGATGATTTCGACATCCACGTCGATGCAGGCATCGGGATAGGTGGAGGTGAACACGGAATCATCGGAGATGTTCTCGGGACGGATGCCCATATAGACTTCCTTGCCGATGTAATCGCCGGTCATGCGCTGCACCTTGCCGTCGGGCACCTTGATGGAATTGGTGCCGAACACGGCGTACACGCCGTCCTGACGCTTTTCGAGCTTCACGCGGAAGATGTTCATCTGCGGCATGCCGATGAAGCCGGCGACGAACAGGTTGGCGGGATAATCATACAGGTTCTGGGGGCTGTCAACCTGCTGAATATAGCCGTCCTTCATAACCACGATGCGGGAACCCATCGTCATGGCCTCGGTCTGGTCGTGGGTAACATAGATGAAGGTGGTCTTTAGCTTCTTGTGCAGCTTGGTGATCTCAGAACGCATCTGCACGCGCAGCTTGGCGTCCAGGTTGGAAAGAGGCTCGTCCATCAGGAATACCTTGGGTTCGCGTACGATGGCGCGGCCCAGGGCGACACGCTGGCGCTGGCCGCCGGACAGAGCGGCGGGCTTGCGGTTCAGCAGCGCTTCGATGCCCAGGATGGCGGCGGCTTCCTTCACGCGGCGGTCGATGTCGGCCTTGTTCATCTTGCGCAGCTTCAGACCGAACGCCATGTTGTTGTAAACCGTCATGTGGGGATAAAGCGCGTAGCTCTGGAAAACCATCGCGATATCGCGATCCTTCGGGGGAATGTGGTTGACCAGCTTGTCGTCGATGTACAGTTCGCCGCGGGAGATGTCTTCCAGACCGGCGACCATGCGCAGGGTGGTGGATTTACCGCAGCCGGAGGGACCGACCAGAATGATGAATTCCTTGTCTTCGATCTCGAGGTTGAAATCGCTGACGGCGACAACATCGCCAGGATAGATCTTGTAGATGCCGCGCAGAGACAAACTTGCCATATAGAGTACCCCCTCATATACTTATTTTGATACTGCAATTATATCAGATTTCTCATTTCTTGTGAATTGATCGTTTTCACAAATTCTCGGCGGCGCATTGTGGCGGGTTGACAACCCTTCCAAAAACACATCGGGTCGTTATTGCACATTGACAATGCATGGCCGGCAGTCTTTTTGCATTTGTTGTTTCACTTCAGAAACGCCAAATGGGTCATGGCTGATCTTTTTCGATTATGATTTTGAAAACACGTTGGCATTTCGCCTTTTTTGTATTATAATAGAAACTGAATAGAACTGTATGAAAATTTGGAGGTGGCAGACATGGTGCAGATTCGCGAATTCCTGGCTACGATCGGCGCTTTGTTTACCAATCTCTTCGAACATCCGGATTGGCACAATATCGTCGATGTCGCCATACTGACGGTGCTGATCTACAACGTCATCAAGCTGGTCATGCACACGCGCTCGAATTCCCTGTTCAAGGGAATCGCCGTGATCCTGGTTACGGCCTGGATATCCGGCCTGCTTCGGTTCAACGCGGTCACGTGGCTTCTGAACCAGATCATCAGCATGGGCCTCCTCGTGATCGTGATCCTGTTCCAGCCGGAGTTTCGACGCGGACTCGATCAGATCGGCCGGTCGAAAATCACGCGGCGCGTCTTCGGACTGCCCACCGGCCGCAAGCAGGAAAGCCAGATCGATCAGCCCGTGGCCGAAATCGTGCGCGCGATGACCGATATGGCGCGCAAAAAGATCGGCGCGCTGATCATCATAGAGCGCCATACCGGTCTGGGCGACGTCATCGAATCCGGCACCCGCGTGGACGCCGAGATTTCCGCGCCGCTGATCGAAAACATATTCGAGCCGAACACGCCGCTGCACGACGGCGCCATGATCATCCGCAACCAACGCATCAACGCCGCCGCCTGCATATTGCCGCTGTCGGAGGATCCGACCATCAGCCGCGATCTGGGCACCCGGCACCGCGCGGCCATCGGCATCACCGAAACCACCGACGCCGTATCGCTGATCGTTTCGGAAGAGACCGGCATCATTTCCATGGCGCGCGAGGGAAAACTCACGCGGCATCTGGACGCGCGCTCTCTTTCGATCCTGCTGACGGAGCTGTTCACGCCCGACCGCACCATGTATACCTGGCTGGGTACGCTGCGCAGGGAGGAGCCGGAAAATGAGGAATAAGATCAAAGTGTTTTTTGACGGCTTTTCCGAAAAACTGCTGGAAAGGACCCAGTCGCGGCCCGCGCGCTGGCTGATCCATCTGTTTTCCCACAACATCGGGCTGAAGCTGCTGTCCCTGCTGCTGGCCATCCTGCTGTGGAACTACGTGGTTCTCTCCGATACTTCCATCACGCGCACCAAGACGCTGTATAACATCACCGGATATATCAGCGGGCAGTCCACCCTGAACGGGTACGGCCTGGCGCTTTTGAACGATCCCACCGAGCAGCTTTCGGGCATCGCCGTGACGATCGAGGCGCCCCAGGCGGATTACGCCCGCGTATCCTCCGACAACGTGCAGCTGACGCTGGATCTGTCCAATGTACGCAGTGCCGGCACGCAGGAGGTTCCGTTCCGCGCCACCAGCTATTACGGGAAAGTGGTCAGCATTTCGCCGGAATCGCTGAAGCTGACCTTCGAGACGCTGGATTCCCGCACCGTCGCCGTCAATTCGGTCATCACGGGCGGGTCCGACGAGTACTGGTACAACGTTTCCCGCACGAATCCGTCGCTTCTGACGGTCTCGGGCGCGTCCTCCGTCGTGCAGAGCATCACGTCCGCCCAGGTCAACGTGGATGTGGCCGGCTTCACGACTTCGATGACGCCCTCGCTTCCGTACCTGCTGCTGGACGCCTCCGGCGAGGTGATTCCCCAGACGATGCTGAATCGCTCGACCTCTTCCATTTCGGTCAGCCTCGAGGTCTATCCCAGCCGGGATATTCCCATTTCGACCGAGCTTTCCAACGTCGTATCGGGTCAGCCGGCGCCGGGCTATGTGGTGCAGTCGGTCTCCATCGTGCCTGAATCCGTATCCGTCGCGGCGGACCGGGACCTGCTGGACAGCCTCGATCAACTGGTTATCGAACCCGTCTCCGTGGAGGGAGCCAGCCAGAGTTTCTCCTCCAGGGCATCGATCTCGCTGCTGCCCGATTTCAGGAACGTGTCCACCGAGCAGGTTTACGTCAACGTCACGATCGCCGAAGAGACGGCGTCCGCGTATCTGGAAAGCGTGAACGTCGTCATCACGGGCAAGGACGATGAAATCAGCGCGACCTATGAACCCCTCGGCGCGTATATTACCGGGCCCAGGAGTCTCGTGGAGCGCATCCAGCAGGAAGGGCTGAGCGTGACGGTCGATGTGTCCGGCCTTTCCGAGGGATACTATCTGATACCGCCGTCCTTCGACGCCAGCCGGTATCCCGATGTCGATATCCAGATCGAGGCGCTCTCTCTGACGCTGACCGATCTGGGAAGCGACGAATAAATAAACGCGTCGCCGGCGCGGTCTGATCCGTACCGGCGCGGGAGGATATTTCCAAATGACGATGAGCAATTATTCCAACGCGATTGTCGACGTCATGCTCGGCTGGCTGAAGGGATTCGCCAACTGGGTTTTGCGCTTGTTCAACCTCGCCGGCAGCGTCAGCGGATCGCCGCTGCTGTGGCTGTCGCACAATTGGCTCAAACTCCTCATTTTCTTCCTGGTGCTCGGCGTGGTGCTGGATCGCCTGGTGTGGCTGATCCGCTGGCGGCCCTATTGGGTCTGGTTCCGCAAGGAGCGCATCATCGTCAACGACGACAAGCTGTTCGCCAGCGCGGAACTGGATCCCGACGCCGAATGGAACGAGGATCTCCAGGAGCGCGATTACGTGGTGGCCAGCACGGTCGTCAAGCGCAGGGAGGGCGGAAAGACGGAGGCGGCGGCCAGCGGCAACCGGCGGCCCGCGCGCAAGCGCACCGCGCCGACGACGCGCGTCAGGCGCCGGAAGGTCGAACACGGCAAGCCCCGGGCGCAGGCCGCACAGCCCGTTGCTGCCAGCACGAAGGTTCGCCGCCATGACGATAAGCGGCCGCCCGCGAGGGATATCTTCGGCGAAAAGCTGAAGCGCGCGGAGGTCGCGGATTCCTACGAGGACGAGGTGTTCAACGTTTCCAACCTGCCGGTTTCCGATGAATTCACGCCGGACGGCAAATCCAAGTAGCGGCGCGCGGCCGGGGCCGCGATGAGGTGACGTTTTGAAGAAGAGGATTCTTTGCTTCGGCGATTCCAATACCTACGGATATACGCCCGCGGGCGGCAGATACGACGATCAGACGCGCTGGCCCATGCGGCTCGGCATGGAGCTTGGAGATGAATATACGGTCATCGAAGAGGGCTTCTGCGGGCGGACCTGCGTATTCGACGATCCGGTGGAGGGCGGCTACAAGAGCGGTATCCAGTATCTGCCGCCGTGCGTGATGTCCCATAACCCGCTGGACGTCGTGCTTTTGATGCTGGGCACGAACGATACGAAAAAGCGGTTCGGAATGACCGCGGAGAACATCGGCCAGGCGATGATGCAGCTGGCGCTGACCGCGCGGCAGTACGCCGTGGACGATGCGGGAAAGCCTTCGAAGATCATTATCGTCGCGCCTGCGCCGATCCGCGAAAATTTAATGGAAAGGCATTTCGGGGAATGCTTCGGCGAACAGTCGATCGGGGTGTCCCGCGCCGTCCCCAGAGAGTTTCGCAAGATTTCCAAACTGATCCGCTGCGGTTTTTTTGACGCCGGGCGCTGTTCCGAGGCCTCTGAGCAGGACGCGGTGCATCTCTCCGCCGAGAGCCATGCCAGCCTGGCCCGCGCGCTGGCGGAAAAAATCCGCTCCGTCGTCTGATCCGGCCATTCATTCCCTGTTCGCCATTTTTGTGGATTGAAAGGAGTTCCCATGAAAAACTTTACTTTTTGCGTGCCGACGAAGTTCGTATTCGGCCGCGGCGCAGAGCTGCAGGCCGGCGCCTTGATCCGTGAATTTTGCGGCACGAAGGTGCTGATTCACTACGGCGGCGGGTCCGCCGTGCGCTCCGGGCTGATCGGCAGGATCGAAAAATCGCTGTCCGAAGCCAGGATTGGATACGTGAAGCTGGGCGGCGTGCAGCCCAACCCGCGGGACACGCTGATCTATCAGGGCATTGAGCTTGCGCGCCGGGAGGGCGTCGATTTCGTGCTGGCCGTCGGCGGGGGATCCACCATCGATTCCAGCAAGGCCATCTCCCACGGCGTCTGCTATGACGGCGATTTTTGGGATTTCTTCTGCGGAAAGGCCGTGCCTCAGCGCACGCTGCCCTTCGGCGCGGTGCTGACCATGGCCGCGGCGGGCAGCGAATCCTCCAACAGCTGCGTGATAACCCAGGAATCCACGCATACCAAGCGCGGCCTGCGCACGGAGATGAACCGCACGCGGTTTGCCATCATGAATCCGGAACTGGCCATGACGCTGCCGCCCTACCAGATCGCCTGCGGCGCCACGGATATCCTCGCGCATATCATGGAGCGCTATTTCACCTGCGACAGGGAAGTGGATTTGATCGACCGTCTCAGCGAAGGCGCGATGCAGGCCGTGATCCGCGCGGCGCGCATCGCGGTGAAACAGCCCGATAATTACGACGCGCAGTCGCAGCTGATGTGGGGCAGCACCATCGCGCACAACGACACGCTGGGCGTGGGTCGCACCCAGGATTGGGGCAGCCACCAGATCGAGCATGAGCTCTCCGCCAGGTACGACGTGGCCCACGGCGCGGGCTTGGCCGTGGTGTTCCCGGCGTGGATGCGCTATCATTATTCGAAGAACGTGATGCGCTTTGCGCAGTTTGCCGTTCGGGTATACGGCTGCGCGATGAACTTTGAGAACCCGGAGGAGACCGCGCTGCGCGGCATCGAGGCGCACGAGAGCTTCCTGCGGGATATCGGCATGCCGCTGACGCTGAATGAACTCGGCGCGCGCTCGGAGGATATTCCCGCGATGGCCGCCAAGACCAAGACCACCAATCCCGACGGCACCACCGGCGGCGTCTTCCCGATGACGGCGGCGGATATCGAAGCCATACTGCGCATCGCTGACAGGTAATCCATGATTCTATTTCATAAATTAAGGAGGCTGTCCACATGAACACGAACGACATTCGCAGCATCATCGAGGCGGGCAAGGCGCGCCTGGGTGTGGAATTCGGTTCCACGCGCATCAAGGCCGTCCTGATCGACGACGCCGGCAATCCCATCGCGCAGGGCGCGCACGACTGGGAAAACCGCCTGGAGAACAATATCTGGACGTACGATCTGAAGGACGTGTGGTCCGGCCTTCAGGACTGCTATGCCAAAATGGCCGAGGATGCGCGTGCGCAGTACGGCGCGGAGATCACCCGGCTGGGCGCCATTGGATTCAGCGCCATGATGCACGGATATATCGTTTTCAACGCCGCCGGGGACCAGCTGGTGCCGTTCCGCACCTGGCGCAACACCATCACCGGCGAAGCCGCCGCGGCGCTGACCGAGCGGCTGAATTTCAACATTCCCCAGCGCTGGAGCATCGCGCACCTGTACCAGGCCATCCTGAACGGCGAAGCGCACGTGCCGCAGATCAGCTTCATGACCACGCTGGCGGGCTATGTGCACTGGATGCTGACCGGTGAAAAGGTTCTGGGCGTGGGCGAGGCCTCCGGCATGTTCCCGATCGACAGCAACACGAACGATTACGACGCGGCGATGGTCGAGAGCTTTGACGCATTGATCGCCGACAAGGGCTATTCCTGGAAGCTGCTGGATATTCTGCCCCGCGTGCTGGTGGCGGGCGATAAGGCCGGCGTGCTGACGGCGGAGGGCGCGAAGCTGCTGGATGTCAGCGGCAGGCTGCAGCCCGGCGCGCCGCTGTGCCCACCGGAGGGCGACGCCGGCACCGGCATGGTGGCCACCAACAGCGTGGCCCTGCGCACCGGCAACGTCAGCGCCGGAACGTCCGTTTTCGCCATGATCGTCCTCGAAAAGGCGATGAAGAAGGTCCATCCCGAGATCGACATGGTCACCACGCCTTCCGGCAAGCCTGTGGCGATGGTGCACTGCAACAACTGCACCAGCGACCTGAACGCCTGGGTGAAGCTGTTCGGGGAATTTGCCGAGGCCATGGATATCAAGGCCGACGCCAACCAACTCTTTGGCACGCTGTACCGCAAGGCGCTGGATGCCGACGCGGACGTCGGCGGTTTGCTGGCCTATAACTATTTCTCCGGCGAGCACGTCACCGGTTTTGAAGAGGGCCGCCCGCTGTTCGCGCGCACGCCCGACAGCCGCTTCACGCTGGCCAACTTCATGCGCACCCATCTGTACGCCGCGCTGGCGTCCCTGAAGATCGGCATGAATATCCTGCTGGACGAGGAAGGCGTCAAGGTCGACCAGATCCTGGGCCACGGCGGCCTGTTCAAGACCAAGGGCGTCGGCCAGCAGATCATGGCCGCGGCGATGAACGTGCCCGTGGCCGTCATGGAGACCGCCGGAGAGGGCGGCGCGTGGGGCATCGCGCTGCTGGCGGGCTACATGGCCGACAGGTCGGAAGGCGATACGCTGGAAGGCTATCTGGCCGACCGCATCTTCGCCGGAAAGCTTGGACAGAGCGTCGCGCCGAAGGCCGAGGACGTCGCCAGCTTCAACGCCTTTATCGAACGCTTCACCGCCGGGCTTCCCATCGAGCGCGCCGCGGTGGAGTGCATCCGGATCTGACCCTCTGATCGCTTCTTTCAGCGCGCTCTCGAACGCAGAGGGCGCGCTGTTTTTGACCGTTTTCGCGCAGCGGGGCGTAAAACCGTTTGGAATTGACACCCGTGCGGCGATATGGTATAATTAAAATGTATCAATATAGGTTATTCCTTCTGCAATTGTCCGGCGTACGCCTCGGGAATCTCTCCGAAGGAGGAGCAATCAGCCTTGGTAGAGGGCCTTGTTTCGGTGATAACACCGTGTTACAACGGTGAAAAATACCTGGCGGAGACCATCGAATCCGTCATCGCGCAGACCTATCCCAACTGGGAGATGTTCATCGTCGATGACGGTTCCAGCGATGGTTCTGCTTCGCTTGCCGAAAGCTACGCCGCCAGGGACAGCCGGATCGTCGCGATGCGGCAGCGCAACAAGGGTTCCGCGGCCGCGCGCAACAAGGGCATTCGCCACGCGCGCGGGCAGTACATCGCACTGCTGGACGCGGACGACCTATGGGATCCCCGGTTCCTGGAAAAACAGATCGCCTTTTTGCGCGAAAAGAACGCGATCTGCGTTTGCTGTTCCTACCGGATGATCAACGCCGATTCCGTTTCCGCCGAGCGCCCCGTCATCGCGCCGGAGACGATCACGCTGGACGATATGAAGGTCATGAATCGCATCGGTTGCCTGTCCGGGCTGTACGACAGTTCCAAATACGGGAAGGTCTTCCTGAGGGAGGAATTGAAATCCATCCGCGATGATTATGCCTTCTGGTATGATATCGTGGCGCTTGAGGGGCGCGCCTACGGCAATCCCGAGGTTCTGGCCAGCTACCGGGTGCTGGGCGACAGCGTGACCGGCAACAAGATGCAGCTGATCGGCAAACAGTTTCGTTTTTACAGGAGCTTCCTGAAGGAGAGCCTGCCGACCGCCTTTTTGAACACCTTCCGGTGGGGCGTCGCCGGGATCAAGAAATTTACCTGATGATGCGGGATCGGTGAGGGACCCAAATGAACGACATCGCCGCGATTGTGGTGACCTACAACAGAAAAGAATTGCTTCAGGCATGCATCACAGGTCTGCTTCGACAGACCTGCCGTCATTTTGATATCCTTGTGATCGATAATGCCAGTACCGACGGTACGTCGGACGCACTGCAGCCGTATATCCGCGCCGGCGAGATCCGCTACTGCAATACCGGCAGCAACCTGGGCGGCGCAGGAGGTTTCCAATACGGCATCCGGCTCGCCGCTATGGCGGGGTACAAATGGATCTGGATCATGGACGATGACGCCGTTCCGGAGCCCGCGGCGCTGGAGGCGCTGATGGCCGCCGCCGCGCGTTGCGGCGAATTCGGCTTTCTGTCCAGCCGCACCCTGTGGGTTGACGGCAGCCTGTGCCGGATGAACATCCAGCGCGATACGCGCATGGGGAACATCGCTGATTTTTCAAAGGCGCTGGTTCCGGCCGGAGCAGCCACGTTCGTATCGCTGCTCTTGCCCGCGCGGGTGGTTTTCGAAGTGGGCCTGCCGATCGCGGAATTTTTTATCTGGGCGGACGACCTGGAATACACGCGGCGCATCTCCCGCAAATACCCCTGCTACGTGGCGGTCGACAGCGTGGTGGTTCACCGCTGCGCCACCAATAACGGCGGGAACATCTCCACCGACGACGAGGACAGGATCGAGCGATACCGCTACGCCTATCGGAACGAGGTGTACGTCTACCGCCGGGAGGGGCTGCGCGGCTTCGCCCGGCTGCTGCTTCGGACGCCGCTGCATATCGCCCGGGTGATCGGCAAATCCAAATCGCTCAAATGGAAGCGGATCGGAATCATCCTGGGCGGCACGCTGAGCGGGATCGGCTTCCGGCCTGAAATAGAGTATATTGCGCCTTCGCGCGCAGCACGAGGGGATGAAACCTGAATGTACGATTATCTGATCGTCGGGTCCGGCCTGTTCGGAGCGACGTTTGCCCGCCAGGCTACGGATGCCGGCAGGCGCGTGCTGGTGATCGACCGCCGGCCCCATATCGCCGGCAACGTCTATACGGAGGACGTCGAGGGCATCCACGTGCACCGCTACGGCGCGCACATCTTCCACACCAATGATAAGTCGGTTTGGACGTACGTGAACCGCTTCGCCGACTTTAACCGCTTCACCAATGCGCCCGTGGCCAATTACAAGGGAGAACTGTATTCGCTGCCCTTCAACATGTACACGTTCAATAAAATGTGGGGCGTGGTGACGCCGGAAGAGGCGCGGGCGAAGATCGACGCGCAGCGAAGGGAGATCACCGGCGAGCCCGGGAACCTGGAGGAGCAGGCCATCAGCCTGGTCGGCCGAGATATCTATGAAAAGCTGATCAAGGGCTATACCGAAAAGCAGTGGGGCAGGGACTGCCGCGATTTGCCCGCGTTCATCATCCGGCGGCTGCCCGTCCGTCTGACCTTTGACAACAACTATTTCAACGCGCTCTACCAGGGCATCCCCATCGGCGGATACACGAAGCTGGTGGAAAACCTGCTCGACGGCATCGAGGTGCGGCTGAACTGCGATTATCTGGAAGACAAGGAGAATCTGGACGCTCTGGCGCAGAAGGTGGTCTATACCGGGCCGATCGACGCCTATTTCGGCTGCAGGCTCGGCGCGCTGGAATACCGGTCCGTGCGCTTTGAGACGGAGCTGCTGGATATCCCCAACTTCCAGGGCAATGCTGCCGTCAACTACACCGACCGCGAAACGCCCTGGACGCGCATCATCGAACACAAGTGGTTTGAGTTCGGCAAGGACGCTGAGGGCAACGACCTGCCCAAGACCGTCATCAGCCGGGAATACAGCAGCGAATGGAAGCCTGGGGACGAGCCCTATTATCCCGTCAACGATGAGAAAAACGGCGCGCTGTACGCCGAGTACAAAAAGCTGGCCGACGCGGAGGCGAACGTCATCTTCGGCGGACGGCTGGGCGAATACAGGTACTACGACATGGACCAGACCATCGCCGCCGCGCTGGCGCTGAGCGCGCGGGAACTGTAAAAGCGTTTCCACAAAAAAGAGCGGCCCCGCGATCGAACGCGGCGGCCGCCTTTCTTATTCTTTAAGCATTTCCTCCAGGATCCGCGCGGCGCTGACAGCCAGGTTCAGACAGGGGCGTTTTTTGTAGAACTCCGGCGTGCGCGCTTCCGGCTCGGACCCCTGCGTGACGTCGACGCCCTTCAAAAGCTCGCGGCAGACGATGGCGCCGTTTTCCTCCCGGAAGCGGCGGGCGAATTCCTGCACCAGCGCGTAGTGGGACTTCTTCGCGTCGTAATCCTTCGGATCGGAACAGCCCTTTGCGATGCCCAGTACCAGCGCCGCGCCGCTGACGGTGCCGCAGACCTCCCTCAGCCGGCCCAGGCCGCCGCCGAAGGACGACGACATGCGGGCCGCGGCGTCGATATCCAGGCCGGTGACATCGCCAAAGGCGCAGGCCACCGCCTGGGCGCAGTTGTAGCCCTGCATAAACAGTTCGCGGGCGATCGAAGCGTGGTCGGTCATGGAATGATCCTCCGTTTTTTTTATCCATTATACCATATCCCGCGGCCGTTGTCAGCCAAAATGGCAGGATGAAACGGATCCCGGCAGGATTATATGGGAATAAGCTGGTGGAGAATTGTAAATTATAACTTCAAACATTGCAAAAACGGCGTTCCCGTGTTAATATTGTTATGATGATGAATCCCATACTGCGATGGTTTCATCAACGGACACATTTCATGCGCGACTTGAAGCTATAAGGAGGTAAGCAGTATGCAATATTCCCGCGAAGTAGAGGAAATGGTCTGCGTCGCCAAGGGCCCGAATCACGGCCCGGCGCCCATCCCTGAGGAGGGCAAATGGATTCAGGCCAAGGAAATCAAGGACATCTCCGGCTACACCCACGGCATCGGCTGGTGCGCGCCGCAGCAGGGCGCCTGCAAGCTGAGCCTGAACGTGAAGAACGGCGTCATCGAAGAGGCGCTGGTGGAAACCATCGGCTGCTCCGGCATGACCCATTCCGCCGCCATGGCCGCCGAGATCCTGCCCGGCAAGACCATTCTTGAAGCGATGAACACCGACCTGGTTTGCGACGCCATCAACACCGCCATGCGCGAGCTGTTCCTGCAGATCGTCTACGGCCGCACCCAGTCCGCCTTCTCCGACGACGGCCTGCGCATCGGCGCCGGTCTGGAGGACCTGGGCAAGGGCCTGCGCTCCATGATCGGCACCATGTACGGCACCAAGGCCAAGGGCGTGCGCTATCTGGAGATGACCGAAGGCTACGTGCTGAAGATCGCGCTGGACAAGGACGACCAGGTCTGCGGCTATCAGTTCCTCTCCCTGGGCAAGATGATGGACGCCATCAAGAAGGGCGTGGCTCCCGCGGAAGCCTACGAAAAGAACATCGGCACCTACGGCCGCTTCAAGGCCGAGGACGGCGCGGTCAAGTGGATTGATCCGCGCAACGAGTAAGCAGGAGGTGCGCAAGAATGGCTCTGTTTGAGAATTATGAAGGTCGCATGCCCCAGATCCAGCCCGTGCTGGACAAATATGGCTTCAAGGATTTTGATGAAGTAAAGGCTTTCAACAACGCCAAGGGCGTGGACGCCTACAAGATCGTCGAGAGCACCCAGCCCATCTGCTTCGAGAACGCGAAGTGGGCCTATGAACTGGGCGCCGCCATCGCCATGAAGGAAGGCGTCAAGACCGCCGCCGAGGCCGCGCGCTGCATCGGCGTGGGCCTGCAGGCCTTCTGCATCCCCGGCTCCGTCGCGGACCAGCGCCAGGTCGGCATCGGCCACGGCAATCTGGGCGCCCGCCTGCTGGAGGAGGAGACCGAGTGCTTTGCCTTCCTGGCCGGCCACGAGTCCTTTGCCGCCGCCGAAGGCGCCATCAAGATCGCGCTGAACGCCAACAAGGTGCGCACCAAGCCCCTGCGCGTCATCCTGAACGGCCTGGGCAAGGACGCCGCCATGATCATCAGCCGCATCAACAGACCAAGTATGACTACCTGTCTGCCGACGTGAAGGAAGACCATGCGCTGACCGTGGTCAGCAAGACCGCCTATTCCACCGGCGACCGCGCGAAGGTGAACTGCTACGGCGCGGACGACGTGCGCGAGGGCGTGGCCATCATGTGGCATGAGAACGCCGATGTCTCCATCACCGGCAACTCCACCAACCCCACCCGCTTCCAGCACCCGGTCGCCGGCACCTACAAGAAGGAACGCTGGGAAGCCGGCAAGAAGTACTTCTCCGTGGCTTCCGGCGGCGGCACCGGCCGCACGCTGCATCCGGACAACATGGCCGCCGGCCCCGCCTCCTACGGCATGACCGACACCATGGGCCGCATGCACTCCGACGCCCAGTTCGCCGGCTCCTCCTCCGTGCCCGCGCACGTGGAGATGATGGGCTTCCTGGGCATGGGCAACAACCCCATGGTCGGCGCGACTGTCGCCGTCGCCGTGGCGGTGGAAGAGGCCATGAAGTAATCCCAACCCAAAATAAACACGCGCTCCCCGGAAATCATTCCGGGGAGCATTCTCATGCGCAAATGCGAGGGTCAGATCTCGAAATCGCAGGCCACGGAAGCGCTGCGGACCTCGTGCATGCGCTTCTTGACCGGCAGATGCACCGGGTGGGTCTGATAGGCGTCAAAGGACGCGCGGCTGTCGAACACGGTGATCAGCGCCAGGTCGTAGGAGCGCTCGCTGTGCAGGATGTCCGCGCCGGCCTCCAGGTCCAGCATGCCCTCGATGCGGCCTTTCATGCCCTGGAAGTTCTTCACCAGCTGGGGGATCTCGTCCTTGTACTCGTCCTTGATCTTGAACATAACGATGTGGCGAATCATGTCTTTTCCTCCTGTCGATGTTCTATCAGGCTTGAACGAACCGTTCAAAGCCGTGAAAATCGTGAATCACTTCGTCGACCTCCGGCATCCGCAGGAGCGCATCCGGCCCGACCGTTGTGTCGATGGCGATGATCCGGCCCGCGCCGGCGCCGCAGGCGGACTGTATGCCGGTCAATGAATCTTCGACGATCGTCGTCTCTTCCGGCCTGAACCCCATCTGATCCATCGCCAGCCGGTAGATGGCGGGGTCGGGCTTGCCGGGAATGTCGCCGGTGTCGTAAAAGATGCGGCCGATGTCGAACCATCGGTCCAGCCCAAGGTCGTTCAGATAAAAATCCACGTTCGCCCGGATCGACGCCGTCGCGATGGCGCAGGGGATGCCGCGCTCGGCCAGCATGTTCAGCATCTCCGGCGCGCCGGGCGCCAGCGGCTTCAAAGCGGGATCGTCCAGCACGATCCGCCGGTACACCGCTTCCTTCTCCCCGGCCAGACGGACGATTTCATCGTCGGAAATGCCGGGAAAGAAGTGCCGGAAGATCACTGTGTTGGTCGGGCCGTACATATACCGGTCGAAATCCTCGTCGGTGATCGACCGGCCGCGCTCCGCCATGAAGCGCTTCCACGCCGCGCGGTGGATCTCCGCGTCCAGGAAAAGCGTGCCGTTGAAATCAAAAATGAAGGATTGCATGCGTCACCTCTTGGTCAGGTCGGCAAAAGCCGCATCGGTGATCCCGCGCAGATCCTCCGGGTTCAGAATGACCTGCTGGCCGCGGATGCCGGCGCTGACGTAGATTTCGTCGAACAGTATCGCGGTCTCGTCGATGTACGTCGGGTATTTCTTCTTCATGCCGATGGGGGAACAACCGCCGCGGATATAGCCGGTCAGGTTCAAAAGCTCCTTGACGTGGATCATTTCGATCTTCTTGTCGCCGGTGATGGCGGCGGCTTTCTTCAGATCCAGCTCCTCGGCGACGGGGATGCAGAATACCGACAGCCCCTTTTTGTCGCCCCGGGCCACCAGCGTCTTGAACATGCAGTCGGGATCGATGCCCAGCGCCTGGGCGGCGTGCACGCCGCTCAAATCGCTCTCATCCACTTCATAGCTGGAAACGCGGAAACCGATCCCGGCCCTGGTCAGCATGCGCATGGCATTGGTCGTGGTCATCGTCATTCCTCCGTCGCTTTGGCCGAATCGGGCAGCGCGTAATACACTTCCATCAGCGTCAGTCCCTTTGCCGGCGCGGTCACGCCCAGATCCAGCCGGTCGCCGGTGGAGATGGCCCGCGCCAACGCGCCGGGTTCCAGCTTGCCGGAGCCGACGCTCTGAAGCGTGCCCGCGATGATGCGCACCATGTTGTACAGAAATCCGTTGCCTTCGACCACGAGACTGACCTCGCTGTCGGAGCGCTTCACGTCCGCCTTCCAGATCGTGCGGACGGTATCCTTGACCACCGATCTGCTGGCGGCGAAGGCCGCAAAATCATGGGTGCCGATCAGCGCCTGCGCTTCCCGGTACATCAGCGCGTCGTCCAGCCGGTAGATGCTGTGGGCATGGGTGAACCTATTCAGCGCTCCGGCGTGGGGCGCGTCCCAGAACAGGTAGCGGTACCGCTTGCCCACGGCGGAAAAACGCGCGTGAAAACCGAAGTCGGTTTCTTTTGAGTGGATAACGCGGATATCCGGCGGCAGCATGGTGTTCAGCGCGTAGCTGAACTTGTCGCCGGGGATGCGGCTTTCGGTGTCGAAGTGCACGGACTGGCCCAGCGCGTGCACGCCTGCGTCGGTGCGGCTGGCCCCGTGAACGACGATGCTTTCCCCGGTCAGCCGCGCCAGTTTTTCCTCAACGACCTGCTGAACGGCCAGGGCGTTGCTCTGGCGCTGCCACCCGGCATAATTCGTGCCGTCGTATTCGATTATCAGATGGATACGGCGCATGGAATCCTCCGGATCAGAACAGATTCAGCCTGTTGAGCAGGATTACCGCCGCCAGCAGCGCGGCGATCACCAGCGCCGCCAGGCCGTCGATGCCCTGGAACTTCAGCTGTTTCATGCGCGTGCGGCCCTTGCCGCCGCGATAACAGCGGGCGTCCATGGCCAGCGCCAGCTCCTCCGCCCGGCGGAACGCGCCCACGAACAGCGGCACCAGCAGCGGCACCATGGCTTTCGCCCGGGCGATCAGGCCGCCGGTTTCAAAATCCGCGCCCCTGGCCTTCTGCGCCTTCATGATCTTATCCGCCTCGTCCATCAGCGTCGGGATAAACCGCAGGGCGATGGACATCATCATGGCGATCTCATGGGCGGGGAAGCCGATGACCTGCAGCGGCCGGAACAGCGTCTCCAGGCCGTCCGTCAGGGCGATGGGAGAGGTCGTCAGCGTCAGCAGCTGGGAAGACAGCACCAGCAGGATCAGCCGCGCCGCCATGAACCCGGCCATGCGCAGGCCGTTGCTGGTAATCCGTATGATCCAAATGCTGATCAGGACGGTTCCGCCGGTCTGGAAGAACAGGTTCAGTATGAACGTGAACAGGATGATGAACATCAGGGGCTTCAGCCCGCGCACCAGGAATTTCAGATGGATGCCCGTGGAAGCCGCGCAGGCGACGACGAAGCCGGCGAGCAGCAGAAATCCGGAAAAGCCCTGGGCCACGAACACGATGGCGATCAGCGCGATCGTCGCCAGCAGCTTCGTGCGCGGATCGAGCCGGTGGATCAGCGAATTTCCCGGGAAATACTGGCCGAGCGTGATGTTTTTCAGCATGTGGCATCACTCCCTTTGCGCAGATTTCGCAGGATTGCTTCGCATACGTCGTCCGTCCTGTACAGCCCCTCCGGAATGTCGAAGCCGGATTTGCGCAGACGGCGCGCCAGCTTGGCGCACTCGGGCACATCCAGGCCGATCTCGTGCAGCTGTTCTTCGTGGATGAACACTTCCGCGGGCGTGCCGTACCAGGCGATCTCGCCGCGGTTCAGCACGTACAGCCGGTCGCAATAGCGCCCGACGTCGTCCATGGAATGGGAGACCATCACCACGGTCACGCCGGTATCATGGACGCCCTTGATCAGCTCCAGCATCTCCCGCCGGCCCGCGGGATCGAGCCCCGCCGCGGGCTCGTCCAGGATCAGCATGGAGGGCTGCATGGCCAGCACGCCGGCGATGGCCACGCGCCGCTTCTGGCCGCCGGAGAGCTCAAACGGGGATTTACCCGCGACATCCTGTGGCAGGCCGACCATGCGCAGCGCATCGGCGACGCGCGCCTTGATTTCGTCTTCGGAAAGGCCCAGGTTCCTCGGGCCGAAGGCGACGTCCTTTTCCACGGTTTCCTCGAACAGCTGGTATTCCGGGTACTGGAACACCAGCCCCACCGTGCGGCGTATGGCGATGAGATCGGTCTCCTTCAAGCCCAGATCGACGCCGTTCACGAACACCACGCCGGGAGATGAGGATTCCAGGCCGTTCAGGTGGACGATCAGCGTGCTCTTGCCGCTGCCGGTGTGGCCGATGATGCCGATGAACTCGCCGTCGCGGATCGAAAGGCTGACGTCATTCAGCGCCCGGGCCTCGAAGGGCGTGCCGGGCATGTACACGTGGGTCAGGCCCTTTACTTCAATCGGCATAGTTCCACCACCATTTCATTCACGGTCATGACGCCCTCTTTCAGGGGCAGGCCGGCCTTGCGCAGGCGATCGGCCAGCTTCATCATGCCCGGCACGTCCAGCCCCAGCGCAAGCACGCGATCGGTCTGGCTGAATACCTGTTTCGGCGTGCCCTCCAGCGCGATTTTGCCCGCGTCCATTACGATCACGCGGTCAGCCAGCGCCGCCTCTTCCATGAAGTGGGTGATCCACACCACGGTGATGCCTTCTTCCTTGTTCAGGCGCTGGGCGATGGCGAAGATGTCCCGCCGGCCGATGGGATCCAGCATGGCCGTGGACTCGTCGAACACGATGATCTTCGGCCGCATGGCCAGCACGCCGGCGACGGCCACGCGCTGCTTCTGGCCGCCGGAAAGCATAGAGGGGGAGGCCTCGGCGTATTCGCTCATGCCCACGTCGGAGAGCGCGGCCTTCACGCGCCAGCGGATCTCCTCCGGCGGCGTGCCCAGGTTTTCAAGGCCGAAGGCGCAGTCCTCCTCGACGATCGTGGTCACGATCTGGTTATCGGGGTTCTGGAACACCATGCCGCAGGATTTGCGCACCTCGTAGCAGTCGTCCTCGGTGACGGCGCGCAGGCCGTCGACGGTCAGTTCGCCGGCGGTGGGCAGCAGCAGCGCGTTCAGCAGCTTCGCCAGCGTGGATTTTCCGCTGCCGTTGCGGCCCAGCACCGCCAGAAACTCGCCGCGGTCCACGGTAAAGGTGATGTCGTCCACGGCCGGGGCGGCGCCGTCCTCATATTGAAACGACACGTTTTGTGCCTGAATGATCTTGTCGCGCATCATTATTCCTCCATTTATGGGGGGATTATAACACATGTTCGTTAAAAGAAAGAATCATGGCCGCCGCATATTCGCGGATTTGGCGGATTCAACGCAAATTTTATAGATGAGGTCCGATAAATCCCCTTTTATTTTCCGGCTCGATGTGTTAGAATATGTATATCAATGTTGATAAGGAGTGGTTTATTCATGAATCTCAACAAGATGACCATTGAGGACGTCCAGGTAAAGGGCAAGAAAGTCCTCGTACGCTGCGATTTCAACGTGCCGCTGGACGCGGACAAGAATATCACCGATGAAACCCGCATCAACGCTGCGCTGCCCACGATCAAGTATCTGCTGGACAACGGCGCGGCCGTGATCCTCTGCTCCCACCTGGGCCGTCCGAAGGGCGAGTTCAACATGAAGTATTCCCTGGCGCCCGTGGCCAAGCGCCTGTCCGAGAAGCTGGGCTTCGAAGTGAAGCTGGCCAAGGACGTCATCGGCCCCGACGCCAAGAAGCTGGCTGCGGAAGTCGAGCCCGGCAAGGCCGTGCTGCTGGAGAATGTCCGCTTCCACGCCGAAGAGGAAAAGAACGATCCCGCCTTCGCGAAGGAGCTGGCCTCCATGGCCGAGCTGTACGTGTCCGATGCCTTCGGCACCGTGCATCGCGCGCACGCTTCCACCGCGGGCGTTGCGGACTATCTGCCCGCCGTCGCCGGCTACCTGATCGGCAAGGAGCTGAACTTCCTGGGTAACGCCGTGGAGAACCCGGTGCGTCCGTTCGTCGCCATCCTGGGCGGCGCGAAGGTCAAGGACAAGATCGGCGTCATCACCAACCTGCTGGAAAAGGTTGACACCCTGATCATCGGCGGCGGCATGGCCTATACCTTTTCCAAGGCCATGGGCGGCGAGATCGGTGATTCCCTGCTGGACGAGGAGCGCATTGAGCTGGCGAAGGACATGATGAAGGCCGCCGAGGCAAAGGGCGTGAAGTTCCTGCTGCCGGTGGACACCGTCATCGCCAACGATTTCGACAATCCCACCGAGATCAAGACCGTCGAAGCCGGCAAGATCCCCGCGGGCTGGCAGGGCCTTGACATCGGCCCGAAGACCATTGAGCTGTTCTCCGACGCCGTGAAGTCCGCCAAGACCGTGGTCTGGAACGGCCCGATGGGCGTGTTTGAGAAGCCCGAGTTCGCCAAGGGCACGCTGGCCATCGCCACCGCCATGGCCGAATCCGACGCCACCACCATCATCGGCGGCGGCGACAGCGCGGCGGCCGTCACCCAGATGGGCCTGGCCCCGAAGATGAGCCACATCTCCACCGGCGGCGGCGCGTCCCTGGAGTTCCTCGAGGGCAAGGTGCTGCCCGGTGTCGCCTGCCTGAAGGACAAGGCTTAATTCACAAATCCAATTTGGGCGGGGTCCAACCCCGCCCGAATCCATGTTATCCCATATTATCGAACAGTTTAGGAGGAGATTCCCATGCGCAAGCCCATTATCGCCGGCAACTGGAAGATGAACAAGACCCCCGAAGAGGCCGCCCAGCTGGTCAAGGACCTGATCCCGCTGGTGAAGGACGCCAAGTGCGACGTCGTCGTGTGCACGCCCGCCGTGTGCTTCGCGGCCGTGAAGCCCGTTATCGAGGGCACCAACATCAAGCTGGGCGCCCAGAACGTTCACTTCAAGGAGTCCGGCGCCTATACCGGCGAGCTCTCCGCCGCCATGCTGAAGGCCGCCGGCTGTGAATACGTGATCATCGGCCACAGCGAGCGCCGCCAGTACTTCGGCGAGACCGACAAGACCGTCAACCTGCGCACCGTCGCCGCCGTGAACGCCGGCCTGAAGGCCATCGTGTGCGTGGGCGAGATGAAGGACGAGCGCGAAGCCGGCTACACCGACATGATCGTCACCTATCAGACCCAGATGGCGCTGCACGGCCTGACCGCCGCGGACCTTGAAAACGTCGTCGTCGCCTATGAGCCCGTGTGGGCCATCGGCACCGGCCTGACCGCCACCGACGAGCAGGCGAACGAGACCATCGGCGTCATCCGCAAGGCCATCGCCGCGAAGTTCGGCGAGGAGGCCGCGGCCAAGATCCGCATCCAGTACGGCGGCAGCATGAAGGGCTCCAACGTGAAGGGCCTGATGGCGCAGCCCGAAATCGACGGCGGCCTGATCGGCGGCGCCAGCCTGAAGGCGCCCGACTTCGCCCAGGTTGTCATGTATTGATTCCACAAATTTATAGTAACAGGAGGATGATCCCCATGATGAAGCTCGTGCTGGTCCGCCACGGTGAAAGCGAATGGAACAAGCTGAACCTGTTCACCGGCTGGACGGACGTGGATCTGAGCGAGAAGGGCCACGAGGAAGCCAAAGCCGCCGGCCGCCTGCTGAAGGCCGAGGGCTATGATTTCGACGTGTGCTATACCTCTTACCTCAAGCGCGCCATCCACACGCTGAACCACGTGCTGGACGAGATGGACCGCGCCTGGCTGCCGGTCATCAAGACCTGGAAGCTGAACGAGCGCCACTACGGCGCCCTGCAGGGCCTGAACAAGTCCGAGACCGCCGAAAAGTACGGCGAGGACCAGGTAAAGATCTGGCGCCGCTCCTTCGACATCAAGCCGCCGGCCCTGGAGGAGAGCGATGAGCGCTCCGCCGTGAACCAGCCGATGTACCGCGACGTGGACAAGGCGCTGCTGCCCGCCCACGAGAGCCTGGAGACCACCATCGAGCGCGCCGTGCCCTATTTCAACGAGGTCATCAAGCCCGATATGCAGGCCGGCAAGCGCGTCATCATCGCCGCTCACGGCAATTCCCTGCGCGCGCTGGTGAAGTACTTCGACAACCTGTCCGCCGACGAGATCATCGGCGTGAACATCCCCACCGGCACGCCGCTGGTGTATGAGTTCGACGATGATTTCAAGGTCATCCGGCACTATTACCTGGGCGACCAGGAAGCCCTCAAGGCCAAGATGGAAGCCGTCGCCAACCAGGGCAAGAAGAAGTAAAAAAACAGCAAAACAAGAATCGGGGCTGTCCGGCATTCCGGACAGCCCTTCTATTATGCGTGCGTATTTTGAAATTGCGGCAAAACCGCGGCATACGGTCAGTCCACCTTCCGGAACACCACCGCCGTGCGGCTGGGGATATAGATGTTGAAGCCCAGCCCGTGGTCCTTCACGACCTTGGTGTAGTAATCGTAATTCTTGCTGATGCGGTCCATGCCGCCGAAGTCCAGATCGTCGGTGGAGAAGATCGCGCGGTATTTGCCCGGCCCGACGGTGTGCACCGGCAGGAAGAAATCCGTGGGGGAATGGGTGGGGTTGAAGTTGAAGACGTACACCAGGTCGCCCTTGGAGAAGGCGATGATCTTGCCCGGCTGGTCGATCCACAGGTTCACGGCGTCCTCCTTGTTCAGCACGCGGTACTTGCGGGCGAACTTCAGCATGGCCTTGTCGAAGTTGGCCAGCCACTGGTATTTCAGATAGCCGTTTTCCACCAGCGACCACTGCCTGCGGGCATACTTGTGGCTCCAGCCGTTGCCCTCGCGGGGGAAATCGATCCATTCCGGATGCCCGAATTCGTTGCCCATGAAGTTCAGATAGCCCTCGCCGGCCAGCGACAGCGTGATGAACCGGATCATCTTGTGCAGGGCGATGGCGCGGTCGATCACCACGGAATGATAGATCTTGTCCATGCCCGTGTACATCTCGGCGTCGGCCATGCGGAAGATCAGCGTCTTGTCGCCCACCAGCGCCTGGTCGTGGGATTCGCAGTAGCCGACGTTCTTCTCCTGCGGGCGGCGCGTGGTCAGTTCATACCACATCTTGCCCATATCCCACTGCTCGTCGCTGTAATCCCGCAGCAGCTTCACCCAGAAATCCGGCACGCCCATGGAAAGGCGGTAATCGAAGCCGATGCCGCCGCTGCGCACCGGGATGCACATGCCGGGCATGCCGCTCATCTCCTCGGCGATGGTGATCGCGAAGGGATTGACGGAATGGATCAGCTCGTTGGCCAGCTGGAGATAGGTGATCGCGTTTACGTTGGTGTTCAGGCTGAAATACTGGGAATACTGGGTGAACGCGGAACCGAGCCCGTGATCCTGATAGATCATCGAAGTCACGCCGTCGAACCGGAATCCGTCGAAGTGGTATTCCTCCAGCCAGAATTTCAGGTTCGACAGCAGGAAATGCAGCGTTTCATATTTTCCGTAATCGAACAGCTTCGTGCCCCAGGCGGGGTGCCAGCCCCAGCCGCCGCCGATGAAATACTGGTTGTCGGTGCCATCCAGCTCGTTCAGGCCGTCGGAGGTGTTCGCGGACGCGTGGGAATGGACCACGTCCAGCAGCACGTACATGCCCAGCTCGTGCGCCTTGTTGATCAGGTATTTCAGATCCTCCGGCTCGCCGTACCATGAGGACGCGGCGAAGAAATTCGTCACCTGGTAGCCGAAGGAGGCGTAGTAGGAATGCTCCTGCACCGCCATCAGCTGCACGGTGTTGTAACCTATGTCGTGGATGTATTGCAGGTTGAAATCGGCAAATTCGCGGTAGGTGCCGATGCCTTCTTTGTCCTGGGCCATGCCGATGTGGGCTTCGTAGATGAACGGCGGGGAAACCTTCCGCTTGCCGTAACCGCCGTCCGTCCACTGGAAGGGAACCGGCGGCGCCCAGATCTGCCCGTCGAACTGGTTCGTTTCGTGGTTCTGCACGACCCGGCGGATATACGCGGGGATGCGGTCGAACTTGTTTTTGCCGCGGGTGACCTCGATCTTCACCCGCTGGCCGTGCCGCAGCGCGTTTTCGCCCTCCAGATAGATCTCCCACGTGCCGTCGGGAAGTTTCGTCATGGGATGGGATTTGCGGTTCCAGTTGTTGAAATCGCCGATCAGATGGATCGCGTCCGCGCCCGGCGCCCATTCGCGGTACACCCAGCCGGTATCGGTCCTGGAGAACCCATAATACATATAGCCGTTGGCAAACGACGGCAGATCCGCCTTCTTGCCGAGCAGCTTTTTGCGCACTTCGGCGTTTCGGTCCATGCGCAACGCGATGTCGTCATAAAAGGGTTTCAGACCGGGGTCGATGGAAAGGATCTTATACTGTTTCTGTTTACGAGGCTTATTCACGGGCCATTCCTCCCACGCAAAGGTCTTGGCAGCGTTGATATCCAACGGTTAACTTTATTATAGCACATAAACATGCCCCGTGTCGATTGTTTTTGCCAACGCAACAAAAATATTAATGGCGCGCGCTTTTCCGGGCGCTTTCCTGCATGCCGCCCGACCCGGCGAAATAAGATAAAAAATACGGGAGGCGCGGCGATGGATGTGATTGACAGGCTCAAGTCGCTCCTTCCGCCCCATACGGCGGCGGCCCTGGAGAAACGCAGGGCGGCTGTACGGGAAGTGCGGCTGCGCGCCGGGATGCCGGCGCAGCTGGTGGCGTTCGACGGGGACGCGCTGTGCAGCGAGATAATCTCCGCGGAAAAGCTCCGAAATATACTCGCGGCGCTGATGGATTTCAGCCTCTATTCGCGGGAGAACGAACTGGCGCAGGGCTTTTTCACGCTGAGCGACGGAAGCCGCGCGGGCGTCTGCGGGCGCGTGAGCGGGGCGGGAAGCGACGGGGCCCGGCTGACGGACATCGGGTCAATCTGCGTCAGGATCGCCAGGCCCAGGCAGGGCAGCGCCGATGCGCTGATGAGCACGATCGACCCGGGTGACGGCGTGCGCTCAACGCTGATCATCTCGCCGCCCGGCATGGGCAAGACCACGCTATTGCGCGACGTCGCGAGGCAGCTGTCGGTGAGGGGCCGGAACGTGGTCGTGGCGGACGAACGCCATGAGCTGGCCGCGTGCCGGCAGGGCGTTCCCACGATCGACGTCGGCCCGCGCACCGACGTGATGGACGGCTGCGCAAAGCGCGTCGCGATCCGCCTTCTGGTGCGGGGCATGGCGCCGGATGTGATCGTGACCGATGAGATCGGCGATGCGGGCGATGCCGAAACCCTCGCGGATGCGGCGCGCTGCGGGGTGGCCGTCGTCGCGTCCGCCCATGCGCGCAGCTTCGACGACCTGATCCACAGGCCGGAACTGTCGTCCATCCTGGATAAGGGCGTGTTTGAATATGTGGCGCTGCTGGCCGGAGCGCCGGGGAGGATATCCGAAATCCGGCGGCTCGGAGCGGAAGGGGGAAGGACGCCCGTATGGGAACGCGCGTAGCGCTGGCGCTGTGCGTCGTCGCCAGCTGCACACTGATCGGGAAATCGCTGGCCGGGAAAGCCCGCCGGCGCGTGACGGCGCTGAAGCAGATCGCCGACGGCCTGAGGAACCTGCGCGTGAACGTCGTTACGATGTTTATACCGATGCGCGATTCCCTGCTGCGGACGGACTGCCCGCTGCTGAACATGATCGGCGAGCGCATGGGCGAGGGTATGAGCGCGGGCGAGGCCTGGATGGCCTGCAAACCGGCCGCGAGAAGGAACGGCGGCATCTGCGACGCGCTGACGGCGGCGGATTTTCGGATTTTGGACGGTGTATTCGTGAAGCTCGGCCAGAGCGAGCGCGAAACGCAGGACAATCTGTTGTCTGAATCGCTGCACGAGCTGGAACGATCCGTGGATGCGGCGCGCGCCAAGGCGGACGAAGCGGATCGGCTGTATGTGACGCTGGGACTGTTGGTCGGCCTGATGCTGGCACTGATCGTGATATGAGGCGGACGATGAATATCGATTTTGTTTTTAAGATCGCGGGGATCGGCATAATAATCACGGTGATTTCCCAGATCCTGACGCGCGCGGGGCGCGAGGATATTGCGACGCTGGCGACGCTGTCCGGGCTGGTGATCGTGTTGATGATGGTCGCCGGGATGATATCGGATTTCTTCACCGGCATCCGCAGCCTGTTCTCGCTGTGAAGATGGGTGCGGGCGATGATTGTGCGCGTAATCGCGTTGTGCGTGGCCGCGTCGATGATTTGTTCGGCCCTGAGAGTGCAGCGGCCGGAAATCGCCACGGCGGTTTCCCTGGCATCGGGGCTGGCGGCGCTGGCGCTGGTTTTTTCGGAATGGGACCGGGCGGGGGACTGGCTGAGCGCCTTGCGGGAATTTGCGCCGGGGGACGGCGATATCACTTCCGCGGTGCTGAAGGGCGCCGGGATCGCGATACTGTCGCGCTTTGGCGCGCAGCTGTGCGAGGATGCCGGCGAGCGCGCGCTGGCCGGGAGGATCTCCCTTTCCGCGCGGATCGCCATGCTCGGACTCTGCGCGCCCATGCTGTCGGAGATCGCAAAGCTCGTGCGCGAGTCGCTTCAATAATTTTGCTGCTGTTGACGGCTTTGAGCGCCGCCCTGCTTTGCTCCGTTCAGGCCTGCGCGGAAGAACGGCGTATTCCGGATGAGATCATGGGTACGCAGGAATCCGATGCGTTGGAAGCGCTCTCGCTGGAGGCCGGGTTCAGCGCGCGCGGGATGATCGGCCAGCTGATCGCCGGCGAGGCGCG